>NZ_CP113343.1:951138-1268184 GCF_026683955.1 Arthrobacter sp. MMS18-M83 | reverse complement strand
ACGAGCGACAACTGCTACTTCGCAGCTACGGGCATCACCGACGGCGATCTCCTCAGGGGCGTGCGCTACTCCAAGGACAAGGTCCTGACCCAGTCCATCGTGATGCGCTCCAAGTCCGGCACCATCCGCTTCGTCGACGGCGAGCACCAGGCCAGCAAGTGGGAAGGCTACGCCCGCAAGTAGGCTGATCCACCCCGCCGCTTTGCGCGAACTGGCAGCAAATGCCCTCTAAATCGAATTTTGAGGGCATTTGCTGCCAGTTCGTTCTTAACGCCAGAATCCGTCCTGTGGATAACTCAAATTAGGACTCGAAGCCGGGCAAGAATTGAGGATGTCCAGGACTTCGATGCCACAGCAACTCCCGAACGGCTCCTTTCCAGCGTCGGCCGCCGAGAGCCTTGGATTGAGTCCGAAACAATTGCGCCGCGACGGCATTGTCACGTTGTCGCGGGGATTGCGCCTGCCGTTGCACAGCACGGGGACGGTCGCGGAGCACCTCCGTGGCTACACCGATCTCGACCCCGAATGTTGCCTGAGCCATGGGTCGGCCGCGCGGATCCATCGCATCAGTCTGTCCGCGGCCCTCAACGAGGACTGGCGGATCCACCTGGCTCGGCCGGGCGAGACATGGAAACCGCGGAGGCGGAATGTTGCCGGGCACCAACTCACGTTCAAACCGGGTGAAGTGATAGTGCTCGACGGCGTCCGGCTCACCTCGCCGGCGCGGACGTGGCTGGACTTGGCCCAATTGATGAGCATCGAAGACATTGTCGCGGCGGGCGACTCGATCGTCGTCGAGCACGGCGACAACCATCCCAGACCACGCGAGGCCTTGGCAACCATTGAGGATTTGAAGGCGATGGTGGCAGGCCACCCCGGCATGAGAGGCGTACGCAAGGCACGGCTGGCCCTGGATTTGGTTCGAGTCGGCGCCGATTCACCGCAGGAAACGCAAATGCGCCTCATATTGCTGCATTCAGGTTTGCCTGAACCCACGCTGAACCACGTCATCTTCAACGAGTGGGGCGCGCCCGCTGTCTGGCCTGATGCCGCTTACCTCAAAGAGCGGGTCTCCCTCCAATACGACGGGCGGCATCATGGGGAAGCTGAGCAGTACCAGAGGGACATCAGGCGCCAGGCCTTAACGGAACGGCTGGGTTGGCGCGAAGTCCGGGTCCACCATGACGATTTGCTCGGGCCCCGGCCCGAAGTGGTGGAGAAAGTCCGCCGTGCGCTGTGGGGTGGCCGCGAATTGGCAGCAAATGCCCGCAAAATTGAATTTTGAGGGCATTTGCTGCCAGTTCGCGCGGAGAAAAGAGTCAGCGGAGCTTTTCGCGGAGCTTGCGCGCGAGTTGGTAGGCACCGTATCGGAGCTTGTTCACGGGAAGGTCCCACGTGCCCGGGTAGGCAATTTCGCGGCCGCCGAAGGACTTCTTGAAGGCAGTGAATCCGGCCCACTTATGGTCGGGATCGCCTTCCGGGGCAACACCCCACAGGTCGACGTGCTTGAGTCCCTTGTCCTTGGCATCGGCCATCAGCGTCACGAGCAACGGAATGCCCGCGCTGAGCTTGCGGTGAGTGTCGTCTAGGGCCGCGTGGGCGTAGGTACGCGTGTCGGCGGAGTCGTACGCCAATGCGGCGGCAATGGGCTCGCCTTCCAGTTCGGCGATGAACAGGGTGCCAGCGCCGGCAGGCATGAGGGAACGGGCTACCGAGCTCAAGTAGTCGTCGCTTTGGGGTTTGAAACCGTTGCGTGCCGCAGTCATGTGCAGGAAGTTGAGAAGTATCGAGATCTCTTCAGGATCCTGCGAAGACCGGAACGTTACGCCCTTCTTGTGGATGTTGCGGTACAGGTTCCGGTTGGTAGGTTTCATGCCCGCAAGGACGTCCTTGAAATCGCCGTCGAGGTCCACAATCCAGCTCAGTTCCGGCTGCTGGTTGGACGGCGCCGGCTGCAGGCCGCGAGCCCGAAGTACCGCGTCGGCGTCGGCGGCTTCGAACCCGGCGGTGACAGGTTCCATCCGGACAAACACTGCCCTGCTGCGACGCGCGATGTCCACGAGTGCCTCTACAGCCGCGTCGAAGGCCTCCACCGAATCGGCCACAGGTCCGTACGGCGTGTAGATCACCTTGCCGGCAGGGTTCTTTTCCTCCACAGCAAGGAAACGCCACCCGGGGCCGGATTCCTCGTGCACGGTACGGCCGAGGGAACGCTGGAAGGACGCCCAAGCGGGCGTCTGCAGGAAATACTCCACGGCCTAGTTCCCCAGCCCCGTTGTGACGGCGAACGCAACGCTCGTTCCCGCTGCGCCTGAAGCCGGGTGCACCATGACGGGCTCTTCGGCCGCAGGGATGAACGCACTTCCGCCACGCGCGACGGCGAGTTCGCTCTTGGGGGAGTCGAGCACGACGGAACCCGACACGACCACGACGACGGCGGGACCGACTTGCGCCAGCGGCACCGGTTCCGCTCCCGGAACCAACTCGATGCGCTGGAGTTGGAATTCCCGGAACGGCGGCACATAGAGATCCTGGCCAAACCCCGAGGTCCGCGGCACGATGCGCGGCACCCCGAGGGAAGCGAACTCGATGGTCTTCAGGAGTTCGGGAACATCGATGTGCTTGGGGGTGAGGCCACCGCGGAGCACATTGTCCGAGGCCGCCATGACCTCCACGCCGAGGCCCTTCAAATAAGCGTGGACGTTTCCGCCCGGCAGGTAGACGGATTCGCCCGGTGCCAGGAAGACCAGATTCAAGAGCAGGGAGATCAGGACACCCGGATCCCCCGGGAACTCACTGTTGATGCCAACCAACGTGGTGAGCTCCGCGGTGTGGATACCCATTGGCGCGCCCGCCTTCAAGACGGAGACCACTTGCTCCGTTGCCGCCGAGACGGCATCCCCGCCGGTAATCAGGCGGGTGAACGCAGCCTTGAGAGCGGCAGACTCGTCAGGGCCGGATAGGTCTGCGATGACCCCCGTGATGACCTCCGGGACGTCGACGGCGGCCAGGTCCAGGAGAGTCGCGAGGTGCTCGAAAACGCGTAGCGACTCGGCGGCTGGACGGAAACCGCAGAGCGCCTCAAACGGGGTCAGCGCGAAGATCATCTCCGGCTTGTGGTTGTCGTCCCGGTAGTTGCGCCCCGGGGCATCCGCTGCCACGCCCGCGGCATTTTCCTTTGCGAAGCCTTCCCTGGCTTGCTGCAGCCTCGGGTGGACCTGTAAGGACAGGGGCTTGTCCGCCGCAAGGAGCTTGGTGAGGAACGGCAAACGGGGACCGAACTCGGCCAGGCTGGATTCGCCTAGGAAATGGGCGGGATCTGCGTTGATCAGGGCGTCCAAGGCAACGGAGGACCCATCGGGCCGGGTGGCTAGGGAAGGCGAGTCGGGGTGCGCTCCGATCCACAACTCCGCCTCGGGTCCGCCCGAGGCCGGCCTTCCCAGCAGGGTGGAGATCGCCGTCGTCGATCCCCAAGCATACGGTCGCAGAACGTTCTCAAGCAGGTACACGGCAGGGGATCCTTGTCATTACGAGGCGGTACGTTCGGATAATTCGGGCGCTTGCCAGCCTACAACGGTCTGCATTGCCCGTTGCTGGGATCCGTCAGGTTCGTTCCGGCTGGTTCCGAGCGGGCCGGCCATTGGACATCGCAACGCCCTCTTAGCGGCTGCTCCGAGCGGAGACGTTGGCCGTGGAGAACACCTCGGCCACCTTGTCGCGGAGCCTGGCCCCTTTTTCCGTGGCAGTGTTGTTGAGCTCCTGGGCAAACTCGAGCAGATCGCCACGAAGCCTGACGGCCAGTTCATCCGTTCCGGAAGCAAGCATGCGCACGGCGAGGAGCCCGGCGTTGCGGGCGCCCCCGATCGACACGGTCGCCACGGGTACGCCTGCGGGCATCTGAACGATGGACAGCAGGGAATCCATGCCATCCAGGGTCTTCAGCGGGACCGGGACGCCGATCACGGGCAGCGGGGTGACGGATGCGAGCATGCCCGGCAAATGGGCGGCGCCACCTGCTCCGGCGATGATGACGCGGATGCCGCGCTCATGGGCAGTCTGCCCGTAGCGGATCATTTCCGTGGGCATGCGGTGGGCGGAGACCACGTCGGCTTCGAAGGGGATGCCGAATTCAGCCAGGGCGTCCGCCGCAGCTTCCATGACCGGCCAGTCGGAGTCGGAGCCCATGACCAGGCCTACGATCGGGGTGGCGTTCTCCGCACTCGCGTTTTCAGCACCCGTGTTTTCTGCACTCATGCGGTCTCCTCGGTGGTGGTCTCTGCCGGCATGCGGCCGTCACGGATGATGTCGGCAACAACGGTGGCGCGGTGCCGGATGGAATCGACGTCTGCTGTGGAAGTGCCGACGAGGTTCACGTGGCCGATCTTGCGGCCGGCACGCACGGATTTCCCGTAGCAGTGGATCTTCGCGGCGGGCTCATAGGCGAGGGCCTTGGGGTAGGCGCTGAAGAGATCCTGGTTGGCGCCACCCAGGAAGTTCTTCATGACCACCACCGCGCCCAAGGCGTCGGTGGCGCCGAGGGGGAGGTTGAGGACCGCGCGCAAGTGCTGCTCAAACTGGCTCGTGACCGAGCCATCCTGCGTCCAGTGGCCCGTGTTGTGCGGACGCATCGCGAGTTCGTTGACCAGGAAGCCGACCCCGACGCCGGGAGTCTCAAAGAGTTCTGCCGCCATGACGCCAGTAACGCCGAGTTCATTGGCGATCCGCAGCGCTGCCTCTTCGGCGGCAGCGGCGACCTCCACGGGAATGTCCTGGGCAGGCGCAATGACTTCGTCGCAGACGCCGTCCACCTGGACAGTGTGGACAACCGGCCAAGCGCGCGATTCGCCGTCGGGCGTTCTTGCGACGAGCGCGGACAGCTCGCGGCTGAAGTCAACCTTCGCCTCGGCCAGCAGCGGGCTCATGGCCGCGAACCAGTCCGTTGTGGTCCGGGCGTCGTCCGCGGAGTGAACGATTCGCACGCCCTTGCCGTCATAGCCGCCGCGCGGAGTCTTCAGGACGATCGGCCAGCCGATCTGCTCACCGAAAGCCACAAGGTCTTCGACGCCGTGGACGGCTGCCCACTCCGGGTTGGGCAGCCCGAGGCGGTCGATCGCTGCACGCATCACCAGTTTGTCCTGCGCGTGCACGAGCGCATCCGGGCCTGGTTGGACATTGACGCCGGCCTCGATCAGGGCGCGAAGGTGCTCGGTGGGGACGTGCTCGTGGTCGAACGTCATGACGTCCAATCCCTTGGAGAACTCGAGCAAGGCCGCGAGGTCCGTGTAGTCGCCGACTGGAGCCGTCGCCACGGCCTGGGCGGCAGAAACGTCCTCGCCTTCGGCAAGGACACGGAGTTCAAAGCCAAGAGCGGTCGCGGCCGGAGCCATCATTCGTGCGAGCTGGCCGCCGCCCACCACGCCAATTACAGGAAAAGTCACAAGGTTCAGCCTACCGAACCAGCAGCCGTTCCTGGATTCCGCTGCCACCGTTGCCGGCATGGCTGCCGAAAGGGTTCCCGTGCGGGGCCGTTGGCGCGGAACAATTGGGCAAGCCTCAAGGAATCGGCGCTAAAATGAAGACTTCGGCCCATCGGCCCCCTAGAACAACGGCCATGGAGGGTCATGATCAACACACTTGCAGATCGCATCCGCGGACTTGCCTCGCTCTTTTGGCGCGAAGTAGCCAAGTTCGGCGCTGTCGGCGGTGTTGCGTTCGTCATAGACAATGGCCTGACCTACTATCTCATGCACGGTCCGATGTCGGACAGCGAGGCCAAGGCCCGTTTCGTCGGAGCCACTGTGGCCACGGTGTTCTCCTGGATTGCCAACCGCTTCTGGACGTTCCGCCACCGCCGCCAGGACAACGTGGTGCGCGAGTTCGTGATGTTCATCATCATCAACGGCATTGGCATCGGTATTTCCACCGGCCTCACGGCCATCGCCAAATACGGCATGAATATCCAGGATAAGAACATCCTCTTCGGTGCCGGCGTGGTCGGCATCCTGGTGGCCACAGTTGTGCGCTTCTTCGCCTACCGCTTCCTGGTGTTCAACAAGGAACTGGACGAAGAGCCGGCCTTCTCGCATGACCACGAGCTCATCGAAGCCCATCACAAGGCCAAGGCCAAGGCCATCAACGCCGCTAATGCCGCTGGTAGCGCCGACGCTGACGCTGGCTCCGGTGAAGGCGAAGAAGCGGTCAAGCGCCGCTAACACGCTCGTTGTCCAGCAGGTGCTGGGTGACTTCGACGTCGGGGTGAACCAGCACCACTGAGCCGTCTTCCTTCCATGCGCCCAGCGCCTCCGCCAGCGCTGATTCCAAGCCGTCGGCTGCGCGGACCAGCAGCCGAACACCGGTCTCGTGTTCCTTGGCAAAGCCGTCCAGCAATTCATTGTGCGCGTATCCGGTTTCAGTGCGGCGCAGGGCCGGCAGCGCGGGGTCCGGTTCGGCGTGTGCCATGAACACGTCGCCGTGGGAGCGGACCTCTGCGGCGTAGTCCACGACGCCGACTGGCAGTTCCCCGGGCCAGCGCATCGCGAGTGCCGCCAGCGGCACGGCGACGACCGCATCAAAGTCCGAGCCAGCACCGACGTCGGGGGTGTCCGTCACAAGGAGATCGGCGCTGCCGCCGTCGAGCACCAATTCCATGCCCAATTGCCAGCCGGCCAGCGCCCACACAAGGGACTTCCAATGGGCCGGCAGGTCCAGGCGCAGGCTCATGCCCGGCTCGGCGTCGAACTCGTCCTGAAGCAAGTTGCTGGTCTTGGCGACCCAATTGTCCAGAACCCGGCCTGAAAGCTCCACCCGTTCGGCATCCGGTCCGTACCAGGTCAGGCGGGGTGACGTGGCGTGTCCGGAACGCAGGGCTGCCATCAGGTTCATCGCGGGGGTGCTCATGGCTACATCTTGCCACGGGGGGCCCGCGCAGCCACGGGGAGTATGTGAATTGCGCCACACGGGGCCGGTCGGGGTTGTTCGAGCGACGATCCCGTGACCGCATGATTTCCCTGAAATTCAACGAAAATACATATTAACTGATTCACGGCTTCCGTTTTTCGCCTGGGCGCGCGGGTGGTGCGGAAAAATCCCGGGCGTGGCGCGGCAGCAGTTAGTGCGGAAAGTTGATTATTATCCCGGCGCGGCTTGACGGCTTGGTAGTTACACGCGTGTAATTAGATATCGAACGCCGCTGCGGGAGTATCGGTAACATAACCGAGTACCTAATGAGCACGGCAGTATCTGCAACATCAGGAAGGGACGCCATGGGGCAAGCGTTGCGTATCCAGGAAGATGCAGTCGTCGCGGAATATGCGTCGGTCAAGTACCGATCGCGGGAAGTTCCGGGGGATTGGTATGTTGACCCGGCAGATCCGCAGGCGGCGGACCGTTATATCGAGACCACTCGCGAGTCGTTGGAAGATCAGGCAACAGCTCTTCTGGCCGCACACGAGGCCCTCGTAGGGGACATGCCCGCAGATCCGGAGGACGATCTTGACGATCCTCCCATGGAGCTGCGCCGGCCATTCGACAACCCGGCCCAGCCGGTGTGGATCGGGCTCCCTGGCAAGGGGGACTTCGACGACGAAGGCGAACTCGGTTGGCAGACGGACGCCTTGTGCGCCCAGACGGACCCCGAGGCCTTCTTCCCCGAAAAGGGGGGCTCCACGCGGGATGCCAAGAAGGTTTGCGGTGCGTGCAATGTACGTTCGCAATGCCTTGAGTACGCACTCGCCAATGACGAACGTTTTGGTATCTGGGGCGGGCTCTCCGAGCGCGAGCGCCGCAGGCTGAGGAAGCGAGCGGTCTGATTCTCAAGGCAGTACACGTTACCGCCGTCGTCGTCTCGCATGACGGCGGTAACTATCTCCCCAGAACCCTGGCGGCTCTGCTGGACCAGACGCGTCCGGCAGATGCCGCCATTGGCATTGATACGGGCTCCCGCGACAAGTCCGCAGCGTTGCTGCGGCGGGCGCTCGGCGAGGGCAACGTCACCAGCACAGGCGAATCCAAAATAGGCTTCGGCGCTGCCGTCATGGCTGGCCTGGCCCGTTCGGCTCCTTCGAAGGAACCGGGAACCACGGAATGGATCTGGCTGCTGCACGACGACGCCGCTCCCGCCCCGGAGGCACTCGCCGAGCTGCTTCAGGCAGTCGAGCGCGCTCCCTCGGTGACGGTGGCTGGTTGCAAGCAGCTGGCCTGGAACGCGGAACGCAAGCTCATCGACGCCGGCCTGTCCACGAGCCGCTGGGCCGAAAGGCTCACGCTCATAGAGGCCGACGAACTCGACCAAGGTCAGTACGACGGACGTACCGACACGTTCGCCGTGAATTCCGCGGGCATGCTGATCCGGCGCGACGCGTGGGAGCAGTTGGGCGGCTTTGACCCGGCGCTACCGGGCGTAGGAGACGACGTCGATTTCTGCTGGCGCAACTGGCTTGCGGGCAACAGGGTTGTGGTGGTCCCGGCGGCACGCATGTTCCACGTCGTGAACCGGCCCCACAGCTTGTCGACACCTGCCGCAGCCCGCAAGAGCCAGGTCCATTTGAGGCTCACCCATGCCTCGCCATGGAAGGTTCCGTTGCACGTGGTCGGCGCCCTGCTCGGTGGCCTGTTGCGGCTGGTCTTGAGCATTCTGGTCAAGGAGCCGGCCCAAGGAATATCCCAGCTCGGCGCCACCTTTGCAGCACTCGGCCGTCCCAGGGCGATTTGGCGCGCCAGGAGGAATGCCGCCCGGACGCGCCGGGTGCGGCGCTCCGTGATCAAGGGCCTGCAGACTCCGCGGCGCGAGGTTTGGGCCCACCGCCGCTCCCTTGTAGAAGCGATTGGTGCAGACGATTTCCAGGAGACGCAGGATTCCCTGGCTCCGGAACCCAGCGGCGATGCTGGCGACGATTTCGCAGCCCTCGCTACGAATGAGCGAGGGTGGATCGGCACAGGTGCAGTAGCGGCCGGATTCGTCGCCCTGGCCGCCTCCTTCGTTGGCCTGCTGGGACTCCTGGGCGCGGGCGGCGTGACCGGCGGCGGACTGCTGCCTGTGGCTACCGCAGCTGACATCTGGCGGTCCGCCTCCAGTTGGTGGATCAGTTTGGGCGCAGGACTGCCCGGTCATGGGGATCCCTTCGCCTACATACTGTGGCTCGCGTCGATGCTCGGGGCAGGCGACTCCAACGCAGCCATCGTGTGGCTGTTGTTGCTGGCCATGCCCTTGTCCGGACTAGGTGCCTGGTTTGCCGCTGGCGCGTTGACCACGCTGCGCCGTTACCGCTTCATTGCCGCACTGGTGTGGGCCGGGGCGCCGGTTCTCCAAGTCTCTGTGAACCAAGGAAGGCTTGGGGCCCTCCTGGCCCATATGGTGATGCCTTTGCTGGTCCTGGCACTCTTGCGGGCCACGGGATCGGCACTGGGTCGGGGCGCTACGTCCAACCAGCTTCAGCACCAGCCGTCCGGTGCTAATTCAACCAAACCGTTGCAGGGGAAACCGGGCAACAACGGCACGCCGTCCTGGACCGCTGCTGCCGCGGCCGGACTGGCGCTGGCGGTAGTGACGGCCTCTGCGCCGTCCCTGCTGCCCCCCATTGCCGTCCTCGTTGTCTTTTGCGGCATCGCCCTGGGGCGGCGCGGGCGGACTGTCTGGTGGTCATTGCTTCCTAGCGCGGCGCTTTTTGCACCGTATGTCCTCTCGGTCCTGGAGCGGCCCCGCGCCATGCTGGCCGATCCAGGCCTCCCGCTCGGGTTCGAAGCCGCACCGTTGTGGCAACAATTGCTGGGCCAACCCCTGAAATTCGACGTCAACGGCGGATTGGCCGGCTTGGCTCTCTTTGGCCCTTCGGTCGTGCCGTGGGCGCTGTTGCTTGCTGTACTGGTTTGCGCACCGGTCTTCCTCTTGTCCGTGGCGGCCCTCTTTGTGCCCGGACGGCGCTCTCGCGTCACGCGTTTCCTTTGGGCGGGGGCCCTCCTGCTCCTGGCCTGGGGCTGGCTCGTCGGGCACGTGGCCACAGCCGCGAACGGCAACCTGCTCGTAGCACCCTTCACGGGGCCGGCAGTTTCCGCTGCCGGGTTCGCCGTGCTTGGAGCCGCGCTGATTGGAGCCGAAAACCTCCTCCAACTCACGGCCAAGGCGGAGGATGGCCGGCCGGTCAGGCGTGCCGCAGTGCGAGCCCTCTCTGCTGTGACAACCCTTCTCCTGGTTGCCGGACCCCTGGCCAGCATGGGTGTATGGGCAACACAGAACGTTATGACCAATGCGGATACGCTGCCGGCGGCCAGTGGTGCCCTCGGAACCCCGCGCCTGGTCCAGCCGGCAGGTAAGAACACGCTTCCGGCCACCGCCGTCGACCACGGCCAAGGGCCTGAACAGACCCGAACGTTGGTCATCACAGCCGCTGAGAACGGCGGTTACACGTCATCCATGATGCGTGGGGCCGGTACCACGCTGGACTCGCTCTCGACCGTGGCCGCCGCCGGTTCAATCGTGGGTTCACCTGGCCAGGAACGCCTCGCGGCCGACGACGACGCGACTGCGTCCATCCGGAACGCAGTCGCCACTATTGTCGCGGGAAGCGGTGTGGACCCGCGGCCCAACCTTGAGCAACTCGGGGCCGGATTCGTTGTCCTGAAGTCAGCCGACACCGCGGCCCAGCTGACCGCCAACCGGATAGATTCCGTTCCTGGCCTGGTGGCTGTGGGAAAGACCGATTCCGGGTGGCTGTGGCGTGTCACGCCGCTGAACCGGGCTGCCGCAGCCGATGCCGAAACGGCGCACCGGGTCAGGGTGGTGGACGCCAAGGGAGCTGTGGTTGCCCTCCTTCCATCCCTCGGAACGTCTACTGAGGGTGGCATCCCGGCCGGCGGGGATGGCCGCCTTGTAGTGCTCGCTGAGCGGGCAGATGCCGGCTGGAGCGCTTGGCTGGATGGCCGTCGTCTGAGCCCGACCACCTCGGGATGGGCCCAAGCGTTCATCTTGCCGCCTGCAGGCGGCAAAATCGAGATCCGTTACACCACTGTTTGGGAGCCTTGGCTCGGCATTCTGCAGGCCATAGTGATTGGTTTGACTATCCTGCTGGCCATTCCCATGCCTGCCCGCAGGCCGAAGACCGGCCTCCTGAAGGAACAAAAAACTCTCCGTAAGGAATACAGCAGTGTCTGACGACCAAGACCGTAGGTCAGTGACGCCCACCCCGCAGGGTAGCGCGGAACCGGGCATCGGGGGGAAAAGGGAGCGCGGCCAGCGCAAAGCCGGGAACAAGAACACGGGCGTTGTGTTGGGCGTGCTCTCCGCGGCGATACTTCTTGCGGCGGGGGCGGGCATGGTTTCTGCGGCATCCATAGTCCCTGCGCCGTCAGGGAGCAAGACCTTGGACATGTCCCTTGCCGATGTCCCCGCAGGCAAAGCGACCGCCGTGTGTCCGGCGCCTCCGCGCCTCCCTGAGGGAACCGCCGCGGGCACCGACACTCAATTCAGCCCCATTTCGCGTTCAGCCAAGAGTTTCCTGGATGCGGTAGTGCTCAGTGACGCCGCCGGCTCTGTTCCCGGAAGCATCCTCGCCTCACTGGGCGGGTCCGCGATAGCCGAAATCGCCAAGCCCCCTGCCGCCGTGCACACCCCTGCGCCAGGGCCTCCCGTCCTTAGCGCGGGCGTCGTTGCCCAACGGCCGACGGGTGAAGTGACCGTTGTGGGTGCGGATCCCATCAGTGGCCAAAAGGCCGCCGTGGCGGGCCTGATGAGCTACACGGCCAGCGACGGCGATCTCCGAGGCCTTGCGGCGGCACCCTGCCAGCAACCGGGCAACGATGCCTGGCTCCTAGGCGCCAGCACCGCACTGGGACGAACAGCGGTTTTGAACATCAGCAATGCTTCGGGCACACCGGCCACCGTCAACCTTGACCTGTACGGTGCCCGTGGCCAGATCCAGGCCTCGGACAGCCGTGGCTTGCTGGTTTCGCCGGGAACTACGCGATCGATCAACTTGGCCGGGCTGGCCCCGAACGAGGGTCAGCTCTCGGTGCACCTGCGCAGCAGCGGCGGGCCGGTTGCGGCAAGCATCCAGCAAAGCGTTCTCCGAGGCCTGACGGCCGGGGGTGTCGAGCTGATAACCCCGGGCGCTGCTGCCGCTGACGCCCAGGTCATGACGGGGGTGGACATCCAAGACCCGGCCGCCGTGAAGTCGCTTGCCGACAAGGCAGGTTTTGCCGACGTCGTTCCGGCATTGCAGATTACCGTCCCCGGTCCCGCGGATGCGGTGCTCGACGTTCGGTTGTTCGGGCCGAACGGGCAGCGCCCGCTGCCCGGCGGGGAGCGGTGACTGCCAAAGCGGGTTCGGTCACCCAAGTGCCGCTCACGGGCGTCCCTGCCGGCATGTACACAGTCAGCGCTACCTCGGACGTTCCCTTCGCCGCGTCCACCCGCGTAACACGAGGACTCAAGGCTGAGGATCCCGTGGACTTCGCTTGGTCTCCGGCCGCGGTCCGTTTGGGCAGCCAGCATGTCATGGCGGTGCCTCAGGGAGGCACGCGCTTCCTCAGCTTCGGCGTGCCGACAGGCCGCGCCACGGTCAGCTACACTCCGGTCACGTCGGACGGCAAGGTGCACAAGACGGAAACCGTGGAGATCGCCGGGGGAACCACCTCGGTCATCGGGGTTCCAGAGAAATCCGACGGCGCCGCGATTTCCGGCTATATCGTGTCAGCGGCAGGAGACGCGGCCTACGGCGCGCTCGTGCTCGGCCAGGGCGATCAATCCGGAGTTTCGGTCCTGACCATTCAAGATGGTGCGGCGGGCCACGAAAAAGTACAGGTCACCCTCGGTTACTGAGCGGCCGTTTACGGGGTAGTGCCCTGCCGGGCCGCGGCTTACTGATAACGACGACGGTAGACAGGGTCCAGGGTTTCCGGCGGGACGCCGAGCATTTCGGCGGTGTATTCGACGACGACGTCGTGCACCAGGTCCTGGAGGTCTTCGCGGCCCCCGGTGGTGTGCTCTACGACGCGCCGATAGATGGTGATGACCGGTCCTGCGCCGTAAGCTGCCGGGGTGTATGAGCCCAACGGTGCCGCTGTGCCTTGGGCTACCAGTTCCTCGAGGTTTGGCGGGATCTCGTCGACGGCGAACGAGACGCCGTCGAGCCGTTTGCCCCACATATCCTGCAGCCGTTCGGCGGAATCCAGCACGAAGTCGTCGAACCGTTCCGCGCGGGTCCGGTAGCCGGGAACGTTGGGAAGCATGATTTCCCCGCGCAACCCGCGCCCGTGACGGTTTCGGCGGCGCTGCCTGAAGCCGCGTACGGGCGTGCCCGCCGTCGTCGTTTCCTGGCTGTCCTCGGTATCAGACAAATGGACTGTGAAGCCCGGAACGTGGTGCTGTGACTGCATATATCGACTTTAGACCTGTGGCTACGCCAACGCGACATAATGCCTGCTCAGAGGCAATGCACCGCGCCGCGGCGAAGTGCGGCTAATCTGGGATGTTGTGGGTGCAATTCGTCAGTGTTCCAGATCAGCTTGCCGCCAATCCGCGGTGGCCACTTTGACGTACGTCTATGCCGAATCGACGGCGGTACTGGGTCCATTGGCTACGTATGCCGAGCCCCATTCCTACGATCTGTGCGCGCAGCATGCGGAATCGCTGACGGTACCAAGGGGCTGGGAAGTCATGCGACTCGCCATGCCGTCCTCGCCGCCGCAGCCCGGGCCGGACGATCTCCTCGCCCTGGCCAATGCCGTGCGCGAAGCGGCCTCGGCGCCGGCGCCGGCGCCGGAACAGCGCACTGCCCGCGCTCCCTTTGATGGACCGGTCCCTGCCGAGGGAACAGCTAGGCGCCATCTGCGCATCCTGCGCGATCCTTCCTGAAGTCCTTCGCGTCCAGCACGAACCGCACGCTGTCTGACTCCGTGTGTCGCTGCTCCCTTTGTGACAAGGTTCCCGGTGCCGCCGGGTTGTACTCTGGAAGCTGCATATCAGTCCAAAGCGGCGCCTGCGATGGTGCCATCCAGGGAGCTTCAACCATGCCAAAGGTCAGTCCTCAATTGTTGTCCATCCTGCGTTGCCCGGTCACCGGGTCCCCGCTGGAGCAGGACGGCGAGGAACTTGTCTCGACGGCGGCGGCCGCCTCGGGTGAAAAGATCCGCTACGCCATCCTGGACGGAATCCCCTTGCTGCTGCCTCCGGAGCTGCTGGCTGCCGCCAACGCCGCTGCTTCGGACCAGCACGACGGACCCCGCCACGCCTGAGCCCCAACTGACTTCAACCATTCGGTACTTCTAAGGACTTCCATGACTTTCGACTACAAGGTTGCCGACATCTCCCTGGCCGAAGCCGGGCGCCACCAGATCCGCTTGGCCGAGCACGAAATGCCGGGCCTCATGTCGTTGCGCGCCGAGTTCGGTCCGAGCCAGCCGCTTAAGGGAGCCCGGATTGCCGGCTCCCTCCACATGACGGTGCAGACTGCGGTTCTCATCGAGACACTGACTGCCCTCGGCGCCGAGGTCCGCTGGGCCTCCTGCAACATCTTCTCCACGCAGGACGAGGCCGCTGCCGCCGTCGTGGTCGGCAAGGGGACAGTCGGGGATCCCCAAGGCGTTCCTGTGTTCGCCTGGAAAGGCGAGACCCTCGAGGAATACTGGTGGACCGCCGAGCAGATCCTCAGCTGGCCCGGCGCGGATTCGAACCCGGAGTTGGGCCCCAACATGATCCTCGACGACGGCGGCGACGCCACGATGCTGGTCCACAAAGGCGTCGAGTTCGAAGCCGCAGGTGCGGTGCCGACCGCTACGGATAACGACCCCGAAGAGTACGCACTCGTCCTCGATGTGCTGCGCAAGAGCCTCGCCGCCGACCCGAAGAAGTGGACCCGCATCGCTGCCGGCATCCGTGGCGTGAGCGAGGAAACCACCACGGGAGTGCACCGCCTCTACCAGCTCGCCGAACAGGGCAAACTCCTGTTCCCGGCCATCAATGTCAACGACTCCGTGACGAAGAGCAAATTCGACAACAAGTACGGCATCCGCCACTCGCTGCCGGACGGCATCAACCGTGCCACGGATGTCCTCATGGGCGGCAAGGTCGCCGTCGTTTGCGGCTACGGTGACGTCGGCAAAGGCGCCGCCGAGGCACTCCGCGGTCAGGGCTCACGCGTCATTGTGACCGAGATCGATCCTATCTGCGCACTCCAGGCAGCCATGGATGGCTACCAGGTGGCCAAACTTGAATCGGTGCTGGAACAGGGCGATATCTTCATCACCACCACGGGCAACAAAGACGTCATCATGGCCTCCGACATGCTCCGCATGAAGAACAAGGCGATCGTCGGGAACATCGGCCACTTCGACAACGAGATCGACATGGCCGGATTGGCAAAGCTTCCGGGTGTCCAGAAGGTCGAAATCAAGCCCCAGGTCCACGAATGGGTGTTCCCCGCAGCGGATGGCCGAAATGAGCGATCGATCATTGTGCTTTCAGAAGGCCGGCTCCTGAACCTGGGCAACGCGACCGGTCACCCGTCGTTCGTCATGAGCAACTCCTTCGCCAACCAGACGATCGCCCAGATCGAGCTGTGGACCAAGAAGGACCAGCCCAAAGGCGAGCGTGAATACTCGAACGAGGTTTACGTGCTGCCGAAGATCCTCGACGAGAAGGTCGCACGCCTCCACTTGGGTGCTTTGGGTGTGGAATTGACCGAACTCAGCAAGGAACAGGCTGAATACCTGGATCTTGACGTTGCCGGGCCGTACAAGCCCGAACACTACCGGTACTGAGAACACGGGCTGGGAGCGCGCTGACCGGCGAGCTCCCAGCCAATATCAAGCCACGCCCCTTAGGATGCGGCTGTGGGGCGTGAGTTTTTTGGGGGCGTGAGTTTTGTGGAGAAATCAAACATGGGTCTTAATCCTGACGGCGGGCAATCGGACACTTCCGAGCACTGGGACGCCTTCGAGCATGCCGAGGCCTTCAATCACCCGGACGCCTCGGAGCCTGTGGACAATGGCACCGTTCACGGGGAGACAAAGCGAAGCAGGTTCCGGAAGATGGCCTGGATCGTGGTTGTCTGCCTCATTGCCGCCCTCAGCGGCACTTTCGCTGCCGTGGCGCCGCATGCGGCCAGCGCGGCGATCGAGTCCGAAGGATCATCCGGTGAACGCAGCGAGGCGGGTGCCGTGCTGCCCGTCGTGAAGCCCGCCACGGTGGTCGCATCACCTGCGAGCGGGGCCAAACAGGTAAACCCCGCCGCTCCCGTCACAATCGCCGTCAAGGACGGAACTCTGGACAGGGTCTCTTTGACGAGCACCAAGGGAAAGACCATTGAGGGCGGGTTGACCCCGGATGGCCTCAGCTGGACGGCCACCACGCCCCTCGAATTCAACACTTCATACACTTTCAACTACACCGTGGCGGATTCGGCTGGCCGCGCCACCTCGAAAACCCAGTCCTTCGCGACGGTTTCCACCCAGAACGAGGCCGACGCCGCGATGTACCCCCTGGAGGGGTCCAAAGTAGGCGTGGCGCAGCCGCTTCAGATCACCTTCAGTGAACCCGTGGTCAACAAGGCCGCTGTCGAGAAGGCCATCAAAGTCACGTCCACATCAGGCCAAATCGGGGCCTTCCATTGGTTTAGCGACACCATGGTGCGCTACCGCCCGGAGAACTTCTGGGCAGCGAACAGCACCGTGACAGTGGATCTCAAACTTTTCGGGGTGGACTTTGGTAACGGCCAGATCGGCAACTTCAACAAGACGAACTCCTTCAAAATCGGAGACAAGAAGGTTGCCGTTGCTGACGCGGTCGCCCACACCTTCACGGTCAGCGTCAACGATCAGCAGGTTGGCCAGTGGCCGGACACCATGGGCGACACCAGGTTCCCTTCCGCGCGCGGCTACCTGGTGCTCATGGAGAAGTACCGGGTGGAGCACATGGACGCCTCCACCATCGGTCTCAAGCCCGGGGATCCTGCCTATTACGGACAGCTTGATGTCAACTACGCCACGCGCCTGACGCCCAGCGGGGAGTTCATCCACCAGGCCACGGACTCAGCGATGCCTTACATCGGTGTCACAAACCTCTCGCATGGTTGCATCGGCCTGGGACCGGACGGGGCGAAATGGGTGTTCGACAACATGACAACCGGCGACGTCGTCCAAGTGGTCAACACCGAGGGCGATTACGCCAACTTCGACGACGGCTTTGGCGACTGGAACATCCCCTGGGCGCAGTACGCGAAACGATAGGTCGACCCTGCAAGTGCCGCTCCGGCACATTGGGCTAACCGCCGTCGGAAGCGTACGACGCCGGCTGCTCGCCTAGCGCGTGAACGGGAGCCTGTTAAGTCGCGCGCCGACCATGGCGCTGCGTTGTTCCGCGCGGCGCAATCGTTCGAGGTCACGGTTCCGCCGTTCGCACAGCACTGCGTGCAAATAGTCTTCCGGCGTCGTTCCGGGCGGCGGCGGGGCAACATGGGCTGCCAGTTCGGTGGCGAGGGCTCCAGCCAGCCTGGTGCGTGATTCCGGGGCCATCCGGGACGCTTGCTGGATGAATTGGGAGGCACGCCGCGCGGTGCCGTCCGGAACCCTGCCGATGTCCGCGATTCCCACCCAAGCCTGCAAGTGTGGCGGAGTGTAGGGGAGGATCTTCCGTTCAGCAGGAACGCGCTGCCTGAGGGAATAGCTTCCCGCCACGACATCGCCGAGCCTCTTCGACTTGTCGTTGAAAAGGGCCACGGCGATGGCCAGTCCGCCGAACGTCGCGTAGATTTCCAGGAACCCGATCAACCCGCGGATCAGCGCATGCCGGAA
The DNA here is from genome assembly GCF_026683955.1 of Arthrobacter sp. MMS18-M83. Classification (NCBI taxonomy): domain Bacteria; kingdom Bacillati; phylum Actinomycetota; class Actinomycetes; order Micrococcales; family Micrococcaceae; genus Arthrobacter; species Arthrobacter sp. MMS18-M83. Next base: position 1,250,403 of record NZ_CP113343.1, on the reverse strand, counting down.
GCGGATGGAGCCGCCGTCGTCGCGCACGATCCTCAGCCCGGTAGCCAGCTTTCCCAGCGAGCGGCCACGGCTCAGCGTTTCCACAGCCACGGGGACGACCACAAGGCACAGCACCACGCTGGACAGGGCCATTGCGCGGCCGGCGGCTTCGTCCATGCCCGGCGCCGCTACGCTCACGAGAATCAGCAATCCTAGAAGCAGCATTACATGGACCAGGACATCGAGCATGAGCCCGAGGGCCCTTGCCCCGAACGATGCCGGCCGCAGTTCGAGGACCACGGCCTCACCAGTAATGATCGAACTCAAGCCGTCCCCCGAAACTGCCACGTACTCCCACGATGTGGGCGGGACCGGTCGGCTCCCGCTGGGTCGAGTCTAGCCGTGGAGGCGGATGTGCAGCAGGGGTTGCTTGAGCGTTGGCACTGTGCTGGGATTGTTGGCACTGTGCTGGGACTGTTGGCATAGGGTAGTGCCGTGGACATGGACGCCTTCTCCGCCGTGAACGGGACCAAATGGTCCCGCTTGCACGAGCTCGCGCACAAACGACGCCTTGACGGCGGCGAAGCCGATGAGCTGTTGCGGTTGTACCAAGTGGTGTCATCACACCTGTCCCTCATCCGATCCGTGGCCCCGGAGAGCGCGCTGTCCGCGTCCTTGTCGGCGGCCCTGGCCCAGGCCCGCACCCGATTCACCGGGGCGAGGTCGAATTTCATGGAAGACCTCGCGCGCTTTTTCGTTGTGTCCTTACCGGCTGCGTTCTACCGCTTGCGCTGGCTGACGGTGTGTTGTGGGGCCTTCTTTTGCCTTGTAGCCGCGGCGTACGCGCTGTGGATCGGGACGTCGCCGGACGCGTTGAGAGCCCTGGGAAGCAGCAGCGCCGTCAAGCAATACGTCGACCAAGATTTTGTTGGCTATTACTCGGAGAACCCCGCTGCGTCCTTCGCAGGGGCTGTCTGGACCAACAATGCCTGGATCGCGGCTCAGTCCGTAGCTTTGGGCATCACCGGCTTCTGGGTGCCATACATGCTGTTCTCGAACGCACAGGGCGTAGGGATCGCTGCTGGTGTCTTCGCCGCCACCGGCAAGATGGACGTGTTTTTCAGCTACATCCTCCCGCACGGCCTCATGGAGCTGACCGCCGTTTTCATTGCGTCCGCTGGCGGTCTCCGCATTTTCTGGGCAATGGTTTCGCCCGGCCCCCGCCGCAGGATGCAGGCCGTGGCGGACGAGGGCCGCTCACTGATCACCGTGGCTCTGGGCCTGGTGATCGTCCTGTTGCTTTCCGGGCTCGTTGAGGCCTTCGTGACCCCCAGCCCGCTCCCGGTATGGGCAAAGATACTGATCGGTTCGCTCGTTCTCACGGCATACTGGGTCTATACCCTCGTGCTGGGCGGACGGGCGTTCCATGCCGGCGCCACAGGTGACCTGGATAGCAACGACGCCGGCTACCGGGAGATAGCCGCTTGACGGCACGTGGGTCCGGTCGCAATCCGGCTTCGCCGGGGTGGCTCCTCGTCCCTCCGCAAGGGCGGACTGTAGGCTCGAAGACAGAGAAGATTGCCAGCGGACCGTTCCCGCGCCGGCATGTGAATCCTACGGAAGTGAAATTGAAGTGACCGAGAAGAGCCCGATCCCCAAAGACCCGGACGCGAATATCCATGACGACGGCAATGAGCCGGCCTTCGATTGGATGAAGCCCGCCACCAAGTCCGCGGCCCCGGACACGCGCACGGCAATGGCTGCTGACGGAGGCCAGGACTCTTCCACGAAGTCGGTGCCCGAGGGTAAGCCGGCGGTTGAATCCGCGACCGGACAGCCCGGGAGCCGGGCCGACCGCAAGGCCGCCGAGGCGGCCGAAGCCGGGCCGGAACCGGCGCTCTTCGCCGAGCCCCTGCCGACGTCGGCCCTTCAGGTCCGCCCCCCGAGTCCGAGGTGGAACGCCGCAACCACGAGCGCGAGGAGGCTGCCAACGCCAAGCCCGTGGCTCCGCGCATTTTCCAGGTCCTGCTGGCCGTCTTCTACCCGGTGGTCCTCCTGGTGCTGGCAATCCGCGCCGTGGCCAGCCCGTTGTTTCTGTGGGTGGAGTACTACCGGCCGGGGTTCCCGGGCGACGGCTATGGCTTCAATGCCGATGACCGGATTACCTACGGTTCCTATGCCGTGGACTACCTCAGCAACTGGTCCGGTCCGCGCTACTTGGGCGAGCTGGTCAACCGGAACGGCGAGAAGCTGTTCAAGGAGGGAGAAGTCTCCCACATGGCCGACGTCAAGACCGTGATACTCTCCGCATTCGGTGCGGGCGCCCTCATGATCATCATTGGCATCATCGCCATGCTGTACCTGCGTAAGCGCGGCTCTGGCGGAATCCGCCGCGGCCTGTTCGCCGGTTCGATCGTCACTCTTGTGCTCATCCTGGGGCTGGGCACGCTTGCCGCCCTTGGCTGGCAACAGTTCTTCACGGAGTTCCACCAGATCTTCTTCGCGAATGGCACCTGGACATTTTCCCTCGACGACACCCTGATCCGTTTGTTCCCTGGGCAGTTCTGGATGGACGCCGGAATAGTGATCGGCGCGTTGGTCTTCGTCGTCGCCCTGCTGACGCTCATCTTCACCTGGCCTACCCGCCGCCGTCGCGGACTGCCGGCCAAGGACGACGCGGCTGCGGAAGCCCCCGCGGATGCGGAGGCGACCTCCTCCTGGGACGGCCCGCTCGAAAAGTAGTGGCTAGATCCAGGACGGCATCCACATACGCATACGCCAGTCCTGGTAGCTGATCACTTCCGCCGTCCACACCGGGTAGAAGAACGCCGACAGCAGCACGGCAAGAACCACCACCAGCCCCACCACGTAGAGCCCCGAGCGTCGGCGCCACGGGGGAGCGCTGCTCTTGCCCAGAGCAAGCCCCAATCCGTAGACCAGGGCCAAGACCAGGAAGGGTTCGAAGGAGAGGGCGTAAAAGTAGAACATCGTGCGGTCTGGATACATGAACCACGGCAGATACCCTGCAGCGACCCCCGCCAGGATGGCTCCCGCCCGCCAGTCGCGTCGTCCGGCCCACCAGAAAAGCACCACGAAGAGGGCAATCGTCGCACCCCACCAGATCACAGGATTGCCCACGGACAGGATTGCCGAGGTACAGCTCGATAGGTCGCAACCGGACGTTCCCTGCTTGGGCGACTCGTAGTAGAACGACGTGGGCCGCCCCATGACCAGCCAGCTCCACGGACTCGATTGATAAGGGTGGGGTGAGCTGAGGCCTTGATGGAAGTTGTAGGCCTCCATGTGGTAATAAGCAAGTGATCGCAACGGTCCGGGAATCCATCCCCAGGTGGCGGAAGGATTCGTTTCGGCCCATTGCCGGTAGTAGGCGTCCTTGGAAAGGAACCAGCCGGTCCATGTGGACAAGTACACGGCTCCGGCCACCGGGATCATGGTGAAGAACGCCGGCACGCCGTCTTTGATGATCGCGGAGCTGGGCCAACTCCGAATGCCTGCGATGCGCCGCGCGCTCATGTCCCAGAAGACCGTCATCAAGCCGAAACCGGCCACGAAGAACAGTGCCGACCATTTCGTGCCGACCGCCAGGCCTAGGCAAACGCCGGCCGCCAAGCGCCACCATCGAAATCCAAGCGACGGCCCTGAGGCGAGTTGCGATGGCGTTGGCCGGCCGTCCTTCGACGTGCCCGCAAGCGCGGCGAGCCGTGCCGCTAGACGGCGCCGACCGTCGTCGCGGTCCATCAGCAGGGCACCAAACGCCGCGAGCAGCCAAAACATCAGGAAGATGTCCAGCAGGGAAGTGCGCGACATGACCAAGTGGTGGCCGTCGACGGCGAGCAGTAGCCCCGCGACCGCGCCCAGGATGTGGGAACGGAACAGCTTCAGGGCGATCAAGGCGATCAGGAAAATGGAGAGAGTACCCGTCAGGGCTGCGGAGAATCGCCAGCCGAAGTAATTGTCCGAACCGAATAGCCACATCCCGAAGGCGATCATCCACTTTCCTACCGGGGGATGTACCACGTATTCGGGGGAGTTGAGCAGGATGTTGGGGTTGCCCGCGTTGAAGGCATCGTTGGCTTTGTCCGGCCAGCTCCGCTCGTATCCGCTGACCAGTAGGGAGTAGGCGTCCTTGACATAGTAGGTCTCGTCGAACACGAGGCTATGGGGGGCGTCGAGGCGGACAAAACGCAGGATCCCGCCGATTACGGCAGTGATGGTGGGGATCAACCAGAACCACAGTCTCAAGGACGGCGGGTAGTCCCGCCAACTCTGGATGCTGCCAATCAGCCGCGAACGCAGGGCCTCTGCGCTGAACGCCTCGCGGGGCCGTGTCAACCAGGTTTGCGGGGCGGGGCGCACGGAGGTATCGATCACTCAGCCATGCTACCTTTTGCCTCCGGTAGCTCCCTGAAAGCGGCATGGGAGGCCGGCGGAGCAGCCCTGCACAGGCCGAAGGGGCACCGGGGCACTAGGCTGGACGGGTGACTGAACAGCTGAGCTCCCCGGATGAAGCCCCCGATCCTGCCTCCGCGGAGCCCGCGGAGTCCACGGACACCCCCGCGGAGTCCATGGACACCCCCGCAGAGACCGTTGAGCCGCAGGCCCTTCCCGCACTTCCTGACGGCGTGGGCCGGATCGTGCTGGCCGCCACTCCCATCGGCAACGTCGGCGATGCCTCCAGTCGGCTCATCGAATTGCTTCAGACCGCCGACATCGTCGCCGCAGAGGACACCCGACGCCTGCATCGGCTGGTCCAGTCGCTCGGTATTACTGTGTCCGGCCGCGTCATCAGCTACCACGAGCACAACGAGGCCGCCAAGACCGAGGAACTCCTGGACCATGTCAGGGCGGGCAAGACCATCATCATGGTGAGCGATGCCGGGATGCCCGCGGTGTCCGACCCGGGCTTCCGCCTCGTGGAGGGAGCGGTGGCGGCCGGGCTCTTCGTCACCGCCTTTCCAGGGCCGTCCGCCGTCTTGACCGCGCTGGCGCTTTCGGGGCTGCCCACGGACCGGTTCTGCTTTGAAGGATTCCTGCCGCGCAAAGCCGGCGAACGCAGTTCCCGGCTTGCGGACCTTGGCAACGAACGCCGGACGATGGTGTTCTTCGAAGCACCGCACCGGCTTGAGCCAATGCTCCGCGCCCTCCATGAGCGGTTCGGCGCGGACCGCCGCATCGCAGTGTGCCGCGAATTGACCAAGACCTATGAGGAAGTCATCAGGGGAACCGTCCGGGAACTGCTCGAATGGGCTGAAAACAACGAGGTTCGCGGGGAGATTGCCGTAGTGGTGGCAGGGGCACCCGAACAGGCGGCAGGCAAGCCCGAAGACCACGTCGCCGCGGTCAACGAACTCATGGCCAAGGGCGTCAGGCTCAAGGAAGCGGTGGCTGCCGTGGCCGAAGAGGCCCGCGTCAGCAAGCGTGAGTTGTACTCTGCCGTGCTCGCGGCGCGTTAGGGCGGTGCTCTCCGCGCGGTGGCTTGCGCTTCGGGAAATGGCTGTGCAACTGCACAAACTGTTGCTGTCGCGGCAGTGCGCGAAGGCGTAGACACTGCTTCGCGGCGGGCAGTACCGTGGCAGTAATTCCACAAAATCAAGTGTTGGTGCATCCCTACAACGTGCACCAACTGACGAAGGAGTCACTGTGACTGTTACCGCCGATCGCGAAAGCGAACTTCTTGCGTCCGTTCCCACCGGGCTTCTCATCAACGGACAGTGGCTGCCTGCGGCGTCCGGCAAGACGTTCGACGTCGAGGATCCCTCGACGGGCAAGGTGCTCATGAGCATCTCCGACGCCGGAGTGGAGGACGGCGCCGCGGCGCTGGACGCTGCTGCTGCAGCCCAGGCCTCCTGGGCCCGTACCGCTCCCCGCGAGCGTGGCGAAATCCTGCGCCGCGCCTTCGAGCTGGTCACGGCACGCGCCGAGGACTTCGCCCTGCTCATGACCTTGGAAATGGGCAAGCCCTTGGCCGAAGCCCGCGGCGAAGTAGCCTATGGCGCGGAGTTCCTGCGCTGGTTCTCCGAGGAAGCCGTCCGTGTCAGCGGCCGCTACTCCGCGGCCCCGGACGGCAAGAACCGCATCCTGGTCCAGAAGAAGCCTGTTGGTCCCTGCCTGCTGATCACCCCGTGGAACTTCCCGCTGGCCATGGCTACCCGCAAGATTGCCCCCGCGGTTGCCGCCGGCTGCACCATGGTGCTCAAGCCCGCCAACCTGACCCCGCTGACCAGCCTGCTCTTCGCGCAGGTCATGCAGGAAGCCGGCCTCCCCGCAGGCGTGCTCAACGTTATCCAGACCTCCACGGCAGGCGCAGTCACAGGGCCCCTCATCAAGGACGACCGCCTGCGCAAGATCTCCTTCACGGGTTCCACCGCCGTCGGGCAGTCCCTCATGCGCGAAGCCGCCGACAAGGTCCTCCGCAGCTCCATGGAACTCGGCGGCAACGCCCCGTTCGTGGTCTTCGAGGACGCCGACCTGGACAAGGCCGTCGAAGGCGCCGTGGCCGCCAAGATGCGCAACATGGGCGAGGCCTGCACGGCCGCCAACCGCTTCATTGTGCACGACTCCATCGCCGATTCCTTCGCCGACAAATTCGCTGCCAAGATCGCCGCACTCAACACGGCCCGTGGCACTGAGCCGGACTCCACTGTTGGCCCGCTGATCGACGGCAAGGCCCGCAACGGAGTGCACGCCTTGGTGTCCGACGCCGTTGCCAACGGCGCAATTGCCGTCACCGGCGGTGCCCCGGTAGATGGCCCCGGCTACTTCTACCAGCCCACCGTGCTCAAGAATGTCTCCGCGGACGCCCGCATCCTGAAGGAAGAAATCTTCGGACCGGTGGCCCCGATCATCACCTTCAAGAGCGAAGACGAAGCCATCAAGCTGGCCAACAACACCGAATACGGCCTGGTCGCCTACGTCTACACCAAGGACCTGAACCGGGGCCTGCGCGTCAGTGAAAGGATCGAGACCGGCATGCTCGGCCTCAACGCCGGCGTCATCTCCAACGCAGCGGCGCCCTTCGGTGGTGTGAAGCAGTCCGGCCTGGGCCGTGAAGGCGGCTTCGAAGGCATCGAGGAATACCTCACTACCCAGTACGTCGGCATCGCTGATCCTTACGCCGACTAGCAAAGCGTTCCTCGCCCAACTAACTCGCAGTAGTTGTCGTTTAGCGGCCTGTATACGACAACAACTGCCAGTCAGTTGGGTCTCAACGCCGCCAGCGGATGGAGCCGAAGAGGCTTTGCCAGGATGCCGCCACCCGGCGTGCTGCCGCCACTGAAATGCCACCCAGCCAGCGGAACGGCGTCCATACGAGTTGGAACCACCGGGACATCAAGGACCGCGGGAACCAGTCCGCGCGGAAGGTTGCGAACCACGTGGCATTGCGCCGCAGTGCGGCACGGACAGCGGCGATCCTGCCCGCTGCTGTCGCGTTTGCTTGCTCCGTTGCGCCGTCCGCCGCTGGATCCGTCGGGGGACCGTAACGTTGCCGCTCGAAGTCGACGGTGAGCAACGCAACCGCCTGCTGCCCGGCGTCGTCGGCGGCTCCCGACGGCGAAGCGGCCGGCGCTCCAAGTGCAGTTGAGTTGCGCAATCGTGCCGCGAAGTGCCGCGGCGTTTCGCTGGGCACCGGTGGTACGCCGTAGTCGGTGGCGAGGTCCCGAAGCTCGGCCCACGCCAATACAGGACCATCGCTGGGTGGGGCCGGCCTGACGCGGCCCCCGGAACCGTTCCGCCGGGTCAGTGGCGGTTTCAGGCGCCGCGCCCTGATGCCGGAGCGGACCAGCCGCGGGAGGGCTGCCAATACCGCCACAAGGAGCGCCCCGGCGACGACGTCCAGCAAGGTTGCGGAGCCCGCGGACGTGGTCCCTCCAACGCCGGGTCCGGCAAGGGGCGGTACCGTCGGGGCGCCCGGCTGGGGGGTCACGGACCCCGGGGTCAGGTTTTCGTCGTGCAGATTGGTGCTCTGGCCGCCCTCCGACGTCGGTTCGGCCGCATAGGGTGGGACCACACCGCGCGAAGGGGTCGGTTCAAAGGCGACCCAACCAGCGCCTTCGAAATAGAGTTCGGGCCAGGCGTGGGCGTCACGGGCATCCACCGCGAACTCCGGCAGGGGTTCCTGACCTGCGACGGCAACGGTAACGCCGGTGGAGTGGCCCGGCGCGTAGCCCACGGCGATGCGGCTCGGGATTCCGGACAGCCGCGCCATGACGGCCATGGCCGACGCGAAGTGGACGCAATAGCCGCTCTTCTGTTCGAGGAAATCCGCCAGCACGGACAAGCCGTTGCCGTCATAACCGCCCTGGACCGGAGCCTGTAGGGAGTAGCTGAACTTCGGCGAGCGTAGATAGCTCTGGATCGCCATCGCCTTGGCGTAGTTGTCGTTGGCGCCAGCAGTCACGGTCTTGGCCGTGTTCTTCACAATGTCCGGAACGTTGTTTGGCACTTGGATGAAATCCTGCGAGATGGACGTGGGCCGGGCATTGTCCTGGCTCAACGTCGCTGAGGTCAGGGCTGGCAACGCCGAAAATACCGTGTACTGCTGGTTCCGCGTGTTGGTATCCTCGGCGCGGATGCCGAGGGTTTCGGGATCCCAGGACCAGCGTCCGCTCAGCCCGTTCACGGCCGTTGGAGCATAAGGAACCGGCAGGTAGGGACTGGTGAACTGCCCGGTATCTATCACCGTCAGCTGGCGCACCAAATCGGAGGGGAGCGGATAGTCCGGTGCCACCCGGCCGGGGCCGATGCGCCGGGAAGCTTCGCGGTCGTCCGGCGCCCAGGTATCGCCGTCGAACTTGTCAATAGTGACAGAACGCAGGTAAACGGGGGCAGTGGAACTCGTGGCGTAGGTGATGCGGCCGTCGCCAGTAGGATTCCGCAGGCTGTTGCCGAGCGTGATCATCGGGTTCAAGCCGTTGGAGACGCCCCAGGGGTTCAGGCGCGAGCCCACCGGAAACGTTCCGCGCTCGAAGCCTGGAACCGCCAAGGGCAGCAGCAGCCCGAGAACCAGGGCCACGGCACCGATCACCGTCGATCGCTTGAGCTGCCCCGCGCCGCGCGGATTGTCAGTCTGTAGCCGCCAATCCGGCGCGAACCACTGGCTGCACCCCAGGATCAGGATGAAACCGACGGCAGTGGCAAGGAACCCGAGCAGCCCCGCGCCTTGCGGCTTGATGGTGGCCGGGAAAACGAGGACGGCCAGAAGACCCAAACCGCTTGTGGCAGGCATTCCGAGTGGAACCGCCAATGCATCGATGAGGACAACCACCAAGCCCAGGCTCGCGCACGCGACAAACACGATTCCGGCGTTCGGGGCCACGGGAGCAGTCTCCGAGACGACAGTTTCGCCCGCGCGTTTCAGGAACTTGCCGAACTGGGCATATGTCTCACCGGAGGGCACGAAGCCCGCGATGCTCTGTTGGCGGAAGAAGGTGGAGGTCAGGATGAACGCCAACGAGACGAGCCCGCCCAAAGTGATGAGAAGCGCGTGCGCCCTTAATGCACGGAGAACAGCCAGCGTCATTGCGACGGTACACACCGTGGTGATCGCAGGAACTAACCAAGCCCAGCCCCTGAAGACACCATTGAGCGAGAGCGCTGTCCCGAGGACGGCGATAGCGATGGCCGCGGACATAGCCCACGGGTAGGCTCGGGGCCCCGGCTTTCGGGCGCGGGGTACCTTCCCCGGGCCACCGGAGGAAGCTCCTCCCTCGCCGGTGCTCGTCGACGCCGAACGTGGAGTCCGTCCTGGAGTCTCGTGCCGGGAGGTGGTTGTCATCGCGGCACCGCCGCTCCGCGCCGGACGTCCATCGCTGCGGCAGCGGCCGCGAGAATCTCTCCTTGATCGAAACCTGCCCATGCGGCAGGAAGATCCGTTCTCGAGCTGACGGCGACGGCCCGCCAGCCGCCCAGCTTCAAGGCTTCGATGATCGGCTGGGCATGGTGGGGATGGTCCGTGACCACCAGTGCGAAGGCATTGGCTCCGTAGCCGGCGGCGGGCGCCAAGGCACGGGCCTCGGCGAGCGGCATATTTCCGAGCAACGCGAGAAGGGGGCCGCGCAGGCGGTGTGCCGCCAGTTTATCCATCAGGTGGTCGTCGAAGGGCGCCTCAACACCGTCAACGACGTCGGCGGCCTCCCTGCGGCGCTCGCCATGGACATGCCGTGCGCCGGTGAGCTGAATTGCGGCCAGGCTCTCGGCAATGGATTGCAGGCCGCACAAGCCGCTGAATTCCTCGGTTTCGGGATCCGGGGCCGAGTGGGAGTTGCGGAATGCCGGATTCCCGGCGGCGTCGAGGAACCTCAGCGAGTAGTTCCGATCGGCAAGGTGGGCGCTGATCGACATGGCCGCCGTCACGACCCACTCGAAGTTGTCGCTGCTGACCAGTTCGAAGGCGTCTTCATGGGCCGGACCGAAGGTGGCCCCCGAACCCGAAACAAAGGCGGAATAGCGCTGGTCCATAATGATGGTCGCCTCAGGCGTAGTCACGGACTCTTCCTGCCGCACCATGAGTTCCCCGTGCCGCGCGGTCGCTGCCCAGTGGACACGGCGCATGGGGTCGCCATGCCGATATTCGCGGGTCATGACATCGTCGTCGCTGGGATTCGCACGGATTCGTGTGGCGGTCACGCCGTCGTTTCCGCGTGCCCCTGCGAGGCCCGTGGCGGGGAGCTCGACGGCGGAAGGCGTCACGGTGAGGATGTCGCCGTCGTCGATCGCGTGCCGGTGCAGCGACAAGCCAAAGGGATCGCAGAACTCGGCGGTGACCGGACCGATCCTGAACTGGCCGCGCTTGCCCGAGCGCAAATGGTATTCGTACCGGCTCGTGCCGCCGGAAGCGGAACGGGCGGGAAAGCGGAAGGCAGGAGGTTCGCCGAAGCGCGGCGACAACTGCTCTTCCATGATCACCGGGCCAGTGGCTGCGCCGGTCCGTGCCACGGCCAGCCGCACTGTTGCCGTGGAAGATGTTTCAACGGAAGACGGATTGAATTCGCGGAACACCTGAAAGCGCGGCTTGAGGATGCGAACCCCGGCAAGGGACACCAGCGGCAGCACTATCAGCAGTATACCGAGGGCCAGCAGGTCGCGCCTGCCCATGATTTGGGCCAGGAGCAGGGCGCCAACGCCGCTGGCCAGCAGCCCCCAGCCACGGTTGGTGAACAGATGCTTGGGAAGTAGATCCATCAGTGCCATGTGTGCCCCCTCCGGACATCCGCCTAGCTGCCGCGGCGTTCCGCGCCAGCGTCCTGGCTTACCGGGAGCGAGGCCAGGATCGCCCGGATGATGCTTTGCGGAGTGTCACCGGAACTCGCGGCCTTGCGGTCAAGGATGATGCGGTGCGCCAAGACCGATTCGGCCACGGAAATGACGTCGTCCGGAAGGACGAAATTCCGTCCGTCAAGGGCGGCAGTCGCCTTGGCGGCCCGCAGTAGTTGCAGCAGGGAGCGCGGGCTGGCTCCGAGACGCAGGCGCGCGCTGTCCCGCGTGGCCCGCCCCAAGGCAACCGTGTATTCCTTGACGGCTTGGGAGACGAAGACCTGCTGCACCGTGGCGATCATGGCGGCGACATCCGAGGAAGTGACCACGGGGGTGACTTTCGCGAGTGGTGAGACCGCCTGGTGCGTCTCGAGCATCTCGATCTCGGAGAGCTTGTCCGGGTAGCCCATCGAGATGCGGGCCATGAAACGGTCCCGCTGCGCCTCAGGCAGTGGATACGTTCCTTCCATTTCGATGGGGTTCTGCGTCGCAACCACCATGAACGGCTCGGCCAGCTGGTAGGAATGGCCGTCCACTGTCACCTGGTGTTCTTCCATGCATTCGAGCAGGGCGGACTGGGTTTTGGCGGAGGCCCGATTGATTTCGTCTCCGATCACGATGTTGGCGAACACCGCGCCCATCCGGAACTCGAACTGCCGTGATGACTGGTTGTAGATGGAGACGCCCGTGACATCCGAAGGAAGAAGGTCCGGGGTGAACTGGATCCGGCTGACTTTGCAATCGATGGTGCGTGCCAGGGTCTTGGCGAGCAGGGTCTTGCCGACGCCAGGCACATCCTCCACGAGCAGGTGGCCCTGGGCGAGGAGCACGGTCAGGGCAAGTTTGGCGGCTTCGGCTTTGCCGTCGATGACTTTGTTGATTGCCGCCAGGATCTTCTCGCTCGCAGCGTGGAATTGCGAAGGATCCATGACCGGCAGCTTGTGGCCGTTGAGGGTCTCGCGTTCGGGCGGCAAGGCGACAACAGCCTCGTCCCGCAGCAATGGCTCATCAACGGTACCGTGTCGCTTTGAATCCATGGACAACCCCTCAGCCATGACAGAACCCCTGCCGGGCCGCGGTGCCCTGGCCGGGATATACCGCCTTTTGTACCAGACTACCCAGCCTAGGCCCACCGCAGACAGAGGGAGGTTCCGGAGGGTGGGAAAGGGGAGGGATCAGGCAAGGACCGCGAGGGGTTCAGGAAGGAAAGATAGGGTGAGAGCATGTGCAACTCCCTCCCACCGGCTCCCTACCGTGCGCCTGAAACCGGCGACTCCCGTAAGGAATACCCGCCGGCTCCCGAGCCGCTGCCGGTCCCGGTGATGGACAACCACACGCATCTCGACTTCCGGCACGGCCTGCTGGACGTAGCCGTCGCGGATGCTTTGGACGCCGCCGAAGCCGTGGGGGTCCAGGGTGCCGTGCAAGTGGGCTGCGACCTCGAGTCATCGCGGTTCACGGTCCAAGCGCTGGACGCGGACCGGCGTCTCCTCGGGGCAGTCGCCATCCACCCCAACGACGCTCCGGTCTACGCCGGCCGCGGAGAGCTGGAATCAGCGCTCGCGGAGATCGAAGAACTTGCGGCCCATCCGAGGGTCCGCGCGATCGGCGAAACCGGGCTTGATTTCTTCCGCACCCACGGCGACGGCCTGGTGCACCAGCGCCACTCTTTCCGCCGCCACATCGACATCGCGAAGAGGCTTGATCTCACCCTCCAGATCCACGACCGTGACGCCCATGACGACGTCGTCCAGGTGCTCCGGGAAGAGGGCGCCCCGGAGCGGGTGGTGTTCCATTGCTTCTCGGGTGATGCGGAACTGGCGCGGATATGCAACACGAACGGCTGGTACATGTCCTTTGCCGGCACCATGACCTTCAAGAACGCCGCAAACCTGAGAGACGCGCTCGCCATCGCAGATCCGGAACTCGTACTCGTAGAAACCGACTCCCCGTTCCTGACGCCGCATCCCCACCGGGGCCGCCCCAACGCGAGCTACATGGTGCCTTACACGGTCCGTTCCATGGCTGAAGTGACCGGAACCGAGCTCTCCACCCTGTGTTCCCAACTGGCCCAAAACACGGTGGCAACCTACGGATCGTGGGACTGAGCTGCAATTGCTCTGCATACCCGGTATGTAAAAATCTTGGTCACTTTATAACGCTTCGGTTACAGTGGGTAACCAGTAGCCGGGGTCGGGGAAGGCCATCGGACAACTTACTCCGTTCGCAATTGGTGTTTCAGTTGAATTGAGTGTGGCGGCGCACAACTCCGCCGCAGTCCTCCTGCACGGCTTCGGCCTGCACCCAAGGGCCGCGGCAGGAGGCCCCTGTGCGCTTTTCCCCGTGCCCGGATGGTCCAAAAGTTACGGGCAAACATGGTTAAGTTCTTCACCACGGGCGGCAAGTTCAGTTTCGTCAAAGTCGGTGCGCAGCTGCTGGTGCTTTCGGCACTGGTGCTCGGTGTGGTTGCTTTTACAGGCAGCAACAAGTCAGTCACCCTCAACGTCGACGGCAAAGTGAGTTCCGTCCAGACCTTCGGCAACACAGTTGACCAAGTGGTCAAGGCAGCCAAGGTCGATCTGAAGGCTGAAGACCGGGTTTCCCCGGCTTTGGACGCCTCGGTGCAGAACGGTTCCATCATCAACGTCAACCTGGCCAAGGCCGTCACCGTCAGCCTTGACGGCGCACAGCGGACGGTCAACACTACGGCTCCCAACGTCGAGGGGCTCGTTTCTGAACTCGGCGTCGCGAGCGCATCGGCCGTCTCCCAGCCAAAAGACACCCAGCTGGCAGTTTCCGGATCGTTCGTCTCGATCATGACCCCTAAGGCGATCAGCCTGATCGTGGATGGTCAAAGCTCGGCAAAGACCACGACGGCGGCTGACGTCGGCACCGTCCTCAGCGACGCCGGCGTCGTGCTCGGCCCGAACGACCGCGTTTCGCAACCCAACTCGGCCCCCGTTGTCCAGAACATGGTGATCAAGGTTTCCCGTGTGGACACCAGCAAGACCGCCACCGAGACGGAAAACGTTCCCTTCGATACCGTCACCACGCAAGACCCGGCTCAGTTCACAGACCAGAAGACCGTGACCCAGGAAGGCGTCCTCGGGCTGCTCAGCAAGAAGTTCAAGCTCGTCCTGGTGGATGGTCGTGAAGCGTCCCGGACCCTGGTCTCCTCGGACGTCACCGTTAACCCTGTTTCCGCGAAGGTGACTGTCGGAACCAAGGAGCGCCCCAAGCCTGCTGCCGCCGCGGCAGTTGCCTCCGGACCTACTGGCGCACCGAACGAGGCCATGTGGGACAAGGTTGCCCAGTGCGAGTCCGGTGGAAACTGGGCCATCAACACGGGCAACGGCTACTACGGCGGCCTGCAGTTCGACATCCAGACCTGGATCGGCTCCGGCGGTGGTGCCTACGCTCCCAACGCAGCCGCCGCCAGCAAGGCCCAGCAGATTGACATCGCCAACCGCGTCTACGCGCAGCGCGGCCTCGGACCGTGGGGCTGCGGCTGGGCAGCTTCCCGCTAAGCATCGATGAAATTGGCCGGGTCCGGAATCTCCGGGCCCGGCTTTTTCGCACGCGAAGGTGGCAGAGGGGCGCTGCCGCGAGTCAGGCAGACGATACGATACCTAGGTGACTGAACCGAATTCCGAACACGCCGCCGTCGCACCCCTTCTGGGGGCTGCGGACATCCGACGGCTCGCCGAAGAAATCGGTGTCCGCCCAACCAAAACCCTCGGCCAGAACTTTGTCATTGACGGCAACACCATCCGGAGGATCGTCTCCGCCGCCCGTATTGATCCCCAAGAAACCGTCTTGGAGGTCGGACCGGGGCTGGGTTCGTTGAC
Organism: Arthrobacter sp. MMS18-M83; assembly: GCF_026683955.1. Taxonomy (NCBI): domain Bacteria; kingdom Bacillati; phylum Actinomycetota; class Actinomycetes; order Micrococcales; family Micrococcaceae; genus Arthrobacter; species Arthrobacter sp. MMS18-M83. Next base: position 1,235,302 of record NZ_CP113343.1, on the reverse strand, counting down.
GCTCGGCCTGCTCGACGCCGCCAAAACAGTTGTCGCCGTCGAAATCGATCCCGTATTGGCCGGCAAGTTGCCGGAGACGGTCCGCGAGTGGCGCCCGGACTCGGTGGATGATTTCCACCTTGTCCTTTCCGACGCCATGAAGGTCACCGAGCTTCCCGTGCAGCCCACCGCCCTCGTGGCCAATCTGCCCTACAACGTGGCGGTGCCCGTGGTCCTGCACCTCCTGCAGCATTTCCCGAGCTTGCAACACGGGCTCGTCATGGTCCAGGACGAGGTGGCGGACCGGCTGGCTGCGGGCCCGGGTTCCAAAATCTACGGTGTCCCGTCGGTCAAAGCCGCTTGGTACGGACACATGCGCAAGGCCGGAGTAATTGGCATGAATGTCTTCTGGCCGGCCCCGAAGATCCATTCCGGACTGGTGTCCTTTACGCGCGGCGCGCCACCGGCAACACACGCCACCCGCGAGCAGGTTTTCGCCGTCATCGATGCCGCGTTTGCCCAGCGCCGAAAGACGCTCCGAGCGGCCTTGGCAGGCTGGGCAGGAAGCGCGGCCGAAGCCGAACGTTTCATCGTGGCCGCCGGCGTTGATCCGACTGCCCGCGGAGAGGTCCTCGATATCAACGGGTTTGTCCGCATCGCCGAGGCCCGCCACCCCCTGGACGCATGAATCCGGCAATCAGCGGTGTGAACCGCGGCCGCTTCGTCGCACGGACGGTTCGCGTCCGGGCGCCCGGCAAGGTGAACGTCTCCCTCAACGTTGGCCCGTTGCGGCCGGACGGCTACCACTCTGTCGCCAGCGTGTATCTCGCGGTGTCCCTGTATGAGGAAGTCGCCGCCACGAGCACTGAGGGGCAGGGAATCACGGTCAGCATCAGTCCATCAAGCACCCTGGACCTCGACGGGGTGGACATCCCCCTGGACGAGCGGAACCTGGCCTACAAAGCCGCCGCCATCATGAGGGACGTTTCGGAGAAGGCCACCGGTGTGCACTTGGAAATCACCAAGCGCGTCCCGGTCGCGGGAGGCATGGGGGGCGGCTCCGCTGATGCAGCGGCCACCCTGCTGGCCTGTGATGCCCTTTGGAACAGTGGCTTATCACGCGAAGAACTTGCCCATCTTGCGGCTGAGTTGGGCGCGGACGTGCCGTTCTCGCTGCTTGGAGGCACCGCCGTCGGGCTTGGCGTCGGCGACGAATTGTCACCGGCCCTTGCAAAAGCGCAAATGGACTGGGTCTTGGTCTGCGCCGACTACGGACTCTCCACGCCCGAGGTCTTCCACGCGCTGGACAGACTCCGGAATGCCGAGGGACTCGACATCCCCGAACCGCTCGAGGTCGATGCCAAGATCCTGCAGGCGCTGCGCAACGGAGATCCGGGCGCCCTGAGCAAGGTCCTCATCAACGACCTCCAACGCGCCTCGATCGAGCTGGCTCCGCAATTGCGGGACACCATCGGGCTAGGGGAGTCGAACGGCGCCCTCGCAGGGATCGTTTCCGGTTCGGGCCCCACTGTGGCCTTGCTCGCGCACAACCCTTCCGCGGCCCAGGGACTCGCCGACGACCTGCGGCATCTGGGGCACAACGCCCTTGCTGTTCACGGACCGGTTCCCGGCGCACGGATCATCTCCGATACCCTCCTATGACAACCCGCCTTGGCAATTTTTTCGACAAGCAGCGATTTTCCTGATTGTTCACACCAGAAAGTAGTACCCAGTGGCCCACCTGCTCGGCGGTGAAAACCTCACCGTTTCGTTCGCAACCCGCACCATCCTCGACGGCGTAACCCTTGGTTTGGAGGACGGCGACAGGATCGGCATGGTTGGGCGCAACGGCGACGGCAAATCCACGCTCATGCGCTTGCTGGCATTGCGATCGACGCCGGACTCCGGTCGCGTGACCAAACGAGGCGACGTGAATGTCGGTTACCTCGACCAGTCCGACGTGCTCGACGGCGACCTCACCGTGGGGGCCGCGATCGTCGGTGACCAGGCGGACCACGAATGGGCCGCCAACCCCAAAATCCGCGAAATCATGGGCGGCCTCGTGGCCGACGTCGATTGGCACGCCAACGTGCACGCACTTTCCGGCGGACAGAAGCGCCGAGTGGCCTTGGCCAAACTCCTTATCGAGGACCACGACGTCATCATGCTCGACGAACCCACCAACCACCTCGATGTGGAAGGCGTGGCTTGGCTCTCCCGGCATCTGAAGACCCGGTGGCGGGCCAACCAAGGCGCGTTCCTTGTGGTGACCCACGACCGTTGGTTCCTGGACGAAGTCTGCAACCGGACCTGGGAAGTGCATGACGCCATGGTGGACCCGTTCGACGGCGGCTATGCGGCCTACGTGCTGGCCCGCGCCGAGCGCGACCGTAGCGCATCCGTCGTCGAAAGCAAGCGTCAACAGCTGGTCAAGAAGGAGCTGGCGTGGCTGCGTCGTGGCGCCCCGGCCCGCACGTCGAAGCCCAAGTTCCGTATTGAGGCCGCCAACGAGCTGATCGCCGATGTTCCCGATCCGCGCGACTCCGTGGCCTTGAGCAAGATGGCAACCGCCCGGCTCGGCAAGGACGTGCTGGACCTTGAGGGGGTCTCGCTTGATTTTGTGGGCGGCGACGCCGGCAAGAAGCTCTTCGACAACGTCACCCTCCGCCTCGCGCCGGGGCAGCGGCTCGGACTGGTGGGCGTCAACGGTGCCGGAAAATCCACGCTGCTGAGGCTGCTCAACGGGGAGATCGCGCCGAGTTCAGGCAAAGTCAAGCGGGGCAAGACTGTTGTCACCGCGGTGCTCAGCCAAGACGTCAAGGAGATCGACGACGTATCCGACCTTCGCGTGATCGAGGTCATCGAGCGCGAAAAGCGCTCGTTCAGCGTGGGTGGCAAGGAGTTCACGGCCGGGCAGCTCGTAGAGCAACTCGGGTTCACGAAGGAAAAGCAGTGGACTCCGGTGTCCGACCTTTCCGGCGGTGAGCGGCGCCGCCTGCAACTCTTGCGCCTGCTGGTGGGCGAGCCCAACGTCCTGATGCTCGACGAACCCACCAACGACCTCGATACCGATACCCTGGCCGCCGTCGAGGACGTCCTGGATGGCTGGCCGGGTACGCTCGTCGTCGTCAGCCACGACCGCTACCTCCTGGAACGCGTCACCGATTCCCAAATGGCACTCCTGGGCGACGGCAAGCTGCGCGGGCTTCCGGGCGGGGTGGACCAGTACTTGGAATTGCGCGAAGCCGCGCTCGCGAGCGGTGCAGTGTCCGGCGGCGCCTCGAGCGGGAGCAGCCGCCCGACGGCGGCAAGCGGCTCAGCTTCGACCGCCGCGGCGGGTCCCAGCGAGGCAGAGAAGCGTGAGGCCCGGAAGGAACTGAACAGGATCGACCGCCAGTTAGGCAAGATCGCCCAGCAAGAAGAGAAACTCCACGTCCAGATGGCCGCCAAGTCCCAAGCCGGGGACTTCGACGCGCTCGCCGAACTGAACACCAAGTTGCAGGAACTCCTCGAAGAAAAGGAAGTCCTGGAACTCGAGTGGCTCGAGGCGGCGGAGGTGCTGGGGGAGTAGGTCGGCGGGGGCGACTGAGCCGCGCGACTGGTGCCGGGGCCGGACAACGGTCCTTCGGCGTCGCTTAGCCCGGGGTTTTCGTGGCCAGCTGGCGCGAGTGGCGCGTTAAAGCAGTGAAAGGGTGCTCTGAGCTGGGAAAATAGTGGTATTCGACGCCATATTTTCCTGATCGTGAGGAGCACCCTTTCGATGCATCATTTTACCCGGCTTTTCCCTGCTGCAGCGGTTGGCTTCACCGGCCAGTCACTGGTGTCCCACGCCGGAACGAAGATTCTGACGGAATTGATCGACGCGCTGGGTTTCCGCGGACTCTGCGAGGACCGGCTTGGCCAGTTCGCTCCTTCCGGCGCCCGACACCGGCCCGGCCGGCTCATCGCTTCCCTGGCCCTGATGCTCGCTGGCGGCGGCGAGCACGTCAGCGACCTGGACATGCTGCGTTCCTCGCCCGGGATCTTCGGGCCGGTGCCCTCGAACGCGACCGTGTCCCGGTTTTTCGAACGCACCGTCGCCAACCCCGAACTGTTCAGCTACGGCTTCGAGACCCTGACCCGGGAACTGCGGTCCAGGGCCTGGGACGCTGCAGGGAACTTCGAACCCGGCGGCCAGGCAACCGCCGCCGATCCCTTGATCGTTGACTTGGATGCCACGTTGGTGACCTCGCACAGTGACAAGGAACTGGCCGCGGGCACGTACAAAGGCGGGTACGGTTTCTCCCCGTTCATCGCCAGCATCGATTACGGCACGGGCAACGGCACCGGGGAAATCCTCGCCTGCGTGTTGCGGCCCGGCAGCGCGGGGGCGAACAGCGCCGATGACCATATCCGTGTCTTCGAGACCGCCACGGCCCAGTTGCCCGAGAGCTTCTTCCCCGATGGGAAGCTGGACGGGCAGAGGATCCTGGTCCGCACCGACAGTGCCGGCGCCTCGCGGAAGTTCCTCTGGCACCTGCACTCCTTGGGCGTGCAGTTCTCCGTCTCGTATCCGGTCCCGGCAGCCAAAGCCCACATGATCGACTGGATCAACGACAAACAGTACTGGCAACCGGCCCTGGACCAGCACGGGACCGACCGCACGAACGCGTGGGTCATCAACGCCACCGAAGTGATCCCGCTGAAGGACTACCCGCCGGGCACGAACATCTACCTGCGGGCCGAGCCGCTGCACCCCGGCGCGGCCCCGACCCTGCTGGATCTGGACGGGCACCGCATCACCGCGTTCCTGACGAACGCACCGCGCTGGCACGGACCGTTCCTGGATGCCCGGCACCGGGCCCGGGGCCGGTGCGAGAACCGGATCAAGACCCTGAAGAACACCGGCCTGGGCAAGCTGCCGTTCTACGATTTCGCCGCGAACCAGGCCTGGGCCAACATCGCCGCCCTGGCATTGAACCTCACCTCCTGGCTGCAGCTCACCGCCCTCCCGGAAGGCCACCACGCCAGGTCCTGGGACATCAAACGCTGGCGCTACCGGCTCTTCGCGACCGCCGGGAAAATCATCACCCGCGCCCGCCGGAGGACCTTGCTCCTGCCAGACAGGGCACCGGAGAAACAGCTCATCACCGTCCTGCTGGACCGGATCAAAGACCTCCCAGCGCGACTGAAAAGCGCCCCGGCAAAGCCTACGTAGCCAGGTCCAAGGTTCCAACCGCCACGACACAGAACAAACACCCAACGGAGAAGTGGAAATCCGCGCCGATCCCGGCGGCACCAGGGCCACTCCAGCCCCGCCAAAATCCAGATCACAGCCGATCAGCGATCAACGCCGCCCCCGGCCGGCCCACCAGCGGCAGATGAAAAATCTGGGTTAGACACAACGCAAAGGGACTACTCGCTCGCTGGGCGAGCTCCCTAGCCCGTTGCGTCGCGATGCGCTCCTTTCCGAAGAACCGCCGTCCGGCGGTCAAACGGGGCGGTGGACTGCCGGCCTCGTTCGCCAAAGGCGGGAAGGGGACTGGGTCCGTGGAACTCGAGGCGGTAGGGAAAGGGTGGCGCGGTAGGGAATGGGACGGCGGATGGTTTCGGCGGATTTCGACACCCAAATTTGCCCATGACACGGAAAGAGGAATCCGACGCGTGGATTCCAGTGTCGCCAGGGATTTTGCGTGTCGACGAGGTACACAGGAGTCGAAAGTCGAGGCGCGCGCCGGCGGCCCGAACGGAAGATTGGCAAGAGCGGTGCTGCGGCGAGGGGCGTTGCTCCGCGTAGGCGACCACGGATGCGCCGTAAGGTGACCAGCAGCGGAGACAACCGAGGCAGGACCCAGGGGGAACCAGAACCTAGCCCTCGCTCCGCAGCTCCGGTTCTTTTTGCAGGCCTGTCAGTCCGTTCCAGGCCAAGTTAACCAGGTGCGCGGCTACTGCGCGTTTGTCCGGCTCGCGGTGGTCGAGCCACCACTGGCCGGTCATAGCCACCATGCCCACGAGCATCTGGGCGTACATGGCGCCGTCGGCTGCGCTGAAACCGCGCCGGGAGAATTCGTCGGCGAGCAGGTTTTCCACGCGGTCCGCCACATGGGAGAGCAGGGTGGAGAAGGCGCCTTCAGGCTGGGAAGGCGGGGCGTCCCGCATGAGGATCCGGAAACCGTCGCTCCGCTCTTCGATGTAGCCAAGCAAGGCAAGTGCCGCCTGTTCAACGAGGACGCGTGGTTTGGCTTCGGCGGCCAGGGACTCGTTAATGGCCTCCAGCAGGATGCGGAATTCGATCTCCACCACCTGCGTGTAGAGGCCTTCCTTCGAGCCGAAGTGCTCGTAAATGACAGGCTTGGACACTCCTGCGGCCGCTGCGATTTCATCAATGGTGGTGGCATCAAGGCCGCGGGCCGCGAACAGTCCCCGGCCGATCTCGATGAGCTGGGAACGGCGTTGGGATCCAGTCATCCGGGCACGTACAACCTGGCTTGAGGGCGGGTGGTTGATCACCCTGGAACCCGTCGAGCGCCGCGGAAGTCCTGTGCTGTTGCTCACGCATCTATCATGCCTTACGTCAAGCGTGAAGCGGCTCGTGGAGGAACCGTCAGCACGGTCGGAAAGGACTCGATGATGAGCCAAGTCGCGAACACTGCGATGGTCATGGCAAACTAGATTCTTGTGTGTGCGACCCGGTCAAGCGGGGAACCCGCGGGCTGTGCGTCCGCAAGGGCCACGCGCACACGGTCCGCCCTGGTGTAATGGCAGCACCCCGGCCTTTGGAGCCGTGGAGTATAGGTTCGAATCCTATGGGCGGAACTTGTCGGTGATCTGCCGGCACCGCCTCTGAAGGCACTGTCTCTCCCGAAGCTGTCCATTGGCTGCGCGGAAGGCCGTGAATCGGCAAGAGTAGGATAGAGCAGATGCCGCAGCCGGGTTCGCCCGGACGTAACCGAGCAAGGAGAGCGACTTCGTGAGCCCCGATACTACTGGCCCCGCCGCTGTAATCGTCCTAGCCGCCGGAGCCGGTACGCGCATGAAGTCGCGGACTCCCAAAATCCTCCACGAAATCGGTGGACGTTCCATGGTGGCGCATGCCATCCTTGCCGCACGTTCCATCGATCCGCAACGGCTGGCCTTGGTTGTCCGCCACGAACGGGACCTCGTCGCCGAGCATGTTGAGCTGATCGATCCCGACGCCGTCATTGTGGACCAGGACGATGTTCCCGGAACCGGCCGTGCCGTCGAGGTAGCCTTTGACGCCCTCGATGCGAAGGCCGAACTCACCGGAACGGTAGTGGTCACGTACGGCGATGTTCCTTTGCTGACCGGTTCCCTCCTCTCCGAGCTTGTGGCCACGCACGAATCCGAGGGCAACGCCGTGACGGTCTTGACCGCCATCCTCGACGACGCCAATGGATACGGCCGCATCCTTCGTGGCGAGGACGGCACAGTGCTGGGCATCCGCGAACACAAAGACGCCAGCGACGCCGAGCGCTCCATCCGCGAGGTCAACTCGGGGATCTACGCTTTTGACGCACAGGTTCTTCGCACGCAGCTGCACAAGGTGACCATCGAGAACATCCAGCGCGAAAAGTACCTCACCGACGTCCTCGAACTGGCGCGCGACGCCGGAGGCCGGGTTTCCGCCGTCATCACCAAGGACCGCTGGCAGGTGGAAGGTGCCAACGACCGCGTCCAGTTGGCCGCGCTCGGAGCCGAGCACAACCGCCGGATCATCGAAGCCTGGATGCGTGCCGGCGTCACGGTCGTTGACCCGGCCACCACCTGGATCGATTCCACCGTCACCCTGGACGAAGATGTCCGTCTCCTGCCGAACACTCAGCTTCACGGCGCCACCACTGTGGCGCGCGACGCCGTCGTCGGCCCAGACACGACCCTCACCGACGTTTCGGTGGGTGAATGCGCGAAGGTTACCCGCACCCACGGCTCAGGATCCACGATCGGTGCCAGGGCCAGTGTGGGTCCGTTCACGTACCTGCGACCGGGCACGGTCCTGGGTGAGACCGGCAAGATCGGCGCTTTCTACGAAACCAAGAACGTGACCATCGGCCGCGGCTCCAAGCTGTCCCACCTCGGCTATGCCGGCGACGCTGAGATCGGCGAGGACACCAACATCGGCTGCGGCAACATCACGGCAAACTACGACGGCGAGAAGAAGCACCGCACGGTGATCGGCTCCGGTGTGCGGACCGGTTCCAACACGGTCTTCGTGGCTCCTGTGACGATTGGCGACGGCGCCTACAGCGGCGCTGGCGCCATCATACGCAAGGACGTTCCCGCCGGAGCCCTCACTCTGAGCGTTGCCCCTCAGCGCAACGCCGAAGGCTGGGTCATCGCCAACCGCCAGGGCAGTAACTCGGCCCGGTTGGCGCAAGCCGCGCTGGGCTCCGCTGCCACCCCCGATTCATCAAGTACCCAGGAAATCACAGAAGAGGGCATACAGGCATGAGCGAAATTACCGCACACGGCGAGAAGAAACTAGTTCTCGCTGCCGGACGGGCGCACCCCGAGCTGGCGCAGGAAATCGCCAAGGAGCTGGACACGGAACTCCTGCCTATCGACGCTTATGACTTCGCCAACGGTGAAATCTACGTGCGATCGGCGGAGAGCGTCCGCGGCACCGATGCCTTCGTCATCCAGGCACACCCGGCCCCACTGAACAACTGGCTCATGGAGCAGCTGATCATGATCGATTCGCTGAAGCGCGCTTCGGCAAAGCGGATCACCGTGGTTTCTCCGTTCTACCCCTACGCCCGCCAGGACAAGAAGGGCCGTGGTCGCGAGCCGATCTCCGCCCGACTGGTGGCGGACCTCTACAAGACCGCCGGTGCGGACCGGATCATGTCGGTTGACCTTCACACGTCCCAGATCCAGGGGTTCTTCGACGGCCCGGTGGATCACCTCATGGCGATCCCGCTGCTGGCCGACTACATCCGTACCAAGGTTGAAGCAGACAATATCACCGTTGTTTCGCCGGACACCGGACGCGTCCGTGTGGCAGAACAGTGGGCCGAGCGCCTGGGCGGCGCGCCCCTGGCGTTCGTCCACAAGAGCCGCGACCTCACGGTGCCGAACCAGGCAGTCTCGAAGACCGTCGTCGGGCAGATCGAAGGCCGCACCTGCGTGCTGATTGACGACATGATCGACACCGGTGGAACGATCTCCGGCGCTGTACAGGTCCTCAAGAACGCCGGTGCCAAGGACGTCATCATCGCCTGCACGCACGCAGTGTTCTCCGAACCGGCGGCGCAGCGGTTGGCGGATTCCGGTGCCCGCGAGGTTGTTGTCACAAATACGCTGCCCATTCCGGCAGACAAGCGCTTCCCGCAACTCACCGTGCTGTCGATCGCACCATTGATTGCACGCGCCATCCGCGAAGTGTTCGACGACGGCTCTGTCACCAGCCTGTTCGACGGCAACGCTTAACGGCTTCCTCGGTTTTCGGCAATCGGGGCGGGACTGCTAAGCTCTTGGGGATACCTTGGCGAGGGAGAGCACATCCGGATCGCGTTTCTACGTGATTCCGGATTGCGGGTCTCCGTTATCGACTGGGTCTGAATCTCCTTCAACGAAGGCGGACCGGCTGCTCCTGCGGCTGGGATTCCGCTGGGCGTGGAAGGTCACCACAGACCTCCGCCCTTGCTGATCGACTTGCCTGGCATTGTGCCGGCGCCACAGTAATCAAGGAGTACACATGTCTGAGCAGAAGCTCGCAGCAGAACTGCGCACCGAATTCGGCAAGGGTTTCGCCCGCCGCGCCCGTTCGGCCGGCCAGATCCCGGCCGTCGTCTACGGTCACGGCGCAGAGCCCATGCACATCAACCTGCCAGGCCGCGCCGCCACGCTGGCCGTCCGCGTTTCCAACGCCCTGCTGTCCCTGGACATCAACGGCGAGGAGCACCTTGCCCTGGTGAAGGACATCCAGCGCGATCCGATCAAGCAGATCATCGAGCACATCGACCTCCTGACCGTCCGCAAGGGCGAAAAGGTTACCGTTGACGTTTCCGTGCACGTTATCGGTGAAGCTGCCATCGGCGCCGTCGCCAACCAGGAAGCCACCACGGTTTCCCTCGAAGCCGAGGCTACGCACCTGCCGACGTTCGTCGAAATCAGCATCGAAGGCCGCAAGGCCGGCGAGCACGTCCACGCCTCGGACATCGTCCTGCCGAGCGGTTCGGAACTGCTGACCGATCCCGAGACGCTCATCATCCACATCTCGGAGGCCACTTCGGAAGCCGAGGAAGAGGCAGCTCCTGCTGCTGAGTAGTCTTTCTGTTTAGTAGTCGTTCCGACTAGTTGCGGCATACGCCTTTGCGAGTGGCCGGGTCCCTGAGGGGTCCCGGCCACTTCTTTTTCAGTCCACCCTCTTGATTCCCTAGGATGACTCCATGACAGACACTTGGCTGATTGTCGGCCTTGGCAATCCCGGCAGTGAATACAGCCACAACCGCCACAACGTCGGCCAGATGGTCCTGGACGAACTTGCTTCGCGCATGGGCGGAAGTTTCAAGACCCACAAGTCCCGGGCGCAAGTCGTGGAGGGCAGGCTCGGGATAGGGGGGCCGAGGGTGGTGCTGGCGAAACCAATGAGCTATATGAACGTTTCCGGGGGGCCGGTTTCCGGCCTCGCCAAGTTCTTTGATATCGCTCCGGACCACGTGATTGCGGTGCACGACGAAATTGATATTCCCTTCAACACCGTCAAGTTGAAGATCGGCGGTGGAGAAGGCGGCCACAACGGCCTGCGGGATATCTCCAAGGCTTTGGCAACCAAGGACTACTTGCGGGTCCGTGTGGGCGTCGGCAGGCCGCCTGGCCGGATGGACACGGCGGATTATGTCCTCAGGGATTTTGGATCCTCGGAAAAGAAAGAGCTGCCATTCCTCCTGGATGAAGCGGCAGACGCCGTTGAAGTATTGATGACTGAGGGTCTGCTTGCCGCCCAGCAGAGATTTCACGCCGTGAAGGCCTAGTCCCCACCGCCTCCCTTGCCTCGCTTCGCTCGGCCAGGGAACCCTGGCGGTTGATTCCAAGTACCCAATTCAATTGCTTAACAAGTAGCCTGATGGCTCGCCGGTTGACTAATTGATTCGCGGGGATCGCTATGATACTTTGCAAATCACTGCTGGGGCTGAAGGGAAATACGAAAGCAAACGACCCGCTGAACGTCACGTCCGCCAGAGCTACGAAGGTAGCGTGATCTAAATTGCGAGCAACACCGGAATCCGAAATAGGGCGGCACCCAACGGAGCGGCAAGCCCTTGGCGCTGCAGAACGTCGGAAATGGTCGTCACTGGTCCGGCAGGATCTTCAGAACACGGTTATAGAAGCGCTCGGCGAGCCATCTTTTTATGGAGTGGTGGTAGTTGGAGCACCAGGCGTTGGCAAAGCGACGTTCGCCCGCTCCGTAGAGGCGAGGCTCTCTCCAAAGGCACACGTAGTGCACCTCCACGGTTCAGCGGACACCACAACTCCGTTTGGGTCGCTGGCACATCTGCTCGCCCGATTGCCCGCTGATGCTGGAGATTCCCCCGGAGCGATCATCCACGGCATATCGCAAATGATAAGTTCGGACGCCGCGGGGCGTGAGGTGCTGTTGGTCCTATCGGAACTTCCCGCAATGGACACCATGAGCACGGCTGCCCTAGTGCACTTGTTAATTAGTGGCACGGCGAAAGTCCTCGTTACTGTCCGCCAAGTCACTGACATGCCGGAAGACCTGATCAGGTTGCTGAAGGACGGACTGCTCCACGAAGTTCCGCTCCAGGTTTTTTCCCGGGCGGAAGTGGCCAAATTGCTCACGGGCGTCCTTGGGAAACGAGTGACCGCGACTGCCGCAAGCGCCCTGCATGCAGCCAGCGGTGGAAATCCCTTGGTGCTCCAAGCCATCGTCACCGAGCAGCTCCGCTCGGGCAACCTGCATCTGGCCGGACAAGTTTGGGCGATGAAAGGCGAAATCCATCTTTCTTCCGCCGAAGTCCTGACCGATCTGGTCCGTTCCCGACTTGCTCGGGAGAGCCCGGCGGTCCAGGAAGCGCTGGAGTTGCTTGCCCTTATCCGGACGGCCCCACTCGCCGTGCTGTTGGACGTCCTGGAACCTGAAGTGGTTGCGGAGATGGAGTGGTCCGGTTATCTTCGCATCGAACCGTCAGGCGCCCGCCTTGTGGCGCTGCGCGACGAGTACATGGGCGAGGTCATTCGAGGATGGATGGACCTGCCACGACGGAATGAACTGCGCCGGCTAGCCGCTGGGGTTATCGGTGGCATTACGGAGGACCTGGACGCCGAGGCCCTTCTGGGGTTTGCCTCCTCCACGCTGAACGTACGCGAAACGTTGGAACCCGCGGTGGCCCTGGCCGCTGCGACGGCCGCGAACAGGCAATTCGATCCTTGGTTCGCCTTGGAATGTGCCCGGCAGATTGGGCGGGAAGACAAGGAGTGGGTGGCCGCGGCCCAGCAACGCTGTGTTTCCCACGTGATCCTGGCCGAGCATGAGGCTGCGATCGCCGCTTTGAAGGATGTGACGCCCGAGCAACTTCGGCGCCTTTCGGCGTATGACTATGCGGACTATGTCCAGGAGCTCTGCAGCGCGCTGTTGTGGATTCCGGGTGGGCACGTGCAAATTCCCGGCCTGGTCGCTGATGCCGAGGAGGACCTTGCCCGTAGGTCACAAGAGGGCGTTACCGATGCCGCCGAACTTGAGCGAGCACGTGGAATGCTTAAGCTCGCCCGTTTTGAGCTTCAGGTCCATCAGGGCGAGTATTCGGAAGTTGCTGAAGCCTTGGAACAGGAATACCGGGATGGCAGCGATCTCCAACAACGGTTGAGTTGCGGGAGCCTGCTGACGATGGCCTGGGCAGTACTTGGCAGGGAAATGGAGGCAATCGAACTGGCGCGCGAGCTCAAGCACAAAATACAGCGGGCAAAGGCGCAACCCCGGTTGCACAACTGGTTGTCCGAAGGCCTGTTTGCCGCCCTGCTGTGCAGCGGACAATGGGAGGAGTTGGCCAGGATGCTGACAGCGACACTCGACCACCAGCCGAAGAACATCCACTACCTCGGCGGCGCCGCCGAGCTTGCCTTGGGGGTCTCCTACACCTACGCCGGACGGGCCGCAGTGGCGATTGACACCCTTCTGGGAGCCCAGGCGCAGTTGGAGATCAGACGCAACTACTATGGACCCGCACTGGCTTACTCTGCGTTGGCCTTTGCCTATGCGCAGGCTGGCGATGTGAAAGAATCCCGGACGTTTCTCGAATTGGCGGAAAAAGGGCAAGGGGAGACGGCGTGGTTTCCCGCATGGATGGCCGAATTCTGTGTCAAGATGGCGCGGCGTTGGTTGAAGGATCCTGGAGCGAAGCAGAGCCTGATCGAGTCGGCCAACCGGGACCTGGCGAAAGGACGGACCACAACGGCGTCCATCAGCCTTTTCGGGGCCACCGTCCACGGTACTGACGACGAGCTTTTGCTTTTGGAGCAGGTTTCATCGCGCCGCCAAGGCAAAATGGCGGCGGTGAACCGGATGGTGGCGGAAGGAAGCCGAAAGAAGGACCCGAAGACCTTGCTGCTTGCCGCCTCCGTTGCCCAGGAGCTGAAGTTGGATGCGGTGGAGTCGCGTTGCGCCGTCCTGGCATTGGACATCGCCCGGGAAGCCGGCGATTCGTCATCCGCCCGGCTCGCCCAGCAACGGTTGGACCGCCTGGTCGGCACCGTTCCGGTACTGCCCCTGACACCACATACTTTCGGACCCGAACTGACGGAAAGGGAGCGGCAGGTTGCAAAGATGGCCAGTCAAGGGTTGAGTAACAAGGAGGTGGCCAACCAACTGCAGGTTTCCGTCCGAACAGTTGAAGGCCACCTCTATCAAATCTTCACGAAAATGGGCATCTCATCAAGGAGCGAGCTTGAAGGAACCGCGCAGGCATGACAACGCCGCGGCGGTGCATGGTCTTGCCGGAGAAAGCGGCACGAGGCCGCTTGAACCTTGGCTGGACTATGGGCATTTGCTCCCTGGAATTACTGCCGCAATCCGTGCGGACGACTGTTCGGCTGTCTTCATCGTGGGCGATTCAGGCCTTGGAGCGTCCGCGCTTCTAGCCCAGCTCGGGAGTATCTTTGGCAAGGACTTTGCGGTAGTCCCGATTCATGGAAGTCCCTCACTTACTGCCGTCCCTTATGGGGTGTTGGCCCCGTATCTTGCACAACTCTCCGTTGCCGACATTTCCTCCCGCGTCGCCGTGCTGCGCGCCCTTTGGGCTCACCTTGAGAGCATCCGCAAAGATACTAGTCCAGCTTTGCTCCTGGTCGATGATGCGCACTATTTGGACGATGCCACGTGCGAGATGCTTACTGAGCTTGTTCAGGCAGGATGGGCCAAAATCGTGGCCGCGTGCGTCCCCCGGCCGGGGGTTCCGGGACTTCTCTTGCGACTGTGGCACGAGGGAAGTGCTGAGTGGTTTGACTTAGAGCCCCTGACGGCTGAGCAAGGCCACGCACTGTGCGAGGCCTTGTTGGGGGGAATCGTGCTGAGCAGCACGAGCCATGGATTCTGGACAGAGGCCGGAGGCAACACCCTGTTGTTGAAGACCCTTGTTCGGGAAGCCGAAAGCTCGGGTTCGCTTGTTCAGCGGCACGGTGTTTGGCTCAAGACAGCCGCAACACCCATCCACACCGTCAAGCTGGAAGCTGTGGTTAAGCTTCAGCTGATGCGCATTTCGCCCGCAGGCAGGGATGCCCTGAGCTTGATCGCACTGGCCGAGCCGGTGGACGAGAAGCTGATCAACGTTGTCGCCGGTGAAACGGCGGTGCAGGAGTTAGTGGACCAGCATTTGATCAAGCCATCCGGCAATGGGTTGCCAACCCTCCGGCTTGTCTCTCCCGTCTACGGAGAGGTACTGCGCAGCGTCGTCCCAGCTGCCCAGAGCCTGCAACTGCACCGACAATTAGTTTCCCGGATGGACGTTTTCGAAGACAACCCGGACTCCCTCCTCCGGATGGTTACGTGGTCTCTTGACTGCGGGGCAGACGTGCCCGACCGTCTCTTGATCAGAGCGGCGGTCCTTGCCGGGAGGCTCCTTCAAAGCGAGACGGCATTGCGCATGGCGACCGCCGTCCAGGATATGCAGTGGCAAACGGTTGCTCAGGCAATCATGGCCAGATCGTACTTCAATCTTGGCCGCCGCGACGAGGCCGCAGCAGTCCTGACCCAAGAAACCCTGGACGGCGACGCCGGACCCTCCCACCTAATATTCGACAGCCTGCTTCGTGCCGTCACGCGTGCCGCGGTGGGGCAACCCGCTTCCTTGATCCTGGCCGATACCAATGCTCTCCGTGAAAGGGGCGAGCAGCGGCCAGGCCTCCAGGGGCAGCAGACACCGGACGTGAAAGCCGCTGTGCCACTTGCTGTTTCCCTCATGGACATGGTTGCTGGTTCGTTGGACGGTGAATACCGGCGGATGGGCCCGGACCTGGAGCGCGTCCTCCTTCAGGAACGATCCGTAGAAGGCTCCTTGGCGGTTCTATTCAAGGCTTTGGCGTTGTCCCTGAAGTCAGAGCGGCTCTGCGCCCTCGGCTTCGGGCGCCAGGGGAAGCTGCTGGCGTTGGAAGCTGCCGCCGTGGAACAGCCCCCGGAGAACGACATATTCTTCGTCCCCGAGTTCATCGCTGCCCGCCACGTCATTTGCGCTTTGGCTGCCGGGGACTGGGCGGACGCTCAAAAGCTCCTCGACAGCTACTACGAATCCTCAGGTGTCGCCATGGCTTCCTTTGGCGGGGCAGCTTACGTAGTGCTCGGCTATGTTGCCATTAGGCAGGGAAAATCCGGCGATGCCTTGCCGCTGCTCACTGCCGGCCTCGAAGCCCTGAGAGACAGCGATCCGCAGAATCTTTTCGGTCTGTGTGCCGCAATGGCATTCTATGCGGCAGCCGGCGCCGGGTTGCCTGAAGCTGAACGGTTCAGGGCGGACTACAAGTCCTGGGGGCAACACGGCATGTATCTTCTCAATGCCCAAGCAAGCAACTTTTTCGAAGCCGCGATTGAACTCCTCAAAGGTGACGGCTCCGGCGTCGAAGGGTTGTATGTCAACGCCGACGATGCAGCGAAAAAAGGCGCCACCTTCCTTGAACTGCATGCCCTGGAGCTGGCGCTTGGCCTGGGGGACACCAACAGGCTGGACCGGTTTTGCGAAACTGCGGCCGCAACTGAGGGCGCATGGGCCCAATCCCTCGCTGAGTACGGGCTGGCACTCAAATTCGGGGGTGCTGCCCGGTACTTGTCCGCGGGGGAGAAGCTTCAATCGGCCGCTGTCTACCACCTGGCCGCGAGGTCTTACAGCTTGGCGCTGGATGCCCCGGATGACGGACGCACCAAAGAGCTCACGGCGGTTGCACGCGCGGGGCTGGCGCGCTGCAACGAAGAATTGGGTCAGGAACGCGAGGAAACACAGCACGAATCCGTGTCACCAAGACTGACCAAGAGGGAATGGGACATTGTCAATCTGGCGGTCCAGGGCCTCAGCGACCGGCAGATTGCGGACACGTTGCTTATCTCGGTCCGCACTGTCGAAGGACATCTGTACCGGTGCTACTCGAAATTGGGGATCACCGGAAGGGACGAACTTGCCGGGGCTGTCGCCGTCGTGCGAGGCACGCCCGACGCCGGCTGAACCGGAAGACGGACCCAAAGCATTAGTAGCGCACTCTCGATTCGATGGGAACGCTACTGCCGGCGCCGAGTAGCCACGACCCGCGGCAGGGGTACTCATACCCGCATACGAGTATCGGGCCGTATGAAAGTCGAGTACTCACTACTGGTGTAGGGCTGACGCCTAGCTGGTTAATTGGGGGGTGTCACCACTCGATCACTGGGGGTCTCGCTCATGTTGACAGCAGGCAGTGCATCCACGGTCCACGCCGCTCGGTCCGGAAACGGGTCGCGGTACCAGGCATTCGACGCATCTTCGTCTCCATCCCCACAGGAGGGCGGCGAAGGCAAGTCGGTGGTCTCGATGGCGTGGCCGCCGATTGGACCCAGGGCCACTGTTGACGACATCGCACTTGCGCTCGCGGCATCCAAGGGTGGCGTACTCGTTACGGGGCCGTCCGGGAGCGGCAAGAGCTACTTGACCACCCGTGCGGTCAACGAAATTCGCGGGCATTCGTTCGTCGTCGTCATCCGTGGCAGCGCCGCGTTGGCGGGATCACCGTACGGCGCCCTCAATATTCTCTTGAGCGATCTTGACCCGGGGTACCTGGCCCATCCGGTGCTGGTGTTGTCAGCCCTCACCGCCTTACTCCGTGAGCGTGCCGAGGGAAAGCCGGTGTACCTGGTCATTGAAAATGCGGCCGAGCTGGATGAGTTGGCGGCCATGACGGTGGCCCAACTCGCGCGGAACGGCGCTGCACAGCTTGTCCTGACCTGCACTGATCCGCAGCGGCTCTGTGGCGAGATCACGAGGCTCTGCGGCGACGGCTTCCTGCACCGGATAGACCTCAAACCACTTACTTTCCATGAATCACACGTCTGGCTCGAGGCCGGGCTGGGAGCAAAGGTCTCACCGTCGGGTGCCCACGCCATTTGGGCAGCCAGCGGAGGCAACCCCCACTACCTCAAGATGCTCGCGGCAGAGCTCTCCGAATCGGGAGCGCTTCTGAAGCGCGACGGCGTCTGGGTACTGACGTCACGGAGCGAACTGCACGGCCGGGCAATCACGGATCTCATCACCACCCGGCTTGGCCGGATGGGCAGCGGCGAGCGCAAAGTCCTGGAGATCCTGTCATTGGCAAAGGCCGTCCCCCTGGAATCCCTGCTGGCGCTCGCGTCACCGGACGATGTGGATTCCCTTGAGAAAAGGGGCGTCCTTCTGGTGGACGATTCGCTGCCCAGGATGGCCAGGCTGCAAAGCCAACTCGTGGGCGACGTGGTCCGGGCGAACGTTCCTCCCGGCCGCAGCAACGAACTGCGGGACATGTTGGCCCAAGCGACGAATCCGTCCCTTGGCCAGCGCCTGATGTTGCTGCACATGGCTTCTTGGGCATTGGACTGCGGAGCCGAACTCGGTACGAATGAAGCTCTTGACGCTGCGAACGTGGCCAATCGGCAACTTGACGCGAGGCTGGCCTTGCGCTTGGTCCGGTCCATTCCAAACCACTCCCTGATGCCTGCGGCTGTAGCCGAGGAAGCCCACGCATTGATGACACTGGGCGACGTGACCGGTGCCCGGAACGTCTTGAAGCAACACCGGGAAGGACCCGGGGATGAGGCCACCTTGCCTGAATGGGTGCGGTTCAAACTCGCCGAGAGCTCGGTCCTTCTGGCCCGAAGCGAAACCACTGCCCAGGCCTGCGAAACCTTGGAACACGTCCGACGGCGCCTGGACGACGAAGCTGCGACCGCCGGCGGAGGGCAGGATATCGCCGAACTTCGGGAGGAACTTGTCCTGGCCGAATCGCAGGCAGCCAGCTATTCGGGTTCCTACGCCGAGATGGCGGTAAACCTGGAAGAGGTGCTTCAAGACTTTGAGTCCCACGGCACGGAGTTCCGTCTACTCGCCGGAAGCTGGCTGTGCGAGGCCTGGGCCTTGACGGGTCGGCAATCCGAGGCGGCGGACATGGCCGAGCTGCTGATGGCCGACTGTCATGATCCTGCTGTTTCCGTCGCGGCGGCCCGGCGCGCGACATCGCGCCTCAGGTTCGCCTTCGTGCTTGCCGGAAGGTGGGACAAAGCAGGGGAAATGGTCCAGCCGGACGACGACGTCTTGGTCTCGTCGGCCGAGGCACTCCCCACGGCCATTGACCTTCCCAAAGCGATCTTCCTTTGCCTCCAGGGCCGGGCCCAAGACGGCATGGAAGCGCTCATTCCGGTGATAAGCCAGCTGCGTGTCCAGGACAACGAAGGCATGCTGGATATCGCCTGCACTGCGGCTGCCTACGCGTCGGCGTTACAGGGTGAGCCCGACCAAGCCTTGCGCTACCTGAAGGAAGCGTCCACCCAGCAGCGCAGGCCGACGTGGCGGAAGGAACGGATGCAAAAGTACCTCGAGGCGTTGGCCCGGGAGCGCCTCGAAGGCCCCGAAACCGCCATTGAGGAACTTCTCCGACTGGCCGACGCCGACCGGAACGAGGGTGCGCCCGGTCACGAGATATTTTGCCTCAGCTCAGCGGTTCGTCTGGG
Source organism: Arthrobacter sp. MMS18-M83 (assembly GCF_026683955.1). NCBI lineage: Bacteria > Bacillati > Actinomycetota > Actinomycetes > Micrococcales > Micrococcaceae > Arthrobacter > Arthrobacter sp. MMS18-M83. The sequence goes on along the minus strand of NZ_CP113343.1, from coordinate 1,216,152 downwards.
TGCTGTGGCGGCCGCTCCCAGGCTGCTGGACTCGGCACTCCGTTGCCAAGGACGATTCGCGGACCTGTGTGCCGTGTACGCGAAAGCGATGATGTCGGGCAGTGCCGAGCTTCTTCTCGATGCAGCACGGTTGGCCGAAGACATGCAGAACGAGAGGTTCGCCTTCGACATCGCCGAGACCGTGTTGCATCTGGAACACGTCCCATTGGACAAGACGGCACTTCGGAAGGCACGGCAGCTCGCGGAGACCTGCAGGCAGCATCTGCGCACCCCGCAGAGTGGCCACCAAGAGGGACTGAAGCTGACTGCGCGCGAGTTGGAGATTGCAAAGCTGGCGGCGAAGCGGGAAAGCAACAAGGGTATCGCCGCGAAGCTCCACGTTTCAGTGCGGACGGTAGAGGGGCACCTCTACCAGATCTTCGGCAAGCTGAAGATCGTAGAACGCTCGGAACTGAGCTTTGCCCTTGGGAGCGTTGAAGGTGGTGCGCAATGACTGAGGTGGTTTCCACCGAACCGTTGGTTGGACGATTCAGCGTCATGGCCGCCGTCGTCGATTGCCTTTTGGATGTCAACGGTCCGGGTGTGCTGCTTTTCGGCGATGCAGGCATCGGCAAGACTGCACTGATTAACGAAGTGGTCCATGAACTGGGCCACCGAGTCCGCCCCTTCAGGGTATTTGCCGGCCCGACTCTGTCATCGGTACCCTTTGCGGCCTTGGCGCCATTGCTGACCGCCCTGACCCCGGGCCAGATCAACGAGCCGTTGTCCGTCCTCAGGGCTGTCGTCGCGGCATTGAACCCGGCAGGGCAGCCGCACCCGGCACCGGCCGTCCTGATCGTTGAGGACGCACACCACATCGACGACAGCAGCGTGGCTGTCCTGGCACAGCTGGCGGCGGCGGAAGCGGCCAAAGTCGTGTTCTTGTGCCGTCCGTATCCTGCCCCCCAGCAGAAGTTTTCTCGATGTGGTCCGAAGGACTCGTGGACCGCTTCGACTTGCATCCCCTCAACGAGCAGGAAGTAAACCAACTTTGCGCCCAGGCCTTGGACGGGCCCGTCGTCCAAGGCGCCAGCGCCCTCCTCTGCAAGTACTCCGGCGGAAACCCGATGTTCTTGCTGGAACTCATTGACCACGCCAAGTCACTTGGCCAGTTGGTCTGCCGCAACGACGCCTGGATGCTTTCAGGTGAGCTTCGGGGAACAAGCGTGCGTTTGATGGACCTGGTGAGAAACCAGATCCTCCTCCTGGGACCCGAACTGCGTGAGACCCTGGAGACCGTCGCGTTGGCAGAGCCCGTTCCGCTGAACGTGGTGCAACAGGCAAGCTACTCCAACGCCGTGGATGAACTGCAGGAACTGCATTTCATAGAGATCGCGTCCGACCCCGCACGGCATGTCCGGTTGGCCCAGCCGCTGGTCGGCGAAGTGATCCGCCAGCTGGTCCCCACTGCCCACAGCATGACCATCCGACGGCGCATCGTGGACCTGATGGGTGCCAAACCGCAGACCATGGACGGCCTGCTGCGCTACGTTTCATGGGGGTTGGAATCGGGCACCAAGGTCCCGGATGCAGACATCCTGGAAGCGACGCAACTGGCAAATCGGCTGTTCATCCCTAGTTACGTGGAACGGGTGGCCAGCGCGATCAAGGATCCGTCCCTGCGACTCGCCGCCCAAGTAGAGGTGGCACGGGCAAAATGGTACCGCGGTGATATTCGGGGATCGGTGTCGTCTCTTGCCGGGGTAGTGGACCGGACAAGTGATCCGCGGACGCTCCGGCACGCATCGATGTTAGCGGCCCAACTTGCCGGACGCCAAGGCGTCGGGCCGAACGCCATCAAGCAGGCAGCCTACGAATGGGAGGCGGCCCTCGCCAGGCTCGCTGAGGCTCCGCAGGGCATTGACCCCGCGGAACTAGAACGCGGAAAGCTGGGAAGCAGGCTTCTTTCGCTGCAAGGCCTCCAAGCGGAAGGCCACTATGTCGAGACGGAACGTGAGCTCCGCCAGATTTGGAACGAAACCGACGACGACGAGTCCCGCCTGGTGGCGGGCGCACTCCTCGCGGAGGCCATGGCGGTCACGGGCCGGCCGGTCTCTGCCCTCCAGATTCTGATGAGCATCCAGGAGATGGTCGCCACGAACGGCGATTGGAGCCTCCAATACGCGGGCTTTGTCATGCGCTGCTACATCTTGGCCCTACAACAGGCGGGTGAATTTGACGTTCTCGACGCATTCCTCAGGAATCATGTTTCCCAAGGTCCGAACTCGCTGATCTATTCGGGCGGGATGCTCCACCTGGCAGCCGGACTAGTGGACTTGCGCAGGGGAGACCTGGGGGTTGCGCTGCCAAGGCTTCGTCAAGCGGTCAGCATGCTGCGGGTCTCTGACATGGGTAGTGACCTGCCCGACGCCGTTGCTGCCGCCGCGTACGCGGCGTCGGTCCTGAAACGCCGCGACACCGCTGCGTCGTACTCTAGCGAGTACGACGCAATGATCCGGGACGGTGTGCATCCCTCGCTGCTGGCCCAGGGCCATGCGGCAGTGGCGAGAGCCGAACAGACCGGCTCGCAAGTGGCGATCGCGCGGCTCATGTCCCTTGCGGATTCGGCCGCCGCGGACGGCGCAATAGGCGCTGAGATTGACATCCTGATGTTGGTCCTGAGATTGGGAGACCCGAGCGTCTCGCGCAGGCTGACCGCGGTAGCCGAGGGCAGTGAAGGCCGCACCGCGGAGTTTGCCCTGAGCGTCGGGCTGGCCCTCACGCACAAGGACGCGGATCGACTCATTGAGCTTAGCGAATCGGCGTCCAGGGAGGGGCTGGAACTCGCCGCAGCTGATTGTGCGGTTCACGCCCTTCGGATACTGGAAAGCAGGGGGGACAAAGCGCGCCAGCTTGAGGGACAGCGACTTCTCAAGCGCCGCACCGCTGCACTCGACAAGGCAGGTCCGGCGAACGAGGGGAGCTCCCCCGACCTCCAGAAGCTCACCCGGCGAGAGCAGGAAATCGCAACGCTTGTGCGGTCGGGATCAAGCAATAAGGACATTGCGGTCAGCTTGGGCCTGTCATTGCGCACCGTTGAAGGCCACCTCTACCGGATGTTTGCCAAGCTGGGCATTAGCCACCGTGAAGACCTGATGAACGGTGCCGACGGTACGGAGAACCTGGGCTAGCGGTAAACTCCGGTGCCCATTGGCCCGGAGGACGTTTGCCGCGCAGTCTCCCTCCGCCGTCGTCCGCGCCTGGATAACAAGGGTGCCGGGACCAAAGCGAGTACCGAATCGAGTGGTTAAGAATGCCTGGACGGGTAGTCTGCGGATTCGGGCGTCACAGCGCGTCCAAAGACGGGTAGAGCCCACTCGCGCCCGCCCTAGGGGTTAGTTAATACGCTCTTTCTTGATGGCAACCGCCACGCAATTGGGGACAAGTGGGTCTCGAGATGAAACGCAGGAAGAATTCTTTGCTACAGGAAGACCACCCGGTAATCCGGCGAGAAATTAGCTCCGATGCGATCGGTATCCCGCATTCGGCGGGTACCCCCACAAGCGAGCCGGCGGCGGGTGGTCACGTGCCCTCTGAGACCAGGGCACATCCCGTTTCGTCGCCGGCTTTTATTCACACTGGAGACATCAGGCACCTGGAGGTCGACTGACCATGGCACCGAACACGAAGGTTAAGACCCTCAAGACAGCGCTCAACGGGAACTCTCAGTCCGTGCACGCGCCGGCACCGGCATGGCCGGAGGGAGGCGTAACCCAGGCCACAACCACGCAGGACCAGGCATTCACTTTCGACGTGGCGATCGTGGGCATGGGCTACGTGGGCCTGCCCACGGCTTTGGCCATCAACGCCTCCGGCCGCAGAGTCCTGGGCCTGGATGTGTCCGATGCACGGCTGGCCGTAATCCGCGAGCAGCGGGCAGATCTTCTGGATTCCGACAAGGAGCGGCTCAGCAACGCACTCTTGGACCCGACGTTCATGTTGAGCAGCGATTTATCATTGCTTGCCCGCGCGGCGGCCGTGGTTGTTTGCGTTCCGACCCCGGTTGACGAGTATTTGGTCCCGGATCTCGGTATTCTCCGCGCTGCCTGCGCCTCCGTGGTCGACTTTGCCACCACTGGCCAGCTGTTGATGCTGACCTCCACAACGTATGTGGGATCCACGCGCGACCTGCTGGCATTGCCGCTGGCTGCCAAGGGCCTCATCCCCGGCAGGGACGTGTTTGTCGCGTTCTCGCCGGAACGCATCAATCCCGGGGTGGACTCGTTCTCACACGAAGACGTTCCCCGGGTAGTGGGCGGTGTGACCCAGGCCTGCGGTGAAGCTGCTGAGCGGCTTCTGAGCGCGAGCACCAAGTTGGTCCATGTAGTCCCGTCGGCGGACGTCGCCGAAATGACAAAGCTGGTGGAAAACACCTTCCGGGCCGTCAATATCGCCTTGGCGAACGAGTTCGCCGATATCTGCCATGAACTCAACATGGAAGTCATGGACGTCATCGATGCGGCCTCCACCAAGCCATACGGATTCATGCCGTTCACACCTGGTCCCGGCGTCGGCGGACATTGCATCCCCTGCGACCCTCACTACTTGCTGTGGCAATTGCGCAAAGCCCGCTTGACGGCGCCAGTGATCGAACAAGCTATGGCAGGAATTGCGGGTAGGCCGCACAAGGTTGTGGAAAAGGCCCGGCGCATCCTGTCCGACCGAAACCACGGTGTTGCCGGCGCGCGCGTGATGGTCCTCGGGGTTGCCTACAAGCCCGATGTCGAAGATCTTCGGGAATCCCCGGCGTTGGAGATCATCGCAGCCTTGATCGCCGACGGAGCGGAAGTCGCGTACTCCGATCCCTGGTGCCAGACGGCGCCCGACGGCCATGGCGGAACCCTCCAATCCGAGCAATCGCCTGCTGACTGGGGGGCGGATTTGGTGATCCTGCACACAAGGCACAGCCAGATGGACCTTGACTGGCTGGCCGGAGCCTCCGCAGTCCTGGACACCACGTACCGCTTGCCCAAAGCCGATAACGTAACCCGGCTCTAGATCCACCAGGTTTTAGACGGAAGCAGGAGAAATGAAAACAGCAATAACCGGCGGTGCCGGATTCATCGGCAGCCACCTCGTTGAGTATCTGTTGGCGGCCGGCGACGAAGTAGCGGTCTTGGACAACTTGTCTACGGGACGCCTCGAGAATCTCAAGGGCGTGATCGGCCACAGGAACTTCCACTTCGTGGAGGGCACCATTCTCGACCGGGACGCCGTGGACAAAGTTGTTGCCGGTGCCGACAGGGTCTTCCACCTGGCGGCCGCCGTCGGCGTGAATCTGATTGTGGACCACCCTCTAGAGAGCCTCCGCACGAATATCCATGGCACGGAAGTGGTCCTGGACTCTGTCCTGGAGTCGGGTGCCTCGCTGCTGCTGGCATCCACCAGCGAGATCTACGGCAAGAACACTTCGGACAGCCTTTCGGAGGAGGCGGACCGCATCCTTGGATCTGCGCTCAAGTCGAGGTGGACTTATGCTGCGGCGAAAGGCATTGACGAGGCGTTTGCGCATGCATACTGGCGCCAATTCGGCTTGCCAGTTGCTATCGTGCGGCTCTTCAACACGGTAGGACCTCGCCAGACAGGCCGGTATGGAATGGTTGTCCCGCGACTTGTGCGGCAGGCGCTCGTCGGTGAACCTCTGACGGTGTACGGAGACGGCCAGCAGACGAGGTGCTTCTCCTACGTCGGTGATATCGTTCCTGCCATCGCCCGTATTTCCGAGGAACCGCTGGCCTATGGGAATGCGTTCAACCTCGGTGGGAGCTACGAGATTTCCATTCTGACACTGGCCCAACGGATCGTTGAACTCCTGGGGAGCGAAAGTCCCATCACCCTGGTTCCCTATGAGGAGGCCTACTCCGAGGGGTACGAGGACATGCGCCGGCGCGTTCCGGACAACAGCAGGTCCCGCGAGCTTGTTGGCTTCAACCCGAAGACTACCCTCGATGAAATCATCCTTAACGTCGCCGCCGACTACAAGCCGGCGAAAGTCCTGGATCCTTCGGGTTGGAAGGTCACCCTGGCCTCTTGAGCGAGGGAGCAAGATTGCCTACATCGTATGGACAGGTGGCCGGGTAGGTGGAGGATCCGCTAACCGGCCGCCCGCCCGCGTCAGACGAACGACCTCCCGAACCCACTCCCAGGAGCACGATGTGAATCCCTCAGGATCCGGACCCGGGCGCCCTGGTCTCGCTGGAGTGGCTGCGGTCCTGGCCCTGCTGACTGCAGCGTGCACTGGGCCGGCCCCGGGGCCGAGTCCCTTATCCACGGCCGCCGGGCGATTCCCGTGGCACACGGGAATCGTGGCAACAACCTTTTGGGTAGGGGAGATCTTCGACCCCAAGGCGGCTGATGGCAGCCAGGTGACGTCCACTTACGACTCCCAGTGGATGCAGAGCTATGGAGGCTGTGACGGTGTCATCAAGAACGGCTGCACTACCGAGGCGAGAACGCAGGCCAAGGGGTTTGCGCCGACCAACATGACTCCGAAGGAGAACCCGTTTTACCTGGATCTTCCCTATGACGACGTCAACGATGCCACAGCTTTTGCCGAACGAGCCAGTGTGATTCCATGGGCCAACGACCCTGGCTTTGCGGGCAATGAGAAGAACCGCTCCTTCAGTTACATGAAGAACCAGTGGGTCAGGATCCGCAAGGGCGGCCATGAATGCTACGGGCAGATCGAAGACGCCGGCCCCGGCCAATACCACGACAAGAACTACGTTTTTGGCTCCAAAGACGCCCGGCCTGTCAACACAAAGTTCAACGGGGCCGGCATGGACGTCTCGCCGGCGCTCAATGGGTGTCTCGGCTTTTCCGAGCTCGACGGTGAATCGGACAAAGTCGATTGGCAGTTCGTGCCTCGGGACCAGGTTCCGTCGGGGCCGTGGCTGGACATCGTCACGGTCAGCCAAGTGAAGTAGGCCAGGCGGCCTGGCCCGGGCGGTCCGAAACAATCAGGTCCGGGCAATCCCTCTAACAATCCCTTGAAAACTGGAGGTATCCATGGAATGGCTTAAGAGGCTTTTCAGGCGCGGTAACGGCCGGCACCTTGCCCGCCCGGCCGAAGCCAAAAACAGGGCCGGAACGGAACATCCTGGCCTGGTCTGAACCTTTGTTTGGGCGGCAGGTGTTGAGCGGCAGGCTCAGGGCAGTCTGCCTTGGAAACCTGCACCCAGCACATCGGAGAAGCGTTGGCTTCCTTGGTTGATCCCGCTGCATATGTGGCTGGCCGGTCCTTCCGAGGTGGCCTGCGCGCAGGACATGTCCCGGTTCAGGGACCACATGGACACCCGTGTCACTCCCTTGCTGAGGGCAAAGGAGTTCAACCCGCGCGCCGCATCCAGGTCAAACACTTCGCCCGGGAGATCGTTCCGGCCGATCATCGGGGTCAACCCCATCTTCCTCCAGATCTGCTCGCCGTCGAGGTTCATTCCTGCACGCTGATAGATGATGCTGAGTTGCTCGTGGGTGGCCTGGGCTGCCGACGTACCGGCATCAAGCATGCTCTGCGACGTACTTCGGCTTGAGCCGTAGTTCATCGTCATGATGTTAACGCCAGCCAGCTGAACACCGGCGGATAGCATTTGATCGACGGCGGAGGTTCCGACGTCGGTCAATCCTTGCGGCGTGACTGGAAGTGTCAGCCAGACAGCAAGGGAGTGTCCCGCGTTGTTTCGCTCCTTCTGCAATGCGGCGACAACTGCGGCGCGGCGCTGCCAGGCAGCGCTGTCGGTGAGATTGGTGCCTTCGATATCAAAGTCGATGGTCGCGGGGTCATAGCGCTCCAGGACTGTCCGGTAGGCCCCTTCCAGCTCCGCGACGTTCTGGCAGGAGTTGGCGAGCTCACTGTTCACCGAACCGCCGAAGGACACCGCGATCGCGCCACCGTTTGACCGAAGCTTGGCGATGCGTTCCTCGAGCTTGAGCGAAGCTTTCGCGGCGTCGAGGCTGTATGTGCTACCCCAGCTAGGCGTGCAGTCCTGTCCGGCGTTTGCCACCACAAACGCCAGCGTGACATTCTTGGTGGCCTCCCCCAGGGGCGCGTCGAAGGGGTACTGAGGGACTACCGTGACATCGACGTAACCGGAAAACCATGGCGGCTGGAACGCGCCGTTTGCGTTCGTGGCTACGCGCCACGCGAGAAAGCCCCCGACCCCGGCCACGACCAGGCCTGCGGCGACGCAGACCCGTGCAAGGCTTGACAGCTGGCGGCGGCGTCCACGGGGCGGGCCGGACAAGCCACGGACGTCCCGTGCGTTGCCTGCCTCTGCCGCAACGGAAGCGCCGGCTCCCCGTTTCTTGGACACTCTCTTCCGCCATCCTTGATAACTGCTTTGATGCACCATTTGACCACGAACATATCGGATTCGCCCGTGCTTCCGGATTGGTGTTTGATCCGGCGGATCCGGTACGTGGCGCACGAGTAGTCGCGTTGTTCAGAAGCCAAAGGTTGAGTGTAAAGACGGGTAGAGCGTACTCGTGTCCGTCGTCTGCCGACTCCATAGGCTGATGGTGTCGGTTGGTTGAGGGCAACGGGGGAGAGACAGGTCTCAAAATGGAAAAGGACGCTCTGGTCCGAGCGGCATCAGGACCCAACGGGTTGATCCGAGAAGGCGATTGCCTCGGATTCGAGTCAGTCCTCGAGGGTTCCAGCGCGTTCCCTCCCAACGATCCATCGCCAATTGATGGCGTTGCCTCCTGGCAGCGCGCCCTCATAGAGAGGGCCCCTGAGCGGGGGCCGGTGGTGAATAAGCCTTTGAGACCGAGGCTTCCCCCAGTCGCCACCGGCCCCTTCAGGAACCTACTCGCTGAGGCTCGGCGATGAGCTCCGGGGGGAAGGACTTCGCGTCCGGTCCGGTCCGGACGTCCAGGAAACGGGTAGGCCTGTGGGCCGTCTCGTGGGTCTCAGTGTTGCTCCTGTTGACGGGCGCAACGTCGCTGCTCAAAGGAAGCCAGACTCCGGTTGACTCCTCCCAGCCTGACCCCACGGCTTCAGCCGCCCCGCTTTCTTCTGTCAGCCTGACGTTTGATTCAGGCCGGGCAAACCAGATGGAGGCCGCCCGGATCCTCAAGGACCACGGCCTCCGGGGCACTTTCTTCATCGATTCAGGATTTGTGGGCGCACCCGGTTTCATGACGATCGAGAATCTCCACAGTCTGGCCACTAATCAAAATGAGATCGGTGGCCACACAATCACTCTTGCCGATGTGACTTCGGTGGAACCGGACGAAGCGTCGAGGCAGATTTGCAACGATCGAGTGAACCTCACGGATTGGGGCTTTAAGGTCACGTCCTTTGCCTATCCGTTTGCGGCTTCAACGGCCAAGTCGGAGGAGCTCGTTGCTGGATGCGGCTACAACAGCGCGCGAGGTCTCGGCGAGATAAACACGCCCGTTGACTGCGTGGGTTGCGCTGCAGCAGAGACTGTCCGCCCCGCCGACGTCTTCCGGACGCGCGCAACATCGGAGGTCGGCAGCAACTGGACGTTGGCCGACCTAGAGGAGACAGTAGTGCAGGCCGAAAAGGCCGGGGGCTGGTTACAGCTGACCTTCTACGACATTGACAACAGCGGTAGTCCCCGCTCCGTCAGTCCCGCGCTGTTCGAACAGTTCGCCACCTGGTTGGCGGCCAAGACCCAACAAGGGACCATGGCCGTGCGCACGGTACATGACGTAATCGGTGGCGTGGCGAAATCAGTGGTGAACGGTCCGGTGGCCGCACCCGCCGCACCAGGCAAGAACGCCATCCTGAATCCGGGGCTGGAAATCGCGGGAAAGTATGGCCTACCGCAATGCTGGCAGGTTTCGTCCTACGGCAAGAACGCTGCAGTACTCAGCACATTGACCCCGGGCCACACTGGTGCGGTGGCCCGTCGTCTGGACGTGAGCGAATATTCGTCTGGTGACGCCAAATTGCTTCCCGTCCTCGATCTCGGGGCATGTGCCCCGAGCGTGGGTACCGGCCACAGCTATTCGCTCCGGGCGTGGTACCAGTCCACTGCGAAGACGCAGTTCGAAGTGTATTACCGCAACAAGCTGGGCACGTGGACGTACTGGACGGCCAGTCCCTGGTTTGCGGCCAACACCAGTTACGAGCAGGCAATCTGGGAAACGCCACCCGTTCCGGCAGGAGCCGAGGCCCTCAGCTTTGGATTGAACCTCTTCAGCGATGGCCAGCTTGCTACCGATGATTACGAAATGTACGACACAGTGGGAGCTCCGTCGCCGTGATAGTTCTTTCGATCCTTTTGGTTCTGGGGGTCAGCACGATTTTCTGGTCCCTCGCCGGGCTGGTACGTCTCGCAGGTGAGGAGTCGTGGCGGGCTCGCGGATTGTCCTACCGGGTCCGTGGGTGGATCGCCTCGCTGCGTGGCGGCAAGGCGCCGATCCCTCAGCGTCAGCGGGGCCGTCATCGTTCAAAGGGAGTCCGAATCTACCCTTCGAATGTCGCAGTCCTCGTAGCCGCCCATAATGAGGCGCTCGTCATCAAAGAGACAATCCTTGCCGCGTCCGCTTTGGTCCCTCGACGCAACATCCACGTCGTCTCGGACATGTCCACTGACGACACCGCAGCCATTGCGCGGTCCGCAGGGGTAAAAGTGCTGGAGCTTGAACCGAACCGGGGTAAGGCAGGCGCGCTCGCGGCGGGAATCGCCCATTTCGATCTGTGCAAGCGGTTCAAGGTGGTCATGCTTCTGGACGCGGACACCCGCCCGGCCCCGGACTATCTCGAAACGGGGCTGCCGCTGTTTTCCGATCCCACCGTGGTCGCAGTCGCGGGACGCGCCAAGTCAATCATGAGTCCGCAATCTCCGACGGCGATTGGCCGCTTCCTGGTGGCCTACCGGGAGCGCTTGTACATCGTGGTCCAACTGCTGCTCAAATACGGCCAAGCAGCACGGGGCGCCAATGTCGTTTCGATCGTTCCGGGATTTGCCAGCATGTACAGAACCAGCGCGCTCAGCAAAATAGAGGTCCTGGCGCCGGGACTGGTGATTGAAGACTTCAACATGACCTTTGAAATCCATGCGAAGAAGCTGGGACGGATCGCATTCCATCCGTCCGCGGCTGTCGCGTACACGCAGGATCCGGACAATCTTAAGGACTACGTCAAGCAGGTGAGGCGGTGGATCCTCGGCTTCTGGCAGACGGTCAGGCGGCACGGCCTGAAGTTCAGCAGATTCTGGTTCGTCCTTGGGCTATACATTGTTGAGCTCGTAGCCAGTTCCCTTTTCTTGGTGCTGCTGGTGCCGGCTTTCCTGCTATCGTTCGTCGCCGCCGTCGAGGTCTGGATCTTTGGCGATCGATCTGAGATATTCGTCTTCCTATCAGGTGTCCTGCGGCCCCAGGACGTTCTCATCGGAGTCTTCCTGCCGGACTTCTTCCTGACAATCCTTGCCGCCGTCTCGATGCGTAGCCCGCGCCTCTTGCTGATGGCTCCCCTGTTTCCCCTGATGCGGATCCTGGATGCAATCATTTGCCTCCAGGTATTGCCGAGGGCGTACTCGTCACGTTCGTCGGGAGTTTGGGTCAGCCCGGTTCGAAGGATCCAACGCCCGTCCCAGGAAATGGGGGCGGCCGGATCGCCGGTGGCAAGGGTCGGCTAGGGCTACTGACCGCCGAGGTGACAAGTCCTGGACACGCGGACGCCCATGCCACGCAGCCATGACAGCCGGGACATGGGCGTCCACCCGTTCCAGGGATAGCCTCTTTTTGCGGACCAAGAGGCCCGCTGACTAAGAGGCCGTGGAAGCGGGTTGTTCCTTAGTTGGTGACTCCCGCGGTGGTGACAACGGTGAGCCACGGTCCGGCGGGCACGCTGGCGCGATCCACGAAGCGCCACGATACGTGGTCATTGTCGCCGTTCAACTCAGCGAAGCCCAGGCAGCCGTTCAGGGCAGGGGACACGTCCATGCCTGCGCCTTGGCTCGGGTCGCCGGAGAACTGCTTGTTGGCGGGACGGGCGTTGTTTGCCCCGAACACGTAGGCGGAGTCGTGGTAGAGGGAACCGCTGGAAGGTCCCGCATCCTCAACTTGCCCGTAGCAAACGCCGCCATTGGGGCCGGTGATCTGAACCCATGCGTTCTTCATGTAGCTGTAGCTCGAGTCCGCGCAGTGGTTGACGCCCGTTGCGGCGTTGTCTGCTGCCGCCCACGGAATGACGTTGCAACGCTCAGCGAAAGCGACGCTGTCATTGACGTCGTCGTAGGGCAGATCCAGGTAGAACGGGTTCTGCAAAGGCTTGGGCTGGTGCAGCGGGAAGTATCCATTACTGGCCACGCGCTTTTCCGTGACGCACTGGAAGCTCGTGCCGGTGCCGGAAGTGACACCATCGCAACCGCCGTAGGGGCTGCCCGGGCAGCCGCTGGCGCTTGCAGGGGTGGTCCCGAGGTTAACGCCGGTGTGCTGGAGTGCCCACTGGCCATTGAAAGTGGAGCAGACTTGTGAGCCGTCCGAGAGGCTGGCATTGAAGATTTCGCCGACCCAGAAGCTGGTGCTCACGATATTGGTGTGCAGGGGGTAGTTCCCGCCCGTGGCAGCCAAAGGAGCAGGCGCGGCAACGGGTGCACTAGCGGCTGTTGCTGCGGGAGCCGGCGCCGCCGCGGCGGCAGGGGCGGGAGTGGCGGCCGACGTCTCGGCCGGAACATTGCTCGGCGTCGGCGTCGGTGTCGGCGTCGAAATGCGCTGGGGGGCGGAGGAAGCGGAAAGCGAGGGGCTTGTAGGCGTGCTCGAATCCCGGTCGTCTGCCTGGTAGGAGGATTTGTGTGACGACTGGACGGCGGAGATGGTGGCCAGCCCGCCGAAGGCCAGTAGCGCCACGGCGATGAGTGCTGTGAACAGGTGTTTCATATTTTGGGTGACATATCTGTTGGGGACATAGACATACGAGACCTAGGCAACCGGTAGGGCGATCTGCAGGCAAAAAATGCCGCAGGGTCGTACACGGCCAAATGGTGTGTGGCGACAGAGTTGTTGTGAAAAAAGGCTGCGCTTCGACTCCCCAGAAGTAGCCAGCCAGAACTTACTCTTGCGGCACCAGCTTACACAGTCAGATCACAGGACGGTAACAGGGGCTATACATCCGGCCTCGAAAGCCGGGCAAAGGTTCCCCTTCGCAAGCCTGCGTGGAGCCCCTGGATGTGGTGCAAGTGGCCCTGGAAAACCAAGTAGTTACCACTCAATCCAGGACAGAAACCCGCGGGTAACGTTTTGAAATGACACCGGTCCGTGCCGCGGCCGTCAGGAACGCGTGTCCGGCGGCCCGAAGATAAGACAGGACCATGGACGATACTGAAGGGACCCACACCTCGCCCCCGATTATTCGGGCAGCAGAGCTTCAAGAGATTGTCATTGCCTTGTCAGGGCCGGAACCAGCAGGGATCGTCATCTCAGGCCCGAGCGGCTCGGGAATGACTACCCTCTTGGACGCAGCGGCTTCAGTGCTTCGCGGGTCGTTCAGCGTGATCGCCCGCAACGTGTCCGAGTCGTTCGCGGACATCCCGTTTGGAATCGCCATGGCCCTTGTTCCGGACCTGCCAGCCAGCTCCAAGGTGTGGCCGGGTTCCATCGTGGCGGCTTGCCGCAAAGCGGTGCGCAGCGTTTCCACACCCGGATCCTCTGCCCTGCTGGTGCTGGACAACATCGATTTTCTGGACGACATGTCCCTTTGGCTCTTGAGCCAGCTCCTTGGTGATCCCGACATCCGCATGATCGCGACCCACCGCTCAGACCGGCCGCTGAGAATGGAACTGATGGAATCCGTCGTTTCGCGGCAGCTTTCGGTGGTGACCCTGGACGATCTCACCCAGGACCAGCTTCGCGAGTTCCTCGATGACCGTCTCGGAGGGCACGCCGCGCGGAGCCTGGTCCGGGACATCCATGCCGCCACCGGAGGAAACCTGCAGGCCGCGAAGTTGCTCTTGGACGAAGCCGCAGCGCGTGGCGAGATCGTGGAGCAGGCTGATTCCTGGATGCTGTCCGGACCGATCCGCCCGGATGGTTCGCAGGCGCTTGAGCTGACCCGGCACCGACTTGAGGGATATTCCGTGCCGCAGCGTCAGGTTGTGGACCTTTTGGCGGCGGGGGAGCCGATACCGATGGCCATCCTCGAACAGCTTGGCCAAAAGCGGGCCATGGAAGCACTCACGGGTGACGGCACGGTCCGTGTCCAGAAAGACAACCAGGAGACGGCTTCCCTCAGCCACGCGAACGAAGGGAGGCTCGCCCGGCAGCAGCTGGGGCCAGCCCGGATCTTGGAACTTCGGCGAAGCATCTACAAGATCTCCATACCGGTTGCGGATGACTCGCTCTGGACGCTGTTCCGCCGGGTGGAGCTCGAACAGGAAAGCCGATTGCCGGTAGCCGACGCTGACCTTCTGGCCGTGGCGATTGCGGCGAACGACATTCACGATAACGGGCGGGCCCGGCGGTCTGCGGATGCGGTGCGGGCACCGGAACTCGGGCTGGTCGCAAGAGTGGAGCTGGCAAGGGCCCTGTATCACGCTAGGGATTTCCCCGGGGCTGTCACGGTCCTGAAAGGTTTGGTCGCGAACACCCCTGACGTCTTGACCGCGGACTTCGCCCACGCCGTGTGGCTCCTGCTGCGTGCCCTCATGCCGACTTCGCCGGGGGCAAATGTGCTGCAGTCGGTTCTACAGGATGCCCGACGGCGGCTGGAGACTGCCGCCGTCGGGGTCCAGCCGGGCGAGCCGGCCTATCTAGGCCAGACGGCCGTCCGGGACGAACTGGACGTCCTCCAGCTGTATCTGGATGCGCAGAACGGAAGCTGGCCTTCGGCCGGTAGCGAGCTGTTCCAGAGGCTTTGCCGTGGCCAATTGATCGACCCTGGACTGCGTTCGGAGAACCATCCGCCACCGCCTACCCAGGCCGCGGTGCTTTTGATGGCGCTTGTCTCCCAAGGGCTCGCCGTCAGCGGGAGGTTCTCGGACGCCGTCGCTCTCTCGACGTCGGCCCTCGAAGCTTTGGGGAGGCTGCCCCGGTGCCCTGTGGACTTCCTCTCCGCCGTCTTGACCATCCACGGATCGAATTTGATCTGGCGCGGGCAATGGGGCGGCTCCGAAATGTTCTGCGTCGGCAGTTCCAGCTACAGCAACCGGATGAGCTATTTCGGCGGGGCTGCCCACCTTTACAGGGCGCTGGTGCTCGCCAGGCAGGGGAGCTTGGAACTGGCTTGTGAACAGTTCCGCCAGGCCAAGGCCCGGCTGGACGAAGCTGATCCTGAGGGGCTTCTGCCACCGGCCCTCGGTGGACTTGCCGCAGCTGCCTGGCTGCTGGGAGATGTCAACCAGGTGCGTCGCGCCCTGGCGGCCTACGATTCGCGCCGCAGTTCAGGAAATTACCTGGCATCGCAGCTCGCTGAAAGCTATTCATCCGCAGCACGGTCAGTGCTGATTGGTGCGGAACATTCACACAGGAAGCTCCTTCAACTTGCGGGTTCGGCTGCAAAGAAGGGACACCGGGCACTCGAAATGCTGAACCTGGGCTTGGCCGCGCGTACCGGCAGCCGAGGCTACCGGCAGATGGGTCCAGGGGTGTCCGAGGTTGTGTGGAGTGTCGAGCCCGGAGGGCAGCCAGGACAGGAAGGAGGACAGGAAATGGGACACGGACCAGGGCTGGGTGCAGAAGAAGAAGAAGCGAGCACGGGTGCGCCGCAACAAGACCGGGCTTTTGACCAAGAGGACGTGTTTGCTCACGACGAACTCGGACTGGAAGGTCCGGAGTCCAGGTCCTCTATTCTTCCAGGGATCGTCAAGCTCTCCCAGCGCGAACGCGAGGTGACTGCCTTGGTCGCCTCCGGGTTGAGCAGCGCGGAGGTGGCCGCTCGTTTGGGTATCGCGGTAAATACTGTCAATGCGCACCTTCAGCGGGTTTACGGGAAGCTCGGCGTCTCACGCCGGCAGAAGCTCTCGGAGCTATGGGACGAGTTGGCGAAGCCGGAGGAGTAGGCTGGGCAGCTCCGCGGATGAGGCAGCGAAGCCAAATGGTGGGACAATTACTAGGTGACGCCGCCACTCCTGGCGGTCAGCCGCTGGCGATTGCCACGTATTCCTAACAAGGAGCACCGGTTTTGACGATGGTTTCCACCCCCGCGCGGGGAGATGCCCAGGTTTCCGCACTCGATGACGACGAAGTCCGTCGTATCCGCAATGATTTCCCTGTTCTTGAGCAGGAAATCAATGGCAAACCCCTGGTCTATCTGGATTCGGGTGCCACTTCGCAGAACCCTCGAAGTGTGCTGGAGGCGGAGCAGGAATTCTACGAGCAGCGAAACTCCGCTGTCCATCGGGGTGCCCATCACCTCGCCGTCGAAGCAACGGACGCTTTCGAAGACGCACGGGCTACCGTGGCACGTTTTGTGGGCGTGCAGGATGATGAGCTGATCTGGACGACTAATGCCACCGCAGGGCTGAACCTACTGGCCTACTCGTTTTCGAACGCCAGCGTGGGCCGGTCGGGTGCGGAAGCCGGGCCCTTTGCCCTCAAGCCGGGCGACGAAGTGCTTGTCACCGAAATGGAACACCACGCCAACCTGATCCCATGGCAGGAACTGTGCCGGCGCACCGGCGCCACCCTCAGGTACATTCCCATTGACGACGCCGGTGTGCTGAGGCTTGAGGAAGCATCGCGCCTGGTTACCGCGCGCACCAGGATCCTGGCCTTCACCCACACTTCCAACGTGCTCGGCAACATCAACCCGGTGGACGTATTGGTCCGGATGGCGCGGGAAGTGGGTGCCTTGGTGGTCCTGGACGCCTGCCAGTCCGCGCCGCACCTCCCCTTGGATTTCAAGGCCTTGGACGTTGACTTCGCCGTGTTTTCCGGCCACAAAATGCTGGGACCTACGGGAATCGGCGCGGTCTACGGCCGCAGCGAGCTGCTCAACGCGATGCCACCGTTCCTGACTGGTGGTTCCATGATCACCACGGTGACGATGGAACAAGCCCAGTACTTGCCCGCGCCCCAGCGTTTCGAGGCCGGAACGCAGCCCATTTCGCAGGCTGTGGCCCTGGCCGCGGCGGTGAACTACCTCGCTGAAACAGGGATGCAGCGGGTGGCCCTTCGTGAGGCGGAGCTTGGCCAAAGGCTTGTCACGGGCCTCAGCGCCATCGACGGCGTGCGCGTGCTGGGACCAGGGCCAGGAGAAGAACGGACCGGGCTTGCCGCGTTCGACGTCGCAGGAGTGCACGCCCACGATGTGGGGCAGTACCTCGATAATCTGGGCATCGCAGTCCGGGTCGGCCACCATTGTGCGCAGCCCCTGCACCGCAGGCTAGGCCTGACTGCCTCTACCAGGGCCAGTACTTACCTGTACACCACATCCGAGGAAGTAGACCTGTTGATTGGGGCGGTTGCCGGGATTCGCCCATACTTCGGGGTAGCGGCGCCTGGAGCCAAGTCATGAGTGGTCTGGACTCCTTGTACCAACAGCTGATCCTGGAGCACTCCAAGACCCGCAGCGGGGGAGACCTGGCTGAACTGCCGGCCGCCGCGATGGGTACGGCCGGCACGGGGCAGAGTCACCAGCTCAATCCCATCTGCGGGGACGAAATCACCCTGCGGCTCAGTGTCGGTGCTGCCGGAGACGGACTGGGCGTCACTGAAATCCACTGGAGTGGCGATGGCTGTGCCATTTCGATGGCGTCAGCCTCCATACTCAGTGAAATGGCACCAGGAATGTCCGCGGCGTCCCTTCGAAGGACCATTGATCATTTTCGCGAATTGATGCGCTCGCGCGGCAAGCTGGAAGCGGATGAGGAACTCCTACAGGATGCTGCCGCGCTGGCCGGGGTTGCCAAGTATCCGGCCCGGGTAAAGTGCGCCATGCTCGCGTGGGTGGCTGCGGAAGACGCGCTACGCCAGGCTGAGGCAGGCCAAGAGGTGTCCCGGGTTCTCTAGCGCGGCTGGGCCCAGGTCGAGTAGCGTCCACTCTATTTTGGACTCGTGGCCCGGATTTAGCCTCGGACCATGATCACCTTGGAGAGCAGGCGCGAATGGCGCCGGAGCCAGCATCGGGTCCGCAGGGCGGAATTTGTGGTTGTGGGATTGTTGCTCGCGCTCGTCGCGGTGACGATTCTTTCCGCCTCCATGGGCGCGATGCACTAAAGGCCGAAGGCCATAACGCAGTCAAGCTCGGCGATAGCGGCTGGGCATGGCCGCGCAACCTTGGAAATGCAGGAGACAAAGAAAAGCTCGGACCCGCTAAAACCGGCCCGAGCTTTTTTGTACCGTTGGCCTAGTCATCGCATCATTTGGGTACCGCTGCGATGAGCACCGAAATCGACATGAGACCGAGAATCGCCCAAACAAAGATCAATGACCAGTTCTTCTCTTGGGCTTTCCTGTGGGCCCCATGCCACACTCGTTCCATACTATTCGCGTCCATATCAGCAAGGTATTCCTGCCGATACCGCTCAAATAGCGTGCCAACCACCCTACTTGGAAGCCTCATTACTCCATTTGAAATATCGGCTACTCGTTTGCGGACCGGGCGTCTTGGGCGCGGGTAAAGGCGTCCGGCACGCCGTCGCCGTCGTCGTCCGCCTGTTCCTCCCGCGCCACGCGGCGGTAGTGCCGGTTACGGGCTTTGAGCACGACGGCGGCAAGCACCGCCGCGACCAGGGAACCGGCCAGTATGGCCACTTTCGCGTGGTCATCGTGCGGGGAATCGGTACCGAAGCCGAGCTCGGCGATCAGGAGCGAAACGGTGAAACCGACACCCGCCAGCGTGGCCAGCCCTGCGACGTCGATCCACGCGAGGCCGTCGTCAAGGCGCGCGCGGGTGGTCTTGGTGATGAGGAATGTGGTGCAGAAGACGCCCGCCGTCTTGCCCACTACAAGGGCCAGCACGATGCCCACCGCCACCGGATCGCGCAAGGCAGCGCCCAGTCCCTCGCCGCCGCCCAGCGCCACGCCAGCAGAAAAGAAGGCGAACACGGGCACGGCAAAGCCTGCCGACAAGGGACGCAGCCTGTGCTCGAAGGTTTCCGCGAGTCCGGCCGCGGGCTCGCCCTCCTTTCCTGAGGCCCTCACCGGTACGGCGAAGGCTAGCAGGACCCCGGCCACGGTGGCGTGGATTCCCGAAGCATGGACCATGGCCCAGGTGGCCGCGGCAAGGGGGAGCAGCAGGTACCAACTGCGGACGCGCTTCTGGACAGGCTTGTTCACGAGGAAGGCAAAGAGGGCAAGCGGCACGGCGGCGGCCAGCAGCATGAGGGGCTCGAGGCCGCCCGAATAGAAAAACGCGATGATGCCGATGGCGATCAAGTCGTCCACCACGGCCAGCGTCAGCAAGAAGGTTCGCAAGGCCGCTGGCAGATGCGTATTGATGACGGCAAGGACGGCCAAGGCGAAGGCGATGTCCGTGGCAGTAGGGATGGCCCAGCCCTTGAGCGTTTCCGCGCCCGAGCCGAGATTGAGGAGCACGTAAATGAGAGCGGGAAGGGCCACTCCGCCCACAGCCGCCGCTACTGGGACGATCGCTTTTGCAGGCCTTCGCAATTCCCCGGCCAAGAATTCGCGCTTCAGCTCCAGTCCGGCGATGAAGAAGAACACGGCCAGGAGTCCGTCAGACGCCCAGTGGCCCAGGCTCAGCTCCAGATGCCATGGGGCGTAGCCGATCTTGACATCGCGCAGGGCGAAGTAGCCATCGGCAAGTGGCGAATTGGCCCAGACGAGGGCGGCCACCGTGGCGGCTAGCAGGAGCGCGCCACCAACGGTTTCGGTGCGAAGGATGGCCAGGACCCGCTGGTACTCGGGGAAGCTGGAGCGGCTGAAAACCCTGGAAGAGGCAGCAGGGAGTGGGCGATTCGCCATGGTGGCTCCTGTGGAGGTTGGGAAGCTCGGTCGACAAAACTATTGCCGACCAGACTTCCCGGCGCACCTGAACTCCATTTTAGCCGAAGCCCCCCAACTGGCTCGCATTTGTTGTCGTTATAAGGGCTTATAACGACTGTGGAGTCTCATGACTTAATGGACACTTATGTCTCATGACTTCGTGGACAGTGTGTCTCAGGACCTCGTAGACAGACGGGGCGGGTTTGCTCTGGTTCATGAGCAAACCCGCCCCGAAGATCAGTGTCCGTCATGCCGTTGCTACGTGGCCGGCCGATGCGCCACGCGGTGCCGTGAGCGCGTTCTGCACCGAACACGGTGTCTCGCGTGCCTGGTTCTACAAGGTCCGCACGGCGGCCGGACGCGTCGGGCCGGTGAAGGCCCTGGAGATCAAGCGCCCGGTGCCGTTGACCAGCCCGAAAGCCACGGCACCGGCGATGGTCGAACTCCTGCTGGCCACCCGGGCGGATCTTGAGGCCAAGGGGCTGGATCACGGCCCGTTGTCGGTAATCGCAAAGCTGTCCCGGCAAGGCTTCGCCCCGCCGTCCCGGGCGACGGTGGCCAGGATCTTCGACCGGGCCGGTGTCGTGGTGCCCGAGCCGCGGAAGAAGCCCCGCAGCGCCTACCAGCGGTTCGTCTACCCGCAACCGAACGCGTGCTGGCAGATCGACGCGACCGAGTGGCGGCTGGCCGACGGGAAGACCGTGGCGGTCTTCCAGCTCCTCGATGACCACTCCCGCCTGGCCCTGGCCTCCCTGGCGGCCACCGGGGAAACGAGCGAGGCCGCGATCGCCGTCGTCGCCCTGGCCATCGAACGCCACGGCGTGCCGGAGAAATTCCTCTCCGACAACGGCGCGGCCCTGAACCCGACCCGCCGCGGACGCACCGGCGCACTCGTGGAGTTCCTCAAATCCCACGGTGTGGAACCGATCACCGGCAGACCGGGCAAACCCACCACCCAGGGCAAGAACGAACGCTTCCACCGCACCCTGCACCAGTACCTGCACCGCCAGCCGCCGGCCCCGTCGATTCCCGTCCTGCAAGCCCAGATCGATACCTTCGACCACTACTACAACACCGAACGCGAACACCAGGCCCTGCCCGGGGCCCTGACCCCGCAGGAAGCCTGGGACGCGACCCCGAAAACACCCGCACCGGCCCTCCCGGAACCCGCCATGACCGTCCCGGCACCGGCACGGAGCACGCAACGGCTCGTCAGGAACGACGGCCGCGTTACCGTGCTGGGAACCGCGTTCAACATCGGCCAGGACCTGGCCGGGAGCACCGTGCACATCGTTTACGACCACGCCGAGATCATGTTCTTCGACACCCGCGGCACCGAGATCACCACCCACCCCCTGCCTGTCAAAGGCACCCGCTACGTCGGCAACGGCAAACCCTCAGGCATCGCAGCAGACCCCGCCGGAGCACGCCGGAAACGGACACGCTACCCGCGCCTCAAACCACCCACGGACGAAGTGTCCACGAAATCATGAGACATCAACCGTCCACAAGGTCATGAGACATGAACTGTCCACGAGGTCCCGAGACATGACAAGGGCTTATAACGACAACAAATGCGAGCTAGTTGGGCTCGGAGGGGCGTTAGGCGAGCAGGCCCGCTACTCCGATGACCGCCGTCGCGAGTCCAAGCACCATGGAGATGGTGACCAGGACGACATGGACCGTGAGGAACTTCGTGGCTTTCCCGTTGGCGTCGCGGGCACGCGGGTCTGCCGTGACGCGGCGCAGGAACTGCGGCCAAACGATCAGGGACCACGCCCCCGCGACGATCAGCACAATGGAGAGCCCGGCTGCCAGCTTCACGCTAGTGGCTTTCGAGCCAGGCCTGCGCCTGCTGGGACTGGATGTTCAAGGCCTTGCCAACCATCGGTTCGGCCGCTTCGGCTATCTTGCCGCCGAGGAACGGAACCGACGACGTGACGGCACCTTCGAGCTCGACGCGGGTGTTGCCGCCGTCGGCCACCAGGTTCTGCACCGCGGTGACATCGAGCGGGGCGCCGGAGATCTTCAAGGAGATGTTGCTGGTCCGGGAGCCATCGGCCGTCGGGGCATCCCACTTCTCGGTCTGGGTGACGGTGAGCTTCTCGCCCACGAACTTGCGGGCGATCTCCGGGAGGCGCGTGGTGGGCAGGGTGCGGACCGTGATGGTGGTGAAGGCGCCGGCGACATCGCCGTCGATCTGGAATGATTCCAAAGTGCCGCCGACATACTCGCTCGTATGGCGCAGGAAGTCTTCGTCGATGAAAGTAGCGGCTACGCGGTCGACGCCGTAGGGCAGGGTGGTGGATGCGTTCAGGGCCATGGGGGTCCTCCGTGAATATCTCGGTTGAAAGCTCTTGCGGCTCCCAAACATCCTACGGTGTGGGCGAGGTAGGCTAGGAACGCCCCGGGATTCGAGAGAATTTCGGGTTTTCGTGTTGCCTTCCCCCATCCGACTTCCCTCTTCCGAGGAGTGCCATCCATGAGCCCTAAAGGCCATCCGTCAACGGTTAACTCCGGAATCAGCCACCCCGGCGCTGTCGCATCCCTCGACGGATTGCGGCGTGCCCTGGGCGAGGACCGGACGTTCGCGCGGGTCAGGCCCGAGGCTTCGCGGGCCTTCACCGAACGCAGCTCTGACTACCAGATCAGCGCCCCCGCAGGCTTGAGGGCGGCGCTCCTGGCGGAAATGGCCGATGGCCTCGCCTCCCAAGGCTTTGAAGACAGCGCGGTGGTTTTGGCTGTGACGGCCACGGGACGCGAAGCCGAGGATCTGACGGCGGCACTGGCGGCCTATCTTCCGGCGGATTCGGTGGTGGCCTTCCCCAGCTGGGAGACCTTGCCACACGAAAGGCTCTCGCCCCGCTCGGACACGGTGGGCCGCAGGCTCTCAGTCCTGCGCCGTTTGGCCCACCCGGAAACCTCGACGGCGGGTCCCCTGCGGGTGGTCGTGGCGCCGGTTCGCGCTGTGGTCCAGCCGGTCGTGGCGGGCCTGGGGGAACTGGTTCCGGTGACGTTGAGGGTAGGGCAGGAAATGCCCTTCAGCGACGTGGTACGGCGCCTTGCCGACGCTGCCTATTCGCGCGTGGACATGGTTACCCACCGGGGTGAATTCGCCGTCAGGGGCGGTATTTTGGACGTTTTTCCGCCTACCGAGGACCACCCGATCAGGGTGGAATTCTTCGGTGACGAGGTGGACCAAATGCGCTGGTTCGCTGTGGCCGACCAGCGTTCGCTCTCCGGTCCGGCCGTGCACCACCCCACCGAACTGCACGCCCCGCCGTGCCGGGAAATCCTCATAACGCCGTCCGTCATGTCCCGGGCCGCCAGGCTCAAGGCTGACATGCCGGCAGCCGCGGACATGCTGGAAAAGATCGCAGGCGGCATCGCCGTCGAGGGCATGGAGTCATTGGCCCCCGTCCTCGTGGACGCGATGGTGCCTTTCGTGGACCAGTTGCCCGCCGGCTCGATCGGTGTGGTCATCGAACCGGAGAAGGTCCGTACCCGCGCGCACGACCTCGCGGCCACCAACGAGGAGTTCCTTGAGGCGGCATGGTCCACAGCGTCCGACGGCGGGACCGCGCCTCTCGATCTGGCCTCGCAGGCCGCGACGGATCTGCACGCGGCCAGCTTCCAGTCTTTGACGGACACCCGGAGTGCGGCTCTGGCCCACTCCGTCTCCTGGTGGTCCATTACGTCCTTGGCGACGGACGAAGAGCTGGTTCTCGACATCGACGTCTTGAACCTGCACGCCCGCGAACCGCGCGGCTACCAAGGCGACGTCGCGGAGATGCTCGAATTCATCGGGTCCCACGTGCGCGACCAGTGGCGCATTGTGGTGGCCACGGACGGACCGGGCCCGGCCCAGCGCCTCGCCGAGTTGTTCCATGATGCAGACATTCCGTGTTCCCGCGTCGAATCCCTGGCGCACGAACCCCAGGCAGGCATCATTGAGGTGACTACGGCCGCCGTCGGCCGCGGTTTTGTCCTGGACGGCCTCAAGCTAGGGCTGCTTACGGAAGCGGACCTCCTGGGCCGCACATCGGCCGGGTCCACGAAGGACATGCGGCGCATGCCCTCCAAGCGGCGCAATGCCGTCGATCCCCTCCAGTTGCACGCCGGCGATTTCGTGGTCCACGAACAGCACGGAATCGGGAAGTTCGTGGAGCTGATCCAGCGCAAGGTGGCGGGGTCCTCTGCAGGTCCCTCCGGGGGAGATGCAGGTCTCCGGGAATACCTCGTGCTCGAGTACGCGGCGTCCAAGCGCGGCGCCCCCGGCGACCGGCTTTTCGTCCCGACGGACCAGCTGGACCAGGTGACCCGCTACGTTGGCGGAGACACGCCGTCGTTGAGCAAGATGGGCGGGGCGGACTGGGCGAGCACCAAGTCGAAGGCTCGCAAAGCCGTCAAGGAAATCGCGGGGGAACTCATCCGGCTGTACTCGGCACGCATGGCGTCGCGCGGACATGCCTTCGCGCCGGACACCCCGTGGCAGCGGGAGCTGGAGGAGGCGTTCCCGTATGTGGAGACGCCGGACCAGCTCACCACCATCAACGAGGTCAAGGCCGACATGGAGCGCGAGATCCCGATGGACCGCCTGGTCTCGGGCGACGTCGGGTATGGAAAGACCGAGATCGCCGTCCGCGCCGCGTTCAAGGCCGTGCAGGACGGCAAGCAGGTTGCAGTCCTGGTTCCCACCACGCTGCTCGCCCAGCAGCACTATGAAACGTTCACCGAGCGCTTCTCCGGATTCCCCCTGCGCGTCAAGCCGTTGTCCCGGTTCCAAGGTGCGAAGGAAGCCAAGGAAACCATAGAGGGGGTCAAGAACGGCTCCGTGGATGTGGTCATCGGCACGCACCGCCTGCTGTCCAAGGACTTCGAGTTCAAGGACCTTGGCTTGGTGATCGTCGATGAGGAGCAGCGCTTCGGGGTGGAGCACAAGGAAGCCCTCAAGAAGATGCGCACCAATGTGGACGTCCTCGCCATGAGTGCGACGCCGATCCCGCGGACGCTCGAGATGTCGCTGACAGGTATCCGCGAAACGTCCACGCTGGCCACACCGCCGGAGGAGCGGCACCCGGTGCTGACGTACGTGGGGCCGTTCACCAATAAGCAGACCTCGGCGGCGATCCGGCGCGAACTCATGCGCGAAGGCCAGGTGTTCTTCGTCCACAACCGCGTGTCCTCGATTGAACGCATCGCCGCCCAGATCCGGGAACTGGTCCCCGAAGCCCGGGTGGAAGTGGCGCACGGGCAAATGTCCGAGAGCCGCCTGGAAAAGATCATCGTGGACTTCTGGGAGAAGCGCTTTGACGTCCTTGTCTGCACCACCATCATTGAGACCGGCCTGGATATTTCCAATGCCAACACCCTGATTGTGGACGGTGCGGACAAGTATGGCCTCTCCCAGCTCCATCAGTTACGTGGCAGGGTGGGCCGGGGCCGCGAACGCGCCTACGCCTACTTCCTGTACCCCTCGGAGAAGCCCTTGGGCGAGGTGGCCCTCGAACGGCTCAAAGCCGTCGCCGCCCACAACGAACTCGGCGCAGGCATGCAGTTGGCCATGAAGGACCTCGAAATCCGCGGCGCAGGCAACCTGCTGGGCGGAGAACAGTCCGGACACATCCAGGGCGTTGGCTTCGATCTCTACATCCGCCTTGTCGGTGAAGCCGTGGCCGAGTACCGCGGGGAGGCCGAAGAGAAGGCCGCCGACATGAAGATCGAGTTGCCCGTCAACGCGCACTTGCCGCACGACTACGTGCCGGGAGAGCGCCTGCGCCTCGAGGCCTACCGGAAGCTGGCCGCAGCCATCACCAACGAGGCCATCGACGAGGTCCTGGCGGAACTCGTGGACCGTTACGGTGAGCCGCCGCTGCCCGCGAAGAACTTGATCGCCGTCGCCCGCTTCCGGGTGGGGGCCCGCGAAGCCGGGCTGTCCGACATCGCGCTCCAAGGCAACTTCATCCGCTTCTCGCCCGCCCAGCTGCCCGAGTCCAAAGTCATGCGCCTTAACCGCATGTACCCGGGCTCGCAGACCAAGCCGGCCCTCGACGCCGTGCTGATCCCCAAGCCCAAGACGGCGAGGATCGGTGGCCGGGACCTGCAGGACGCCGAGATCCTGGAGTGGGCCAACACCGTGATTGAAGCTATCTTCGCGGCTTCGCCCGCTTCGCAGACCGCAGGCTAAAGCGATGATGGGAGGACACCACGCCGCGTCCGGGGCCGCGGCGTGGATAGCTATTGCGTCAACCGGCCCGTACGCCTTGGGCTGGTACCCCTTGGACGCCACCGGAATCCTCATTGGAGCGATGACGACGGCGGGGACTGCCTTGGTGTGCGATTGGGACCACCGTGCCAGCACCATTGCCCACTCGCTGCCGCCGCTGTCCAACGTGATCGCCGTCGGGATTGAGAAGGCCAGCGGAGGGCACCGGCAGGGAACCCATTCACTTTTGGGCGCTTCGGCCTTTGTGGTGCTCGCGGCCATGGCTGCCCAGTTCCAGCTGGATACACCCGTGGGCCGGTTATCCGTGGGCGCCGGGCTGTTATGTATGTTCATGATCAACCTGGCAGCGAAGGCCCTCAAGCTGTTCCCGAATACCGGCTGGATCGCCAACTGGGTTTTCGGCCTAGCCATGGCCGGTCTGGTCACGTGGTTCGCTCCGCATCAGTGGAGCTGGCTGCCCTTGTCCATGCTGACCGGCGTCACGGTCCACATTGTGGGTGACATGATCACCACCGGAGGAGTGCCGCTGCTGTGGCCGATCGTCATCAAGCCGCCGAAGTTCTGGCGCAAACTGCCCTTGGTCAGCGGGATCTGGCGGGCCAATGGCGCATTCTCCATTCCGCTGCTAGGCAAGGCCGGTTCGCGGCGGGAGTGGCTGGTCCTGATTCCGGTGGGCGGCTACGCCATGGTTGGCCTTGCCTTGGCGGCCTGGACACTGGTCCGGAACCAGTGGCCAGCCGTCCAGGCCCTCGTGCTGGGCCTGGGCGGCTGACGGTGGATCTCAGAACTTCGAGGGAGAGCTAGCCGTGAAGGTCCCGGTCAGAGGGTTGCCTGCCTTATCCGCAGCGCCTGACGAGGGGGTGTAGGTCGGCGTTTTCTGTTGGACGTTCGTTCCTGCGACACCGCCCCCCGAAGCGCTCCCGCCGAGGGTGATGACAAGTGTCCCGGTGGACTGGGTCCAGGCCATGGTGGACGCTGTGAAGTTCAGGGGCGACGTGGTGCTGGTGTTGTAGACGGCGACAAGGGCCACGCTGCCGAATGACGGTGCCGTGCAGGTTGTGCTGCCCGTGCTGGTGAATCTCAGTACTTCGTCCGTGCCGATACTAGCGGTCCCGTCCACGGTCTGGTTGGGGGACGAGGAGTTCCAGCCGCTGCACAGAGTGTGTGGGTCCATGTCCGTCGAAAAGACGATGGTGAGCGTGTCTCCCGCGTCGGCCTTCTTTGCGGTGGCGCCGCCGCTGCCTAAGGTAACGGAGCTGACCGTCGGGGGAAAGTCGATGGCTATGGCCTGCGTTTGGCTGCCACTGGAGTTGCCGGCCGCATCGGTAGCGAAGTAGGAAATGTTGTGGGCGGCCTCCCCCGTGACGCTCACGGAGGCGGTTGCGCCGGCGACGGTGACTTGGGTGCCGGTGTCCACCTGGTAGGTGATGGATGCTACGCCCGAACCGCCGACGTCCGTCGCACCGAGGTTCACTGTCACCGGGCTGGTGGCGTAATAGCCCCGGGAGTTTGGCGTTGGCGAGATTGAGGTGACCCCGACGACGGGCAAAATGGTATCGATCTTGACGGTTTGGGTCTGCGGTGTGCTGGCGTTCCCCGCGACGTCCGTGGCGAAGTAGGACACCGTGTGGGTGCCGTCGCCGCCGCTGACATTCACCGCGGCTGTGGCCGCGTTGACCGTCACAGTGGTGCCGCCGTCGACC
Source organism: Arthrobacter sp. MMS18-M83 (assembly GCF_026683955.1). Taxonomy (NCBI): domain Bacteria; kingdom Bacillati; phylum Actinomycetota; class Actinomycetes; order Micrococcales; family Micrococcaceae; genus Arthrobacter; species Arthrobacter sp. MMS18-M83. Next base: position 1,188,324 of record NZ_CP113343.1, on the reverse strand, counting down.
GAGTACTTGATGTTTGCAACACCGGAACCGCCTGTATTGTCAACGGCGGCGAGGTTGACGGTGACAGTACTGGTGCGGTTGAAGCCCGCGCCATTCGGCGCCGGGGAAATTGAAGTCACGCCGACGGTGGGCGGAGTCGTATCAACAGTTACGCCTGCGCTCCGTACACTCTCCGCACCTGTCCACAAAGAGATGACTGGTGTGACTGTGTAATACCAGGTCCCGCCGGGCAGGTTTTGTTCTACGCAGCTGAGGCCGGACACCGTTCCTGCGCAGCCTCCTCCAGCGGCGATTTTGGTACCGCCGGAGGGCGACGAGTAGCGGGCCACGGTGTAGCCCGCTACTGCGTGTCCGCCCGGTGTGGCCACGGCCGCCCAGTTGACCGTGGTATTTGTACCGTTCAGTGAGGCCACCGGAGCGCCGCCCTGCGGCATGGTGTCTGCTTTGGCCGCGCCGAAATTGCTGCTGCTCAGCGATTGCCAGAAGGCGCTGGCCGCCGGGCCGCCCCAGGAAATGAACAGGACTGCCAATAGCGTCCACGTCACGCGACGGCGGAGTGCATACCTGGATCCGAGTCCTGCAGAGTGCTTGGGCCTGTTCATTTGCGGACCGCCATCGTCACTGGAAGGTGGAATACGGCGCCCTGGCAGCTGGATTGCGAAGCCGTCGACATCGATGCGGCTGCGGGCAGGGTGATCAGAACGGAAGTGTTCGCTGGTATGGACACCGTCGGCGTGAGAGGCGCGGCCGGGGCGTTGAACGTCACGCCCGTGGTGGTGCACAGCGGGTGGGATGAATCCGCGGTAGCGGCTCCGTTGGCGGTGAAACTGTACACCTGCACCGTGAAGGCATTTGGATTGCTCGCCCGCACGATGACGTCCGCGGTACCTCCCGGGACAAGGGTGGTTGCGGGACTGTCACCGGCCACCAAAGCGTCCACGGTCACCGTCTGCATGGTGCCGTTGGCGGCCGAGCCGCTGCCGATCCCGATGGTTGACCAATAGGCGTAGGCCGATCCGACTCCCAACAACAGGCTCAGCAGGGCAGCCGTCACGGCCGCTTTGGCTGCCGCCAAGGAGCCGGTCTTCATCCACCTGTTCGCTTTCATGTCAGCTGCCCGCATTTCAGTTGCCCTGTCCCGTTCCGGAGTAGGAAAGCTGGATGGTTGCGCCTTTGCAACCGTCCTGGTTGAGCGAGGTGTCCAGCATTCTTATCTGTGGCCACCGAGCCGCCGGGATGCCGCTCGTCGAGAGCGAGGAATTGCCTGGCGGGGCAGAGATCGGATAACTGCCGCTGAATTGGGTGATGACGTAGTCCGAAGGATTGCAGGGCCGGTTGTTCGCCACGGCTTGTGCGGTCCGGGTAACTCCCGTGACCGAAACAGTCAGGCCGGTGACGTTGAGGCTGGAATTACCAGGGTTTGCCAACTGAAGATCAATCGACACGGCCGAGCCTGGCGTCAGGAGTCCGGCGGGACCGCCTGAGATGGTGAACGGTTGGTGCTGCCCGGCGGTCACCGTCAAGGAAACGACGACGACGGCGGACTGTACCGTCCCGCTGGTGCCCTTGAGGCTCAGGGAGTAGGTTCCAAGAGGTGTGGCGGATGTAGTGGAGACGTTGAGGTCCGCTGACGCCGACCCTGGCCCGGGGGCGAGGACTGCAGGCGAAAACGCTGCCGTGGCGCCTGCCGGCAGTCCCGAGATTGACAGTGAGACGTTGCCAGCAAACCCGCCTGTGGGCTGGACCATGACGTTGTAGCTTGCCGAGGTTCCCTGTGTGACGGACCTGCTGGTGGGTGCAAGCTGCAGCGTGATGCCTTTTGGCGGGTTTTGGTTGCCGTTGCCATTAGTACCGGCGGCAAGCACGACGCCCGATGTGAGGATCGTCAAAAGGAGGCCTGCCAGGAGCATTTTGGCTCCCGTGCGAACGGTGCGGATCGGCGATCGGAATAACTCCGGAATGCGTGGCACCGGTTCCTCCTCTGGGTTTGTTCTGCGTCTCTGTTAGGACAGCACAAGCTGGTGGGCCGTTGCGGGCCCACCAGCTCAATGGCTAGTTGCTGGTGTAGGTGAGGTTGACGGTGGCGCCCTTGCAGCCGTCCTGGTTGGTGCCGGGCTTGTCGTTGAACGCGAGCGTCGCACCGCCCCAACTGCCCACACCCGTACCGCTGGCCACTTCGTGGGCGACGGTCACTGTCGGTGAGGCGAGGGTGAAGTCGGTCGCGTCGCAGGCCCCGACTGCACCAGCGGCCTGGGTGACGCTCGCGATGCTTGCCGTCACGCTGGCAACATAAACCGGGCTGGTGTTGCCGTTGTTGAAGTTGCCGCTCAAGACCTGAGGTGCGCCGCCCGGCTTTAGATCGGTGACGGAGCTGGTCTGCACGACAGTGATCGGGAGATTTGTGCCTGTTGCTCCGGAGGCGACACCGCTACCGGTGTTGGTCCAGTATGCGAAGGCTGCTCCGCCGCTTGCCGCTACGAGCGCAACGGATGCTGCTACCGCGTATACTTTTCCCTTTTTGCTCAATTTACGCATGGTGAGACTCCTTGTTAATTGGTATTCCCCGGAATAGGCGACGGCGGCAAGGAATTCGGAAATACCAATCCTGCTTGGACTGCCCATTCATTTGATGACCAAATGCTGGCATGGGCAGTCTTTAACTAACAACGAGTGGTGCTACCCGTCTTTCCCAACAAAAACGAGTGGTACTACTTGGTTTGCGATCCATCTGTGGGAAATCGCCAATGGGGGCCCGGCTGCTTGTTCAAGGCTGGTCGACCCCAAGTGGCTGGGTTGTACCGGCGAGATCCTGGATTCTCTCGGTAGCGGCCCAACTGGCAAGCAAGCGGAGGCGTTCATCGGACGGGGATCCAGGTACTGCCGGGTAGACCGTAAGTTTGAAGCCAGGGTCTTCAGCAAGGTCCATGGATTCGTAGGCGAGTTCGCCAGCGGGTTCGGAATTCTTCGCTGCGCATGGACAATTCTCCGACGAGGTCTGCTAAACGTTTGTCGAAAGGATTGCGTCCGCTCTGCGTGCGCAGGATTGCCACGTTGGTATCGGCTGCGAGCTCCCAATTTGGGTAAAAATCCCTCTGACCTTCTTGGTGGGACAACGACGGCGACACGCCCTTTCGGCGGTTCCTCGGGGCGAGTCGCCGTCGTTCGCGTTGAAAGGAGGTCAAAAGTGGCGGAACCACACTTAAATCACTGTGGCCCCGGACCAGGTCCGGGGCCACAGTAATTGGGGTTAAGTCTTAGCTTTCGCCGGCCGAGTTGGAGCGGCCGAGGATGGTTTGCGGAATCCAGAATGCAAGGGCAAAGAGGCCGAGGCACACGGCCATGGGCCACGGGTTGCTAAGCGTCAGGAAGGACAGCGAATACATCGCCCCGAGGAATAGGACCATGATGACCGCGAAGATCAAAATGCTCTGGCCCAGGTTGTTCTCTTTTTCGATGGGCTTGCTGGCGTTCTGGGACATGCTTTCCTCCTCGGCCCCTAGGGGCTCAAAAACTTTGGCGGCTGCGGGGCTATTCAGTACGCGGATGAACCTTGTTCACCCTTGACGATGGCAATCCCGGAGCTCGCACCGATACGTGTTGCACCAGCAGCAATCATAGCCTGTGCATCAGCCAGGGAACGCACTCCGCCGGAGGCCTTGACCCCGATGTCAGGGCCCACTGTCTTGCGCATGAGGGCAACGTCCTCGGCCGTTGCGCCGCCACCGTTGAAGCCGGTTGATGTCTTGACGAAGTCCGCCCCGGCCTCCACGGAAGCCTCGCAAGCCAGGACCTTTTGCTCGTCATTCAGCAGCGCGGTCTCGATGATGACCTTCAGGATGGCCCCGCCCGCGTGGACCGCCTCCGCCACCGCTGTGATGTCATCCACCAATGCGCCCTTGTCCCCGGCCCGGGCTGCGGCGATGTTGATCACCATGTCGATTTCATCTGCTCCGTCCAGCACGGCACCGCGGGCTTCAAAAGCCTTGACGTCGCTGGGGGTAGCACCCAGCGGGAAGCCAACCACCGAGCAGGTGAGCACGCCGGAACCCTTGAGTGCCTTCGTGACAGTCTTGACCCAAATCGGATTGACGCACACCGATTTGAACTTGTACTCGGCGGCCTCCGCACAGACCTGGCGCACCTCGGCCTCGCTGGCCTCCGGCTTGAGGAGAGTGTGGTCGATGTAGGAAGCGATGCTTGCACTATTGTCCAGTGCGGTAGAGGCTTCGTTGCTCATGGAGGTCCTTCCGTGGCGGGCCCGGTGGCTTCGCGCCGCATGGGTCGCGGCTCGTCAAATGACCATCTTGCCACACTGCCGGACCGCCGTGGAGGCTGTCCTGAAACGGGGGGATACCAAGTGTCGGGCCAGTGTCAGGCAGCGGCGACGGCGGTCCGCCCAGCCCTCGGAGCGCGGAACCTGGCGTCTTCTTCAAGCCGGGCGGCGCAATGGGCCGCTGCCGCATCGGAAGACAAGACGAGCCCCAAGCGCATGCCGTCCCAGGAGGCGGCGTCGCCGATCGCCCAGATGCCCGGCACGGAAGTGGTGAAGTCGCGCCCTACCCGGATGCCGCCGTCGGGAGCTGTTTGCAGGCCGGCGCTTTCGGCGAGCTCGTTGCGGGGGAGCCGTTCCTCGGCGAGGACCACAAGGTCGCCGTTCATGCTGCTTCCGTCTTCGAAGACGATCCCGGTGGCCGGGAACACCGAACCGGCCACGGAAGGCATGACGGAAGCGGGGCGCAGGGTGGTGCGGACTGGCCGGACTCCGCGGGACCGCAGCACAGCCTCCGCCTGGCCGGCCGCGGGACCAGTGCCCACCAGGATTCCCAGGGGGCGACGGCCCAGGACCCGGGTAATGTCGTTGACCGCGGTGCCGATCTGCTCAGCATCGTCGATGGTGGAGTAGCTCAAGCCGCGCGCAGCGCCCTGGACCGGCGGAAACATCGGCGCGGAGCCGGTGGCGATAACCAATTGGTCGTACGGGAACTCCATGCCCTCGGTGGTGGTCACTGTGCGTGCCTGGGCGTCAATGAAACTCGCGGCCTGGCCGAAGCGAACGGAAACCTGGGGGAGCACAGCAAGTTCCAGGAGCGCATCGGAACAATCGTCGCGGTTGCTCAGAACGGTGATGGTGCCGTGGAAGGCTGCGGTTCCCGGCTGCTGCGAAGGTGTGCTTACCCCCGCCAGCCGACGAATGAGGGCCTGGGCTGCGGGCCCGGCTCCTGCGATGACGAGGTGGACGGAGTCTGCGGACGGGGTGATGGACATGGTGGGTCCCTTCGCTGGATTGACCTGTGGGTACGTGCCTGTCCCCAGCGTAGGCGTTGGGTTTTTCGGTGGTGTTTCCCTGTTGTTGCCATTTCGCAGGCGCCTGTTCCCTGATGGTTACCCGCCGGTAATGAGCTGGGTCACATGTGGAAATCGCTGCTAGTCAGTACCGCCGCAGGAGCTCCCGAAGCCCGTTGGCTACGAAGGTCTCCGCCGCCTTGGTCCGGTCGAGGAAGCCGTGGGCGCCCACGGGTTCCACGGAGGCGATCAGCCCTGCGGCATCGCCCAGGCTCATGCGGACTTCGGTATCCAGCCGCCCCTCCACCACCAACCGGGCTCGGCGGGAATCGGACCACGCGTCGGGTCCGGGGTCATCGTGGAAGGTGCGGGTCACCGACACGTCCTGCCAGCCGCCGTCGAGCCTCACGTGCGCACGGTAACTGACGGTTTCCCCCTGGGTTTCAACGCGCCCGCCCGCGAGGAACAACCGGGGTCCGAATGGCCCGTGGTCGAGGAAACCGGACACCTGAGGCGCGGCTCCGGCGTCGGCGGATGGCAGCACCACGGTGGCGGTCAGCGTCAGCGGTTCGCCGTCTGCTTCACCGCGGAGAGTGTCGTTGAAACGGACGCCGGCAGGAGGCTCCGTCATGGCCGTGCACGAGGAATCCTTCGCCAAGCCGCCGCTGGTCATCGAGTCCAGGTACTTCCGTGCGTCCCTGTAACCCATGCCGATCAAGGTGTCCGCGTTGATCCTGCCCAGATAGAACTCGGGATCGAGCGGGAGGGGATGCTCCGGACGCACCACATGGAGAACAAACTCGCGTCCAGTGGCCTTGGCCGCCTCGAAATCCGCAAGGAGCGCGCCCATGGCACTCATCTCGATCATATGGACGTACTGCTCCAGCGGACCGTCGCCCCAGTACGGGGAATTCCCGATGCACCAGATCAGCCAGATTTCGTCCGCACCCCGCCTCAGCGCTTCCTGGACGTTGGCATCGCGGACCCAGACGGCGTCGGTCCAGATCTTGCCGTCCCTGCGCAGCGGTGTGAGGAAGATGGGCAGCGACATCCCCGCTGCCATGAGCTCCGGATCGATCTCCGTCGCGTCGATCGGGTGGCAGCGTTTTTCCACGAACTCCACCACGTTGAAGGAGCCTCCGACGGCGCCCGGTTCCGCCGCGCGGCGACGGATCCCGGTGGCGTCGATCCCCAACGCCGGGAACACTTTGTTGAGGAGGCCGTCGGCATCGCCAATGGCGGGCAAGGACCACGGTCCCTTCAGGTAGTCGCCCAGGGGGAGGGCCGAGCCGAAATCCTTGACGTTGACGCCGGACCAGTTGTTGCACATGTCCTCCGGGGACACCCCGGAGAGCATCATCCCGGCTGTCAGGATCCCGCCGGACGTTCCGTCCACATGATCGAACGCCAGACCTTCCTCAGCGAGCGCCCGCACCACTCCGGCCTGCCAGGCCACACGCATGCCGCCTCCGGCCAGCACCAGGGAACGCATCACGTACTCACTCTTCCGGCGACGGTAATGCCCCGCCAATAGATGAAGCAGAGCACCGCCGTCGCAAGGTCAAAGAAGGCAACAGTCAGCGCTAGTGGCGCGAAGACGCCGTTCAAGACCCCGATCCCGACGGCGGCAAACGCGCCTGCTTTTTGCACTCCGGACCACAGGACCACTTCGTGCGAAGCCACGGCGTTGAGCAGGGTGTGCAGGAGCAGTCCGCCGACCACCACCATGAACATCCCCACGGTGCCGAAGAGTTGGTGGGCCTCAGGCGTTGGCTCTGCCCCGATCAGCTGGAGAATGGCCCCGCCGAACGGAATCTGCGCTGCCCCGGAAAAGACGGTGATGATGGCGATGGCGGCCAGGACGGCCCGCAACGGATCGGCGGCAGCCCAATTCAGGACCCCCGGAGCGTGTTCCTTGTGTGGACGCGGGTGCTGGCGCGGCTGCGGCTGTGGGCGCGGGTGTGCTGTGCTCATGGGAATCTCACGTGTAGCTTGCCAGCAGCCGGCCGCGGTCCACGAGCAACCAGACCATGGACAGCCAGGTCAGGGTGGAGACATAGAAGCGGATGTCGTTGAGGAACATCCAGCGCAGTAGCAATTGGCGGAGTTCTGCGTCGTCCTTGAAATCGCCGCCGCGGATCCTGATGTTGATGGGGATGATGATTCCCTGGCCAACCACTGTCAGCGCGATGATGCCCAGCAGGCAGATGATGGCTGGGATGACCCGGATGCTGCCCCATTCCGTCCACACCAGGATGGCCCCGGAGACAAACATGATCGGCACTACTACCGTGAAGAATTTGGTGGCTGCGCGGGTGGGGATGCCGAAGTGCATGTCCACGTTGTCGCGGGAGAGGGACCGCCAGGTGGGGTAGAGGAACCATTTGAGGACCCACATAGTGCCCACGTACATGGTGGATCCGAAGAGGAAGTACAAGGCGTTCAGGAGGAGGAGCCAGTTCATGATGCCCGCCCTTGGGCAGGCTGGGAATCGGCGACGCGGGAGCGGTCCGGAGGTGCCAGCCACTCCTGGCTTTGGCCAAGGCCCACCACGCTGTCCATCATGTCTCCGCCGCGGAGGGCTGCAGCTTCCGCTTCCGTCGTGGCCGTGAGGAACCACGCTTCGTAGTGGTCGTCCAACACTCCATGGGCTTCGGGAAGCCACGCGGTGAACAAGGGCTTGTTTCCCACCTGCAGGGTCTTGAGGGGTACGACGCCGGGAGCGTCCCCCAGGACGAGGCGCGCCTTGGCCTGCCTGCCGAAAGCGACATTCGCGGTGGCCTCGAAATAGATGTCCGATTTCCAGAGCATTCCACGGAAGGCGCAGTAGTTTGAGGCGGCCAGCCTCACCGGGAGCCCGATGGGAGCGGGCTGTTCGATTTCGATGTAGCAGCCCAGCATTCCGTCCTGATCGTACTGGGCCGAGACCGTGGTGTCCGTGACCACGAAGTCGAGGTTGGCTTGGTGCTTGGGCATGCCCCAGATTCCCTTCCCGCCCTTGACCGAGATTTCCGTGCTGACGGGCAGGTCCACCACGAACTGGCCCAGCTTGAACGTCTTTTGGAAGATGAGCGGCAGGATCGGCGGGACGGGCCGGCTGCCGTGGGTGATGGCGATGGCCAGGGAATATTCGATGTATTTGCCGATGTCCGTCGATTTGTAGTTGACCACCGTGACCACAAGCAGGCCCTTGCCGCCCAGGCTGAATGGCCGCATTTCCTTGCCTGGGAGCAGTGCGGCGGCGGCGCGCTTGTTGATGGGGAAGGCCGCCATGAGCACAGGGGAATCGTCCGAATTGACTGGCATGACGTACTTGATCCCGTCCACTTTGGCGTACTGGCCGGTGAGTTCGGTTTGGCGGCGGGGGACCGGGGAAGGGAGGATTTTCTGCACGGATCTGTGCAGCGCTGCATGCAGTTGGGCGAAGTTGTTCATGAGTTCAGCTCCTGGACGATGATCGGGAAGGTATCCCGCCACGCCCGGGCGCCGAAGAAGACGTCCAGATGGCCGTAGCCGGGAATGAGGTGCAGCGAATCCTTGCCAGGCCTGTGGGCTTGGAAGAACTCGAAGGTGCGCTCTTGGCTTTCCGGCAGGAAGCAGAGGTTGTCCTTGCCCGCCATGAAGACGAACCGCGCGTCGGTTTGTGGAGCCTGGGCCACGAAGTTCTCCGGGAGTTCGGGGTGGTTGCCGGCCGCCACCATGTGTCCGGCCTTGATGCTGCGGCCCATTTCCTCGAAGAAGCTCACCGGTACCTCGGCAAACTCGCCCTTGAGCCATTCGTGGGTGGCGTCGTCGAGGTTTTCATGGGACCACAACGCCGGCCTGCCGCTGCCGTAGGTGAAGCTGACCATCTTGCAGACCGTGTTGTTGCATTCGTGGTGGCCGGCCTTGACCAGGAAACGGATGAGGCGGGTGAAATAGCCCTCCGACTTGTAGGCCCACGACGGCGACAAGTAGGGAGTGAACAGCTTCACCACGGGCGTCAGGTAGTCGATCTTGAGCCGCGAGAACGCCGGAACCACCGGATGCAGGGACACCGCGTTGGAGATGATGGTGTCCACTTGCGGCAGCAGCCCCGCCGCGGCAGACATGGCGAACGACGTGGAGCCCTGGCAATGGATCACGGCCTTGAGGGTCTCGGCGCCGGTGGCCCGGAGTACGTGCTCGACGGCGGCAGGATGGTCGTAGACCGCGGCGTCACCTAGCGTCCACGAGAGGGGGTCGAGGTCGATCGAGGCGCGCCAGTTGAGCATCCAGACGTCCCAACCGTCCTCCAGCAGCACATCGACCACGGTGGTGGGGACCGGCGGCCGAAAGAGTTCTGCGCGTACTCCCGATCCATGGACCAGCAGCACAGGCCCCTTGCCGCGGTTGACCGGAGAAGTCACGTGCACAAGGCTGAGCGGCGTGTCGTCGCGTGCCCGGAAAGGGATGACCTCGGTGTGGTGCTCGGCCCGGGTCACAGTCATGGTGAAATTCCTTCCCGGGAGATGGAGATGGGCGTTTCAAGTAGCCGGACTGCCGGGAGCCCGGCGGCAGTGGCGCCCTTGGCCGGCACCGGACGGACGCCGTCGGACGTGGTTTCCAGCGCCCAATCGCGGCAGATTTCATCGATGGCCAGCGGGTACACCGTGAGCGCGCCGTCGGGAGCCAAGTGGATGCGCAGGAAACCCTTGTGGTCCTCCACCGACTGGCCGGACATCATCCAGGTGGCCACCTCACCACCGCGGGTGCCCAGGATGAAGAGGGCAAAGGCCTCACTGCCGAGGACCCAGCCGCTCACGAACGTGACCGCGAGGGCGAAAAGGGCACCCAGGAATTGAGGCCAGCCGGGAGGCCAGTGCAGGACTGCGACAACCACCAGGCCCACTCCCATGGCCGCGAGTTGGTACAGCACTCCGCGCAAGAAGGTGACAAGGCCCTTGCGGTCCCGGACAACCGATGAAGTGCCGAACAATTTCCAGAGCAATGCCAGCGCGCCGAGCAGTACAAGCGGTCCCAACACGCCGAAGATCAACGGCCTGGCCAGGCCGGCCCCCTCAAGGGAACCCAGTGTGTCCATGAGCGACCGGCCGCGGAAGCTGCTGAAGACAGTCCATCCAGCCAGGAAGAAGAGCACGTGGATCAGTCCCAAAAGCGGTCCGAAGCCTGGATTCCGGGCAGGAAGCCAAAACGGTGACAACGGGTTGGCGAGCCGGCGCCCCATTCTCCGGCCGTCGTCACAGCTGGGATAGCTGACGGGGGTCCGGCTGAACTTCCGGCCGGCCGAGCCGAGGTCCGGCGTCGGGAGCGACGCCGAAACGTTCGGCGATGTGATGGGGGTCGGCAGGATGATTTCCTCGGGAAGTTCGGAAGTGTCAGCGAGGTAGGCGCCGCCGAGCCCGCACGTGACGAGCTGCGTCCTCAACCCTTCCGGAGCTGCACCGCTTCCATAGGCGGGCACGTCTTGCTCGAAGCGCGAGTAATGGTGCAGGTCCCCGCTGAGCCAGAGGCGGACAGAGGCGCCGGTGTCTTCGAAGCGGCCCGTGGTCGGGTTGAAGCGACGGCGCAAGTAGTCCTGCTCGAAGAAGTTGACTTGGCGGAAGGCGCTCGCCGACGGGGAATCGGAATAGACCCAATACGGCGAAGCCAGGCACAAGATAATGGCATCGCCCGGCTGCAGTTGCGTGGTGACGTTCCGGTAGAAGTACTCCAGTTGGGGCTCATCAATGTATTGGCCAAGTTGGCTGTCCAGGCCAAGCACCCACCAGCCAGGGCTGCCGGGGCCGCCGGTGAGCCGCACGCCGAAGTAGCTGCGGCTCTGGACCGTACGCCATGCTCCGATGCTGCGCTGCCTCGTGAACAGCCGGATGAAGGAAGTGAGCCCGTCGTACCAGTCGTGGTTGCCGGGCAACGCCAGCATCAACGTGGCAGGCGGACAGGTGCCGGGAGGCGGAGTGTCCGAGTCTCCGGGCGCGGGAGTGGGGAACGCCTTGCGGTAGGGACCCACCATCTTGTCCTCGTAGCGTTCCGGCGAAGCCACTGGATAGACCTCGTCGCCGCCAAGCACCAGGACGTTGCCCCGAGGCAGCGTGTCTCCGGCTACCTCGAGCCTCTCCTGGGCGAGCAGAAGAGCCACCGAGTAGGTCGCGTCGAAGCCGTCGCCAAGGTCGGCGGTGAAATCGAGCCACAATTCCTTGGCCTGCGTTCCGGCCATTTGTGCCAGCGCTTCGCCCCGGCTCCGAAGTTCGTCTGGTGCGGGCAGGCCTTTGTCCATGACGGCAGGTTGCGCTGCCTGGCCGGGCAGCGGGAGCCGATCAAGATAGAGGGGCTCACCGGGGAGTCCGGCTTCGAGCTCGCGTTTGTCGCCGAAATCGGCGAAGAGGGTTGCCGCCGCGACTTTGAGTCCGGTGCGGCCCAGGGCGATGGGCGAGAGCCAGCGGACAGCATCGCGGGGCGTGAACCCTAGTTCGGCGCTGTGTTGTGCCAGCTCCCAGTGCTTCATGATCGTTGCCGGAAGGGGTACGGAATCTTGGAGGCAGTGCGCCCGTAGACCTGCCAGAGCTCGCCCAGGAACAATTTCCCAAACGCCGTGAGCCCAGCCGCCGGAGCCGGGCCCACAGCCCGGAAAGTGGTGAGCTGCCGGGCAAAGTCCAGCGGCCGGATGTGTAGTATCCCGGCGCCGACGACGGCGGGATCGTCGCCGTCGTCGTACTTCCTCGCCGGTGCGGCCGGTTCCGGCGGCGGGACATGTCCCCTGAGGATCGTGGCATACAGGATGGTGGTGTCCGGCCAGACGTCGAAGCCGGACCCGTTGTGGATGAGCTTGTAACCGGTGAACGTCAGCGGGGTGCCCCCCGGATCGCGCAGCCAGAGCCGGTACAGCATGCGCCTGCTCTGCGTGCCGTCTGGAGACTGGTCTTCCACGAAGAGGTTGAACCAGCCCTTCTCCACCGGGAGCCGTCCGCCGAACTGGTCGGCCAGCACATAACCTTCGGCTGCGGCCGGGTGGGCCGGATCTGCGACGAACGCGTCGATGTCCTTCGCCGTGATGGTCAGCTCAAACATGATCCGCCGCCCCCGGTCGCGGCCCAGGTTGCGGCCCTTTTCGGGGTCGGAGAGGCCAGGGCTGAACCAGCCGTGCATCTGCTCTGTGAAGCTGACCGAGGTGGCGTTGCTTTCCGCCGTGCCCGCAGCGTGTGGATCAAGCCCGCGAGCCTGCTGGGTTGTGGCGGATCCCGCCGCGTAGGCAGGCTTTTCCTTGCGACCCGAGATGCCTTTGGTGGCGTCGGGGGCAAGCGAACGGGGCGCGGTTTCGGCTTGGTCGACGACGGCGGCGCCGGCAACGGGCGGGCCCTGCACCGGCGCGATCCCTCCGCGCTCCCCGGAAACTGCGGCTCCGGTGACGGCCCCCCGGCTGTCCGCCTCAAGGATGTGCCGGCACGCCCGCTCCGCGAAGGCCGCAATAGTCAGGGAAGGATTCGCCCCCACCGGCCCGGGCATCGCAGCACCGTCCGCCACGTGCAGGCCCGGGTAGCCAAACACTTCCCCGTATTCATCGCACACGCCCTCCGAGGGATTCCTTCCGGAGGGGGAACCCCCGATCGGGTGCACCGTGATGACCCTCTTGGCCCACCACAGTGGATTGTCCACGAAGTTTCCATCCAGCTGCCCCGCGATGTCCTCCATCGTTTTCTGCACCCTGCTGAAGTAGCTGTTGGACGAGGAAAGGGTCCAGTCGACGGCGAGCCTGCCATCCTGCAGGCTCATGACGCCGTCGGGGATGTCGCGCCCCATACCCAGCAACGGAACAGAGCTGCTCGAGAGGTGTCCGTCACCCAGCGCCGCAGCCAGGTCGGCAGAGATGTTGGAATGGTGGCCTTCAAACAGCCGGTCCTTGAGGATTTGGCCAGCCATCCTGGCGGTGCGGCGGGCCACTTGGCCCAGCTGGGCGGTTTCGATCAACCAGTTGATGAAAGCCGGATATCCGGCATCCTCCACGTAATACCCGCGGCCGGAACCGCCGTCCACCGTATCCGGAATGCGGATGGCCGTGGTGATGACCGGGCCACGGCTGCCCGAAAGCGTCCGGACCCCCGGTGTGCCGCCATGACCGTTCGGCGGGCCAGCCTCCCCGGTTTTCGCATCCATGATGAGGGTCAGGAGGTCTCCATTGCCGCTGAACCTCGTGCCGAGGGTTTCGCTGAGCCCTGGCAGGGAAGCCCGGTTGCGCAGGAGCAGGAAGTTGCTGCCAAAGGTGCCTGCCCCGAGGATTAGTCGACGGCAGCGGATGAACCGCTCGCGTAGCAGCGCTCCGGGTTCCTGGGGATCATGGACAACGTAGCGGACCTCGTAGCCGCCGCGCTGGAATCCATTGCCAGGTAGCGGGCGGATGCCGCGCACATCGTGGAAGGTGCGCAGATCTGCTCCCGCGCGTTTCGCCGCCGACAGATAGGTGTGGTCCAGGGTGTTTTTGGCGCCGACGTTGCAGCCGATATCGCATTCGCCGCAGAGAAGGCAGGTTGTTCTGACGGTGCCATCGCCGTGGACGCTGCCATAGGGAGCGGCAGGCAGCGGCTGGTTGCTGCGGGGCTCGGCGCCTGGACCGGTAGCAAACGTCACGGCGATGGGAGGCCGCGTGATGGCCAAACCCAAGGCCGCAGCGCTCGACTCCATGGCGTTGGTCTTGGGCGTGTCCCGGTAGGGGTAGGGGACCGGTTGGAGCATTTTTTCGGCGTCGCCATAGAACGGTTCCAGGTCCTCATAGCTGAACGGCCAGTTCTCATAGCCGCCGCCAGGCACCGGCGATTCCTTGACGAACCACTTGGGGTCCTTGCGCAGCAGGACGTTGGCGTAGATGAGGGAGCCGCCACCCAATCCGCTGGACACCAGGCCTTCCGTCCCGCGGAACGTCCAGGCGTCGAACAATCCGTAGAGGCCACGGTCCGGGTCCCAGAAATTGCGGCCCATTTCCGCGGGGGTGCGGGCGAAGCTCCCCGGAGGATAAGCCTTGCCGCGTTCCATGAGGACTACGGATTTGCCGCCCTCTGCCAGCCGCAGGGCAGCGACGGATCCGCCGAAACCGGAACCCACCACCACGGCGTCGACGGTCTCGATACCACTTTCCCTGGTCCCCAGACGAACCATGGCCGTTCCTCTCACAGGAGAGCTGACCCGGAGTCACCCGGACGTAGCCGGACGATGCCTCCGTGGACTATGGCCCCATGTTCCCACCGGGCCGCGAATCTGTCCATGATGTGGAGTTATTGCTCGCATTGCTTTACGACGCACGCTCACTTATGGGCCCAAATCGCCGGACGCTCTTGCACCTGATGTGAACAAAGGTTCGTCTTTTTGCGGGAAGATCCGCAGGAGGATCGGCCAAAACCGGCCCAAGAGTGAGCGAGGATCGCGGACTTAGACGCGGAGCCGGTAGCCTCGTTTCACCACGGTTTCCACGAGCGTTCCGTCCGGCAGGGAGGACCGCAAACGGCTCACTGTCATGTCCAAGGCGTGGACCGAGCCCCGCAATTCCAAAAGGTCGGACAGTGCTTCGCGGGACAGCACAGCACCGCCTGCCCCCAGGAGGGCTCGCAGCAGGAGCAACGGAGCCGGGGCCAGTTCCACTGGGGAACCATCGATCCTCAAGCAGCGGCCACGCAGCTCAATATGCCCCGCAGGCGTATCGAGCCGGCGCACATGGTTCAGGGCAAGATGCTCCGTGACGAGCCGGATGAGGGCACCCATACGGTAGCGGTCCGGGATGAGGGGTGACAGCCCGGCGTCGATCAGTGGTTGTGCGGTGACGGGCCCGACGGCGGCAACGGTCACCCGGGTCTTGAGGGCCTCGATCAGCTGGCGGTACATGCCCATTTCGTGGGCCGTGCTCCACATGGCGTCCACCGCCGGCGCGCTCGTGAAGGTGAGCACGTCCAAGTCTCCACTGCAGACGGCTTCGATCAGGCGCGGCAGTTTGTCTTCGCCGTCGGGCTTCACCCAGCGGTACGGCGTGACGGTGAGGACCGTCGCGCCGGACATGCGGAGGCGCTCAAGCTGGCGGACGTCGGTGTAGCCATGCAATTGCACCGCGACAGTCTTTCCCCGGACGCCTTCCTGAAGGAGCATGTCCACCAATGTGGCGGTGGTTTCGTCACTGCTGATCCCGACGTCGGCAAGGCCGGCAGCGCGGACGGCACCGCGGGCTTTCGGTCCCCGCACGAACATGCGGCAGGCACCCAGGACATCGAGAAGCTGCTCGCCGATGCCGAAAGAGTCCGCGGCCTCGCACCAGCGCCGCATTCCGTAGGCAGTCGTGGCGATGCAGATATCGGGCTTGGCCGCGATGATCTTCTTCGTGTCCTCGATGAGCGTGATGTCTTCCTGGACCGGTGCGATCTTCAATGCGGGGGCATGCAGCACTGAGGCGCCGCGCCGTTCGAGGGCCTCGATCAGGTCGCGCGACCGCCGGTGGGAAGTCACTCCGATGCGGAAACCGTCCAGTGGCGCATCGTCGTTTGGTCCAGGAGTGGCCAGCGGCGAGCCTGCGTCAACGGAATCAAGGGCGTTCAGAGTGGTCATTGGACTTCCTTCAGGCTTCAAGGAGCGAAGCCGCGAGCCGGCTCAGTTCTGCGGAGGCTTCGGCATGATTGTGGTTGGCTTCGGCCACCCGGACCACCTCGCCGATGACCAGGACGGCCGGGTTGCTGCAGCCGGAGGCTGCGGATTCGATGGTGCCGAGTTCGGCGATGGTGGTGCGCTGGCCGGGACGGTAGCCGCGCTCGACGACGGCCACGGGCATTCCGGCATCCATTCCCGCCCGGCGCAGGCCGGCAGCCAACTGCGGGAGGGTCCCGATGCCCATCAGCACCACGATGGTCCCGCCGAGGCCTGCCAGATGGGTGTGTTCCTTCTCTGTCAACGGGGCGTGGCCGGAGACCACGGTGAACATGTGGCTGACCTCGCGGTGGGTGACGGGGATGCCGGCGGCCGCGGGGACGGAGATGGCGCTGGTGACTCCGGAGATGACGCGGACTGGGACACCTGCCTGGGTGCACGCGGCGACTTCTTCGCCGCCGCGGCCGAACACGTAGGGGTCACCGCCCTTGAGCCGGACAACGTTCTTGCCTGCCAAGGCGGCCTCGACCATGAGCTTCTCAATGTCGCACTGGGCCACTTTGTGATGGCCGGGGCGCTTGCCGACGTCCACCAGTTCCGCGGAGGTAAGGCGCACCAGTTCCTGGTAGGGGGCCAGGCGGTCGTAGAAGACGACGTCGGCGTCGCGCAGCGCGTTGACCGCGCCGACGGTGAGCAGATCCAGGGCGCCGGGACCGCCGCCGACCAGCGTGACGTGGCCAGGCTCGCCGGCGGCCGGTTCGATGGCGATGGGGATCCCGGCTTCCCGGCAACGTTCGAGCAGCGGCTCCCAACCGGGCTCGCCGTCGTCGACGGCTGCGACGAGGAACGGGCGCTCTGGCAGCGGGCCGTCACCTTCGGCACCGTCCGGCGTGCTGAGACGGTAGACGACGGCGCCGGCGGCTTCGTAGCGGCGGACGGCTTGCCGGGCGGCGTGGGCCGAACCGGTGACCAGAACGTCGCGGCCGGTGAGATCAATAGAGAGCTGCACGGTTGTCATTTCCCTTCACCTGCGGATTCATTGCCGGACCGGACGGAGATGCTTGCGGAAGAAATGAGGACGCCGCCCTTTTCCTCGTTGGTGGCGGGGCGGATTTGGCCGCGTTCGGGGACGAAGGTGATGGCTTCGTCTTTCTGGTCGGGGGCGTTGACGAAGGAGCGGAAGCGGCGAAGCCGTTCGGGGTCCTTGAGGGTTTCGGCCCATTCGTCCTGGTAGGTGTCGATGTGCCGGGCGATGGCGGCTTCGAGGTCCTCGGCGATGCCGAGGGAGTCGTGGATGATGACGTCCTGGATGTGTTGGAGGCCACCGTCGAGTTCTTCCTGCCAGCGGGCGGTGCGCTGGAGCCGGTCGGCGGTGCGGATGTAGTACATGAGGTAGCGGTCGATGTATTTGATCAGGGTGTCGTCGTCGAGGTCCTGGGCCAGGAGCTGGGCGTGGGCGGGCTGGAAGCCGCCGTTGCCGCCGACGTACAGGTTCCAGCCCTTGTCGGTGGCGATCACGCCGACGTCCTTGCCGCGGGCTTCGGCGCATTCGCGGGCGCAGCCGGAGACCCCCATCTTGAGTTTGTGGGGACTGCGCAGGCCCCGGTAGCGCAGCTCGAGGTTGATGGCCATGGCCACGGAGTCCTGGACGCCGAAGCGGCACCAGGTGGAGCCGACGCAGGATTTCACGGTGCGCAGGCTCTTGCCGTACGCCTGGCCCGACTCGAAGCCGGCCTCGACCAGTTCCTTCCAGATGTCCGGGAGCTGCTCAAGGCGGGCGCCGAACATGTCGATGCGCTGCCCGCCGGTGATCTTCGTGTACAGGCCGTATTTCTCGGCGACGCGGGCAATGACGCCCAGGCCCTTGGGGGTGATTTCGCCGCCGGCGATGCGCGGGACCACGGAGTAGGTGCCGTCTTTTTGCATGTTGGCCAGGGCGCGGTCGTTGGTGTCCTGCAGGGTGCCCCGGCCCGCGCCCAGGACGTATTCGCTGTTCTGGGAGGCGAGGATGGAGGCGATGGTGGGTTTGCAGATGTCACAGCCCGCGCCGGTGCCGTATTTGGCCAGGATGTCCTCGAAGGAGGTCAGTTCCAGGACCCGGATGGCGTCGAAGAGTTCCTGGCGGGAGAGGCTGAAGTGCTCGCAGAGGGCCTTGGAGACCTCGATGCCGGATTTCTTCAGTTCCCCTTCGAGGAGCTTCTTGAGCATCGGCACGCAGGACCCGCACTGGGTGCCGGCCCGGGAGCAGGTCTTCAGTTCGCCCAGCTCCTGGACGGGGGCGTTGCCCTCGCAGGAGCCGCAGCCGTTGATGGCGTCCCGGATGGATCCGGCGGGCACGTTGTTGCACGAGCACAGGATCGCGTCGTCCGGGAGCTCGGTTTCGGGGGCTTCCCCGCCGCCTGCGGCGGTGAGGTAGGCGCCGGGTTCGGCGGACAGTTCCCGGCCGAGCATGGGGCGCAGGCTCATGTAGGGGGTGGCGTCGCCGACGAAGATGCCGCCGAGCAGGGTCTTGGCGTCGTCGGTGGTGACGATCTTCTGGTACACGCCCCGGGCCGGGTCCGCGTAGACGATTTCCAGGGAGTGCTCGGTCCTGGCGAACGCGTCCCCGAAGCTGGCCACGTCCACGCCGGAGAGCTTGAGCTTGGTGGCGGTGTCGAAGCCGGGGAAGGTCGCCTGTCCGCCGTGCAGGCGGTCGGCCACGATCTCGGCCATCGTGTTCGCGGGAGCGACGAGCCCCAGGCACATGCCATCGAAGTTGGCGACCTCACCGATCGCCCAAATGCCGGGGACTGGAGTGGCACAGTGGTCGTTGATGACCACGCCACCCTTCTTGCCCAGTTCGAAAAGCGGTTCGCTGCCATCGGCGGGATCCTCGCCGTCGCGGAACAGTTCGTCGCGGGGACGGATGCCGATGGACGCGATGACCATGTCAGCGGGGACGATACGGCCGTCCTTCATGAGGACACCCGTGACCTGGCCGTCGTCGTCGGACAATACTTCGGCGGGATAGGTTCCCGTAAGAACTTCGAGCCCCTTGGCAGAGACGAGCCGGCCCAATGCCTGGCCTGCGCCTTCATCAAGCTGGGCGTTCATGAGCCAGCGTGAACCGTTGATGACGGTGGCTTGCGCTCCGAGCTCCATGGTGCCGGCCGCTGCCTCCAAGCCGAGAAGTCCGCCACCGATGGTCACGGTCCGGACAGTGCGGCCGAGCTTCTCCGTGAGTTCGGCAATGGCCTTGTTGATGGCCCAGACGTCGTCGAGGGTGCGGTAGACATGGGCGAGCTCGCCGCCGGGGAACGGGAGTTGTGCCGCGTCCGAGCCGGTGGCGACCACCAGGTGGTCGTAGGGGTAGCTGTTGCCGGCCGCGGTTTCCACTGATTTAGCTTCAGCGTTGATCTTGACCACTCGCTCGCCGGTGCGCAGGGAGATGGATTCGTGCTCCCACATGGACATGTCGCCCAAGGTGAGGTCATAGCCCACGTCGGTGAGGGCCTTGCTGAGCGTGACGCGGTCGTACGGGAGGTGCGCCTCCTCGGTCAGGACCGTGACGTGCCAGCCCTCAAGACCGCGGGTGTGCATGGCGTCGGCGAATCGGTGGGCCGCTGGGCCTCCACCGGCGACAACAATACGGCGCAGGTTTTCTGGGTTGGAAGTGTGTCCGGTCACTGGTGGCCTTTCGCATGCGCCGCAGAACGTGCTCCGCAACTTGTCACTTCAGACTACGGACGGGCAGTTTCGCCTCAGTTTCCCTTTTGTTTCGTGGTCTTAACTTCTGGGTCACGATTGGATGTCGTTGAGTGTGAGGTCTCTTTTACGCAGCGGACACATTGACTGCATTCCGGTGAAACACTCCCGGCCTACCTTGAAAGTGTGGCCGCTAGACGGCCCGCGCCTGAAAGCAAGGACGAAGGCCGGGACAGGATTCGTCCGGCCCTTGGCACAGTGAAAGGGGTTGACATGACCGTCATTCTGGAACGGGAAGAACAACTGATGGGCGCGCCGGCGGCGTCCGGCTGGCACCGTGTATGCCCGTTGGACGAGCTTGAGGTGGCCTGGGGCGAGGCAGCCCTGATTGACGGCGTGCAGGTGGCGCTCTTCCGCGTCGACCCCGAAAAGGTGTACGCAGTTGCCCAGCAGGACCCCGCAACTTTGGCGAATGTCATGGCCCGCGGCATCACCGGTTCCCGGGGCAGCCGTCCTACCATCGCCTCGCCGTTGCACAAGGAGGTCTACGATCTTCAAACCGGCGAGTGCTATTCCAACCCCGAGCTCCGGCTTGCTGCTTTCAAGACCCGCATGGTTGACGGCTTCATCGAAGTCGAAGTGTAGGCTAAGCGTTACAGCCTCGGCCTCAGAGCCCCAGCGCCTCGCGGACGTCGGCCAGTATGTGGTCCAAGGTGGTCCGTGCGGCGTGCCGGGTTTCTGCGAGTTCCGCCGCGGAACCGACCGACTTGATGACCTCCAGGTAGCACTTGAGCTTTGGCTCCGTGCCGCTGGGCCGGATGATGACGCGGCTTTGGTCTTTGGTGAGGTAGAGGAGGCCGTCCGTCGGCGGCAGTTGTTCGCTTCCCTCGGCCAGGTCCACGAAAGTCTCGATGGCGGAGCCGCCGAACGACTCGGGCGGGTCTGCCCGGAGCCGGTTCATCATGGCGTCCAGCAAACCGAGGTCCGCCACCCGGATGCTGAGTTGGTCGCTCGCATGCAGGCCGTGCACCAGGTAGATCTCGTCCAAGGTGTCGAAGATCGTCTTCCCTTCAGCCTTGGCCGCCGCCGCCAGTTCGGCGATGAGCAGGGAGGCGGAAATGCCGTCCTTGTCCCTCACGAGCTCCGGCGCCACGCAGTAACCCAGGGCTTCCTCGTAGCCGTAGACGAGTCCCGGCACACGCGAAATCCACTTGAATCCCGTCAGCGTTTCCTCGTGGGCGAAGCCGGCCGCTGCGGCAATGCGGGAGAGCAGCCGGGAGGAGACGATCGAATTGGCAAAAACGCCGCGGGTGCCATCGCTTTGCCGGGCGTCGGCGGCATGGCGGGCGACCACGTGGGCGCCCAGAAGGGCGCCTACTTCGTCGCCCCGCAACATCCGCCAAGCACCCGTATCAGGGTCCTTTGCCGCCACAGCCGCGCGGTCGGCGTCGGGGTCGTTGGCCAGCACAATGTCGGCACCCGAGCGCGCCGCTGCCGCCAAAGCCAGATCCAGTGCGCCGGGCTCTTCCGGATTGGGGAAGCTGACAGTGGGGAAGTCCGGATCCGGTTCTGCTTGCTCTTCCACGAGTGAGACGTCAGTGAAGCCGGCCGCGTTCAGTACCGAGACCGCGGTTTCACCGCCCACGCCATGCATGGGAGTCAACACAATCTTCAGCTCCCGTGCCGGGAAATTCACGGGGTCGGCAAGGCCAGCCATAGCGGCCTGGTACTCTCCCGTGATGGAGCCGGGCAGCACCGTCCAGCCGGATTCAGCCAAGGCGATGGAGTCGAGAGGGCCCACGGCTTCGATGCTTGCGGCGATCTGCGAATCGTAGGGTGCCACGATCTGGGACCCCCGGCCGCTTTCCTCCACGGCACTGCCGCCCAAGTACACCTTGTAACCGTTGTCCTGCGGCGGGTTGTGGCTCGCAGTGACCATGACGCCGCCGTCGCAATCAAGGGCCCGGACCGCGTAAGCCAGAAGCGGGGTAGGAAGCGCCGAAGGCATCAGGAAGGTGTCGAATCCGGCCGCCGTGAAGATCGCGGCTGACTCTGCCGCGAAGACCTCCGAGTTGTGCCTCGCGTCATAGCCGACGACGGCGCGCGGCCGCGTTCCGGGGGAGGCCGCCGCAACGGCGTCCTTCAGGAAAGCCGCCAAACCCGCTGCCGCCCGCCGCACCACCACGCGGTTCATCCTGTTGGGGCCCGGACCGAGGGCGGCGCGGAGTCCCGCGGTACCGAACTGCAGCGTTCCACTGAAGCTGTCTTCAAGCTGTTGGCGGGCTGCAGCGACGCCGCTGGAGGCGAGTCCGGCCAGTTCGGTCAGTGCTGCTGCCGTGATCGGGTCCGGGTCCTGGGCAGCCCACTCGCCGGCGTCGGATATCAGCTTTTCAAGTTCGGCATCGCTCGATGTCATAGGGATAAAGCTATCGTCAAAGAGCAGGGATGCCGAGGTGCAGGGTTGTGTCGGCAGTCACAGTCCTGCCGCCCCGCCCAACTAGTCCCCACCGCCACCCTCGCCTCGCAAGCTCGGCCAGGGAACCCTGGCGGCGTGGGCCCACGCATTTGTTGTCGTTATGAGGCGTTTTAGCGACAACTAATGCGAGTCAGTTGGGCTGCCGGGTTTCAGGGTCGCTGCCGGGTGCTGCTGAATTTGAAGCTCGTGGTGCCTCCCGTGCTGGAGGCGGCCGCGCCTGTGTTGCCCCATTGCGGGAAGAAGGTGTCCGAGATGACCACCGAGCCGTCTTGCGTAAACACCTCTACCGAGGAGGAATCCAAGAGGATGCGGAGGCGGACCTTGCCGTCCTTCGTTGGGACGGAGGCTTGGTGGTAGGGGCTGAATTTCGGCGAGAAGTTGGAGGTGCCTGCCGCCGAGCGATCCACTTTGAGGGTCTGGGTTGCGCGGTTGTACGAGATCCGGAGGCCTGCCTTCCCGTCCGCCGAAGCCCGCAGCACTATGCCAGCTTCAGCTGAGGCCGCAACATCCATTTCGGCGTCGATCAGCTGGGTTCGTGAACCAAAGTCGGTGCCGAGGGAGTCCGTGGAATCGGTGACGGTGAGGTTTTTGCCATGTACTTCACTGCTCTTGGCGTCCGTGAGCGCGCCCTCCGCGGCGGGGGCGATGGTCGAATGGAGCTCGAAACGGTCTCCTGTGGCTACCAGGCTGAGTTGGCGCGGGATGGCCATGGATCCGCGCCACGGGGTGCTCGGTACGGACTGCGCATAGTCCCAATTCCCCATCCAGCCGAGCAGCACGGGTTTTCCGCCGGGGGCAGAGGCGATGGTGTTGGCGGCGTAGAAGTCGGCTCCGTGGTCCAGCCATTGCGAGTCCGTCAGCGGGTTGCCGGGCTTTGCGGCGTGCTCCGCCGTGAACCGAGTGCCGTCGAACTCGCCCACGAAGTACTGCATCCCGGAGCCTCCCGCAATGCCTCCTGGGTTGATGCTCAGGATCATGACCCATTTTTTCAGGCCGTTGCCGCCGTCGACGTCCATCTGAAGCAGCTCCGGAACTTCCCAGAGTCCGCCCTGGGCACCCACTCCCGTGAAATCGCTGAGGAAGTTCCAGTGCAGCAGGTCCGTGGACTTGAAGAGTTTCACCACCTGCGCATCGGCTACCACCGTGGTCATGACCCAGTATTTGCCGGGTTCGTACCAGGTGATCTTGGGGTCGCGGAAGTTGTTCGACGCCGGCCGCAGGCTCAGCACCGGGTTGCCCTTGTACTTGGTCCAAGACGTCCCGTGATCCAGGCTGTAGGCCACGGACTGGGCCTGGCTGCCTTTTGGCAACGCCCCGCCGTCGCCGTATGAGCTGGTGTAGAGCGCCACTAGTGGAGGGTTGTCTGCGGTGCCCAGTCCCGAGGCGTTCCCCGTATCCGGAACGATGGCGCCTGAAAAGATTTCCTCGCTGGCGGAGCCCTCCATGGCCACCGGCCGCTGGGTCCAGTGCACTAGGTCGGTGCTGGTGGAGTGGCCCCAGGACATGTCTCCCCAGAAGTTGCCGTGCGGATTGTGCTGGTAGAACGCGTGATAGGTCCCGTTTTCGTAGACCAACCCGTTGGGGTCGTTGATCCAGTTTTGCGACGCAGTCAGATGCGCGGCGGGCCGCCACGGGTCCGATTCGGACGCCGCCGGGGCGGGTATTCCGACGGCGGACGGCGAGCTCCCTGCGGACGGCGAGGCATCCGGCGTCGGGGTGCAGGAACTCGTGAACACTGTCAGGACGACGGCGACGACGGCGAGTACCGCCTTGCGAGCGGTGTGGAACGGGCGGTCAGGGGAGTGGAGCATGGGACTTCCTGGGTTGGGGAGCGGGGCGCCCGGGTGGAACCGGACGCCCCGCGTTTGCTGGGCAGGCGGCATGCTTTGCCTGCCCAGCGGGTTTTGACGTGGCCTACTTGTAGAGGCCTTCCCCGCCGACGCGGACGTTGGTGGGGAGGTAACCGAACGGACCGAGGCCGTTCTTGCCGAAGCTGTGGTCAACCTGGGTGACGCCACCGGCGAAGTTGATCTTTACCGTGGGGGAGAGCGACCCTCCACGGACTCCGTCAACGTTGTCGATGAAGGACTGCACCAGGCCGCCAGGCTGCACGTAGTGCGAGTAGGCCTGGAACTGCCGGCCGTTCTGCTGTGCCGACTGGTTGCCGCTCGGGTTGTTTGCCGGCAGGTTCAGGTCGGTCGGCGAGCCAAGGGCAAGGCCGCTGTTGTTGACCGGCTGGAAGTCCGAACGGACACCGTTGCCCACGAAGCCATAGACGCCGTCAGGGCCACGCATGCCGTCGGCATAGGTGAACTGGTGGCTGATGGTGAACAGGTAGTACTTGCTCTTGCCGTTTTCGTTCTGGATGAAGATCTGCGGGCGCTCAGTCTGGTCGTTGACGCAGTTGGCGGACAGGATCGGCGGCAGGAAATGCCACTGGGTCAGGTCCTTGTTGTCTGCGACGGCCAGTCCGACGCTCGCGGTCTGGTACCAGGAACCGGTGGTCGTGTTCACCGTGTTGGTGTTTTCGGCGTTGGGATCGCCCGGGCGGTAGCCAAGATCAGCATCCGTGCACTTGTAGTCGCCGCGCTTTCCGGCGGTGTTGCCTTCGAAGACCATGAAGGTCTGGCCCGGGTGGGCCGGGTCCTCGAAGGTGTACGGGTCGCGGAAGGCGAACCCTGCGTTCTGGGCCTTGTTTTGGTACAGCTTTCCGTCCGGCTCAAGCAGCTTGTTGTGCTGGAAACCGTCGAACGTGACGCCGTCCTTGTTCGCTTGGATGTTGCCCAGGGCCTTGGCGATGACTGCATCGGGAGCGATACCGCCGCCGCCCGCGTTGCGCTCTGCACGGTCGTAGAACGTGGTGGCCGTGTAGAACACGTTGACGTGGTCGCCCTGCATGAGGCGCGTGGAGCCGGACCATTCGGTGTTTCCGATGGAGGTGTTGTCCAGGAACAGGTGTCCGCCGTAGTTCCACTTGTCCTTCGCAGGGTCTGCGTTGGTCTTGCGGAAGAAGTAGCCGATTCGGGCGTTCCAGTGGCGCTGGTCGAAGCCGTAGCCCGCGTGGCGGTCAGCTACGAGGGAGAAGATGACGTCCCAGCCCTTGTAGCTGATCTGGTTGGCGTTTTCGTCTGTCAGGGACCACGTGTCCCAGACCCAGACGTCGTCGTTCATTGCCGGGAAGTCTTTCGGGATTTCCGGCATGGTGACGTTGGGGCTCATGGAGTTCTGGCCCGGCGTCACGTTGGGATTGCTCTGGGCCATGATCTGCTTGGCATCCGCTCGCGTCCACTTGGACGTGAAGTTTGCCGCAGGATCAAATGCATCCTGCGTGTGGACGCTCGGCAGTGGGAATCCCGGTGTAGGAGCCGGCATCGTGGTCGCCGGCTTGTCGGCAGGCAGGTTCGCCTGCGCTGCCGGGGATGCCATGAGCACCGTGGCGGCAACGCCGGCAGCGGCCGCGAACGCGGCTGCCGACCGCAGACGGCGGCGTGGCCCGTTGGGGGTTGAGTGAGATTTCATGCTTGCTCTTCTCGCGGAGGTTGGACTTCGTGGAATGGGGCGCAAGCCCTGGATCCGAACTCCGGCGTTCCCGATAACACCGCTGGCGTCATCCGGAACGCCATCGTGTCGGGTGGATGAGGGCTTTTGCGAGGCCCTCATCCTTCGGTCCTGGCACGTCGACTTGCCGGGACTGTTCCAAGCTAGACGTGCTAGGAATGCCGCTGCAAACCGTGTTTCGGACGCACTGTAAGCGCTTGCGCACATGTCAGACATCTTTTGCGCAAGCGCTTACATTTTTACAGCGCGCGCGTGCCATGGAAAGGGTGACGGGTCAAATATTTCTGAATAAATCTGATTTATTCGAAAAGTTCACACGCCATTAACACGGGAGCGAATTGACTTGACAGGGACTGGAAAATTAGCGTGACGAGATCTGTCGCGTGATGGGCTCGGCCAGATTGGAGGCGGGTGATCTGGCCGGGGGCGGGTGACGCAGAACTGCCCGCGCCGGGGTCCGGCGCGGGCAGTTCCTTTGTTTCTGGCGGGTCGGCTAGTTGGCTTTGGTGGACCGGGTTCGCGCTAGCGCGGTGACGCCTGCCGCCAGGCCAATCAGGCCCGCTGCCAGGCCGAACCAACCAGCTGTGGAGCCTGAGTCACTGGTTGTCGCCGATGCCGCTGACGGTGCGGGCGTCGCTGAGGGGGAGGACGTGGGCGCCTCCGGTGCGGCGGAGTCACTGGCGGTGGTCACGAACGAGGGAGCGGGGTGTTCGGGCTCAGGCTGGCCTTGGACGGTCTTCTCGTCCCACTTCACCACGGTGCCATCTGTGTAGGTTTGGGTTGCGGGCAGCATGATGATGGTGCCGGCATCCGGCAGGACACCAACCGAGATCGAGAACGCCTGGTATTCGTCCTGTCCGATCTGGTGTGTCGCGTCAGCAGTCCACACCACTGACGTGACGGCCTTCGTGACCGTCGCTCCCGCCACCGTGACAGGTTTGGGGAGAGTGGACGTGATGAGTTCGGCTTTCCAGCCCTCAACGGGTTTCACGGATACCGAGTTGAACGGAGCGTCGGTGGGGAGGGACACTTCGAGTTTGACGGTTTTTGCCGTGGGCGATTCGTTGGGGACATTGAAGGTCAGGTGGGTATAGCCACCGGCTGCCGGGTCGTCGGGGTTGACGTGAACGTGTGCAGAAGCGGCTGAGACGCCGAATGCGAGCAGCCCGGCGGCCATCGTGGCTGCGCAGGCGGTCTTGAGGGCACGGCGGTGGGAGGTCTTCATGGCAATGGTGCCTTTCACAAGGGAAATTCTTGGACTGGAACGGGCCGGAAGTCTGTCCGGCCGGTGAAAGCAGCAATGTGCCGCAGGGTCCCAAGCCCGTATGCGAAAGGGGGTGGACTCAGGCGGCAGGAACCAGGGCTGGCGGACCGCGCCGGGAAGGAAGTCGAAGTCCGCGAAGACCATCGGGAAGCACAGCAGGAACCGCGCAAGGGGCTTGGCCGCGAGATGGCTGGATGGGTGCTGGGGCGGGCAGTTGGACCAGGGGGCGCAGCCATGCCGCCAGCGCCCAAAGTGCCTGTTCCCCGCGAGCCAATAGCAAGGTTGTGCCGAGGGTCGCCGCAGCATGGGCAGCGAACATTTGCCAATCGCTTGCGGCAGTATGGGCAGGCAGCGCTGAAATTAGCGTCCCGGGGAGCAGGGCCGGGACGTGTCCTGAATGCCCGGACTGCAATGGTGCCGCGGACGAAACCCCGGGCGACAGGGCACAGAAAGCCCAATGCAGCCAGAACTGCCCGGCGCCCAAGAGTCCGGCGATGACCGGCACGGAAAGGCGGAACCGCGTGAGTATGGCTACCGGGAGGATCGTCAGGGCGCACAGGGCCGTGAGGATGGCGGGCTCGGGTAGCTTGCCGCCACCGGCCATGTGCCCGCCCGCGGCCAAGCCCAGAATGATTGAACCGATCAGGCCCGTTCGGAGGAGCCGGAAAGAGGCGGATGTGATCATCTGCGTTCCTTCCGGTTCTTAGCGCAATGGCGGAGAGTTACACAGATTCTACTGCCTGCCGCCTGCCGCCTGCCGCCGCCAGCCGAACGCCGCCCGCCTGCCGCCGCCCGCCTGCCGCCGCCCGCCGAACGCCGTCGAGCAGAGTTACTGCTCGACGGCGTTCTCCGCTAGTCGCGGTATCCGCGCCCAAACGCCGGGCTACTGGATCAGAGCTTGGCGATGATGTCCGCCAGGAGCCGGGAAATGCGCGCGCCTGCAGTCTGGCCTGCCTCGATCACTTCCTGGTGGCTCAGCGGTACCGGGCTGATGCCTGCGGCCAGGTTGGTCACCAGGGAAATGCCGAAGACCTCCATGCCCGAGTGCCGGCCGGCGATGGCCTCCAAAGCAGTGGACATGCCCACCAGATCCGCGCCGATTCGCTTGGCGTATTGGACCTCGGCCGGAGTTTCGTAGTGCGGGCCGGTGAACTGGGCGTAGACGCCTTCGTCGAGCGTGGGATCCACTTCCCGGGCCAAACCTCGGATGCGCGCGGAATATAGGTCCGTGAGGTCGACGAACGTGGCGCCTTCAAGGGGAGAAGCCGCTGTCAGGTTGATGTGGTCACTGATCAGCACGGGAGTGCCGGGGGTCCAGGATTCGTTCAAGCCGCCGCAGCCGTTGGTCACCACCAGGGTCTTGCATCCTGCGGCCGCAGCAGTGCGCACGCCGTGGACTACCGCACGAACGCCTTTGCCTTCGTAGTAATGGGTACGCGCGCCCAGGACCAGGGCCCGCTTGCCCTCCTTCGTCAGAACCGAGCGGATGGTGCCCACATGGCCCTCAACGGCGGGAGCGTGGAAGCCGGGAACCTCCGACGCCGTGAGGGTCGCCGTCGTTTCGCCTATGAGATCCGCAGCCGCGCCCCAGCCTGAGCCGAGCACGAGTGCGACGTCGTGGGATTCGACGCCGGTCTCCGCCGCGATGTAGTCGGCCGCAGCTTTGGCGGCCTCGAATGGGTCTGTGTTGATCAGCTCTGTGTTACTCACTGGTACAAACTACAGTGCCGGCCGCGCTGTTGAACAGGGCGCTGTTGGGCGGGGCAAACTGCCCTGCGGGCGTTCTCAGGTGGGGCTTAGTGGCAGGTCCGCTGGCATTAAGTAAGAATTGACCATTGTGACCATGCATCCTGACTTCAGCTCACCACGAATCGCGATCCTGGGCGGAGGTCCAGGCGGATATGAAGCGGCAATGGTCGCAGCGCACTTGGGAGCGCGGGTCACCCTCATCGAACGCGCGGGGCTCGGCGGCTCTGCCGTACTTACCGACGTCGTGCCTTCCAAAACCCTGATCGCGACGGCGGATCTCATGACCCGCGTCGCAGAGGCGGGGGAGCTGGGAGTCAAGTTCGCCGTCGACGGCAGCGATGTAGCGCCAGGCATGCGCGCGGATCTGGGCCACATCAATGACCGCGTCCTGCACCTCGCGAGGGAGCAGTCCGACGACATCCGGGTGGGCCTCGAGCACCTTGACGTGGAAATCCTGATGGGCTCGGGAAGGCTCTTGGACAATCACACCATCGAGGTCGTCACCTCGGACGGCACCAAGACGATCACCGCCGACGCCATCCTCCTGGCCGTCGGTGCGCATCCCCGCGAACTCCCCACAGCCAAGCCCGACGGAGAGCGCATCCTCAACTGGGCGCAGATCTACAACCTCGACGAACTTCCGGAAGACCTGATCGTCGTTGGTTCCGGCGTCACGGGCGCCGAGTTCGCCTCTGCCTACAACGGCCTTGGTTCCAACGTCACCCTCATTTCGAGCCGCGACCAGGTGCTACCCGGCTCGGACACCGACGCGGCCCAGGTCCTCGAAGGTGTCTTCAAGCGCCGCGGCGTGCGTGTTCTGTCCCGCTCCCGCGCGGAAGCTGTGGAAAGGACCGACGCCGGCGTCCAGGTCATCTTGGGCGACGGTTCCGTGGTGACGGGCAGCCACTGCTTGGTCTGCGTGGGTTCGATCCCCAACACCGCCGGAATCGGGTTGGAAGAGGCAGGTGTGGCTGTCACGGAGTCCGGCCACATCAAGGTGGACGGCGTTTCCCGCACCACGGCGCCGAACATCTACGCTGCGGGCGACTGCACGGGGATCTTGGCCCTCGCCTCTGTCGCGGCCATGCAGGGCCGCATTGCGGTTGCGCACTTCCTGGGCGACGCCGTGATGCCGATCAAGCTCCACCAAGTAGCGTCCAACATCTTCACCTCACCGGAAATCGCTTCGGTGGGCGTCTCGGAAGCCGACCTCGAATCGGGCAAGTACCAGGGCGACGTTGTCACGCTCTCTCTGCTGAGCAACGCCCGCGCCAAGATGCGCAACACCAAGGACGGCTTCGTCAAGATCATCGCGCGCAAGGGTTCGGGCACTGTGATCGGCGGCGTCGTCGTTGGGCCGAACGCTTCGGAGCTGATCTTCCCGATCGCCGTTGCCGTGAAGCAAAAACTGCACGTGGACGACGTCGCGAGCACCTTTACGGTGTACCCCTCGCTGACCGGGTCAATCTCGGAAGCGGCGCGCCGGTTGCACGTTCATATGTGACTGGGTGGGCGGCTGATAGGTCCCTTTCAGTAGCAAACCGAATGACCAGGGCGAAATCTGTAACTGGACTCACTCCCGGTAGACTTCGCGGCGATGACCGGCCTGAACGACGACGATGACGAGCCGGCCGTCGTCGATCCGGTAGAGCACCCGATAATCCCCGGTACGAACCCGCCATTCGACCCGTCCTGTTAGCTTTTTGGCGCCAGGGGGGCGCGGTGTCTCGGCAAGCAACTCGATGGCTGCTTGGATCCGTCGACGCGCCTCGGGCGGAAGCTTGCGCAACTGCCGAAGGGCCGCCGGCAGGACCACGACGTTGTATCTCACGTCAGACCCAGGTCGCGCTTGACGTCCTCCCAAGGGATCGGCGTCTGACCGGTCTGTTCCATCTCTTCCCATGCCAAATCGACGGCCCGGATGTCTTCAAGTTCTTCCGCGGCTTCACGAAGGCGCTCCAGTTCGGCGGAATCAATCACTGCGGCGACCCGAATTCCGCGGCGCGTGAGGAATACCGGTTCGTGCTCGCGATGTGCGGTGTCCACAATGGTTGCCAGATGGTTCCGGGCTTCGGTGATGGCTATGTCGGTCATGCACTCGATGCTACGGCAAATGCGGCAAAATGTACGTAGCGTACAGAACAACCGATAACGTAAGTGCGACGGTGGGCGGCCTATTTTGTCGTAGCCTGCTACTCGCCAACGCCGATTTTGGCCAGCCGTTGTCGACTAGAAGGCACATCATGGGGACTTTTCTGCCGCCGTTTGTTTGGCCTCAAGGGCGTCCAGAAGCCGCACCATTGAAAGGAAGTTCCAGAACATCCATTCGAGGTACTCCTCGCGTTCTTCGCTGAATTGTTTCCCTACGCTGTGGCGGATGTGGTACCTGTTAGCGATATTGAAGATGTCCTCTAGATCTCCCTTAGTCGTCTTCCCCTCCAGATACTTTCTTTTGGGCTCCAGTCTTTTGTAGAGGAGGGCCAAGGCCGCTCGCTTGTCAATGTTGTTAGCGTCGCGGGCGCGAAACATCCGTATTGCGTGCGCAACCTCGTCAGCGGGCCTTCCAACCCGGTTCTCAACCTCCTGAGTCAGCAGGGCATCCTGCTCTCGGCTGAATGAATGGATAAGGCGCCCTCGCTCCGCCCCAACGGAGCCCAACCTCAATGGTGCTTTGTGATAACTGAGTAAGGCGTTGACACGCCAGCGGTAAACCGCACCGCCTGACTCACGGTTGAAGTCGGAATAGTCGTAGCCGCAGTCATTCCAGTTGTGCCACTCGGCCGCTCTTGGTCGCTGCGCACGGTCGTTGAAGTACTCGACTAATGAGTAGACAGTCATTTCAGGCAACATTTTGGCTGCCGCTGAGGTAAGAGGCCATTCAACTACCTGCTTCGTTGCTCGACGGAGTTCCCGCGAGACGTCGATTGGCTCCGTCCAACGGTCCTCGCACACCTTGGGCAGGATTTTTGGGAAGTAGCCCTCCGTGGACATCGTGTTCAGAAGCTCGATGAAGTCCTCTGCGAAAGTGAAACGGCTGTCTGGCTCGATGTCGATATGCCCGCCAGAGTGGCGCTCTGCAAAGTACACCGGCGGCTGGTAGGCCGCCAGTCTGGCTTCGTCTGTAAGAAGGGCCTGAAGCCAGAGCCGCACGGGATGTGCCGTCGGAGCCGGCATGCCCCATGTTGTGGCCGCCGTCTGACTTGAAATCTTTGCTTCGAACGCCTCGGCCACTCCCTCGTCTTCAAAGGCTTCCCTGAGCAGATGTTTAGTCCACGGAAGGAGGTCAGCATCCGAAGCTGTTGTAAGGATGCGCGAGGCCTCCCATGCGAACAGGGGACGTGGCCACGACAGGCTGTAAACGGGATCATTCACGGAAATAAGCCTAGTCGTTGGATCTGACACGTTGCCGTTCAAAGCGGGGACGACCACACCTCGCCTATCTTCACCTTCCCGAAAGGTGGCGGGGCCGAAGTTGCTGTCGGTGAATCAAGCACTTTGAGGATCACGCGCCACTGACGCGGGTGGGCGGGCTATTTTGTCGTAGCTTGCTGGCAGAGTGTTTCCATGGAAGCGATCGAACACCTCACCACGCGGCATGGCGCTGCGCCCGGTGGCCGGTTCGCTGTGTCCCATAGGGTGCGCGAGCCGCGGATGGTGGGTGCGGATCGTCAAGCTCCGGGGCTGCGCCGGCTCGCGCTCCTGGATCCGCACGAGGACCGTGCCGGCGATCGCGGTGGTCCGCAGCGGGTTCTGGCGAGTTCTCTTGCGGCGTTGCGGTCACTGGCGCGGACGGCAGTCGACGACGTCGGGTCGCTGGGGTTGCAGGACTCCGCTGCGTTTGCCTCGGGCGTGGAGGAGCTGTCCCGCACCTTGGATTATTTGCAGGTCGTCGCCGCGGGGCAGCTGAACCGGGTGCGGCAGCAGGAGCCGGCCAGCACGACGGGCTGGATGACAGGCTGGGAAGCCGAGGGCCTGGCGGGCGGTTCCAAAGCTGATGCTGGCAACCCCGGAGCGGATGCTGAGGCAGCCGGTACCTGTACCGACGTCGAGGACGGCG
Source organism: Arthrobacter sp. MMS18-M83 (assembly GCF_026683955.1). Lineage (NCBI taxonomy): Bacteria > Bacillati > Actinomycetota > Actinomycetes > Micrococcales > Micrococcaceae > Arthrobacter > Arthrobacter sp. MMS18-M83. The sequence continues at coordinate 1,155,660 of NZ_CP113343.1, read as the reverse complement.
GCCTCGGTGGGCGGGCCGCCCACACCGGGTTTCGGGAGTTCAGGAACACCGGTGAGCACTTGCGCTCGCTACTGCGGATCAGCGCTGCCGAAGCCCGCCGCCGCCTTGCCCTCGCGGAGAATCTGCTTCCCGGCCGCTCGCTGACGGGCCAAACGATACAGCCGAGATACGGAGAAGTGGCCGCAGCCTTCGCCTCCGGGAGCATCGCCTCCCGCCCGGCCACCACCATCACTATGGCCCTGGAACGCGTCCGGCCCCTGTGCAGCCCCGAAGTGGCCGTGGACATCGAACACGCGCTGACTACGACAGCAGGCGAGAACGATGCCGACTTCCTGGCTAGGATCGCCCGACGCTGGACCGAAGCCATCGATCAGGATGGTACCGAGCCACGCGAAGAAGCGCTGCGCCACCTCCAGGGCGCCTTCCTCCGGCGACCCAGACACGGTCTGCAGCATCTGGAGATCTTCGCCACCCAGGACCAATACGAACACCTGCTCACGGTCATGAACACGGCCACCAATCCCCGGACTCGCACAGCCCAGGAGTCCGGACTCGGGGACAACCAGGCGGACGTGGGCGGCGAGAGCGAGCTGACGAACGGGCTGGCAAACGATCCGCCAGGTGGTTCACGCGATGATGCCGCGTCCCTGGACCGCCGCACCAGGGCGCAGAAGCTCCTGGACGGGTTGCTGGGCGCCTGCAAGATTGCCCTCGCCACAGGGGCATTGCCCGCGGCCGGAGGCCAGCGCCCCCAGATCATGGCCACCATCGACTACCGGGACCTTCTGGCGTCACTTAAAGAAACCGGGCACTCGCAGTCGCAACCAGGCACGGGGAACTTTACGTTCACCGGGCCGGTCCCGGCGGCCACGTTGCGGAAGATCGCCTGCGACGCCGACATCATCCCGGTCGTCCTTGGCGGGGAAGGCCAGGTGCTGGACATCGGCCGGGCCTCCCGGATCTTCCCGGCCCACATCCGCAAAGCGATCACCGCCAGGGACAAAGGCTGCGCGTTTCCTTCGTGCACGATGCCGGCCCCGTGGTGCGAAGCCCACCACATCACGTACTGGTCCCACGGCGGATCCACCAGCACCGACAATGGCGTCTTACTCTGCAGCCACCACCACCATCTGATCCACAAGGAAGAATGGCACACCCAAGTCCAAGCAGGCGTGCCCTGGTTCATCCCGCCTCCCCACTTCGACCCACGTCAACAACCACGCAAGAACCACTACTTCCAGGTGTGACCAAGTTCGGTCGTTGTTGCCTCCGGCTGAGGTTGCCTCGTCAGGTGGCCGGGTCGTACCGGAACTGCCGGACCTCTTGCGCGCAGCGGCAGGCGACGGCGATCTTCGCGGCCCACTCGAGTGCAGCCTCCCGCGAAGGGAGCTCGAGAACGGTGTAGCCGCCGTTGGGCACCTTGTGGCCTGGGTACGTGCCCTCGGTGACTGTGCCGTCTCCGGCCACGAGCACCGGGTCTACGTCCTCATCGATCCCGCCGGCGAACACGTACACCCCCGCAGCCTTGGCCCCGTCAATGACAGCATGCGATGCTTCGACCACCGCCTCGAAGTCCTCCTCGGGGAACACCATGGCCTCACCGGGGAACGAGATCAGGTACCTGGTCATTTGAGGACTCCTCTGCTCCGGCCGCCTATCCTCTGCGGCACCGCTCTGTTGCCAGCCAATTATGGTTCCGGCGCCCCACATGTGGTCAAGGTAGAGTGTCGCGACCGACCCGCAGCACCTGCTGGTGCAGCGCTGCCCTCGAAGGAGGATCAGCCATGGATCACTTCGACATGATTGCGTTCGGCGCGGTTAACTAGGGGGCATGGGGGATCTGATAAAAGACGGTGATCGCACACTCAAAGTTGACGGCTTGGTCAACGGACGCGACCTTGGTGGTCTACGGCGCGAAGATGGGACGGTCACTCCAAGGGGCGTCTTCTTCCGGAGCGAGAACGTCGATTGGATCACTGGGAACGGATGGCAACAGATCCATGATGCCGGGATCCGCACGGTGGTCGACCTCCGTCAGCAAACGGAACGCAAGAAAGATACCCAGGAACGGCCCAGCTGGCTCACCACGATCCACGTTGACCTTGATGGCTTGGAAGACAAAGAGTTCTGGGCTGACTAGTGGGACAACGGTCTAGTGGGCACAGCGCTCTACTTCCTCCCGCACCTTGCAGCCATGCCCGAACGGGCCGGCGCCGCTATATCCGCTGTGGTCAACGCCCCGGCAGGAGGGGTCCTCATCTATTGCATGGGAGGCAGGGACAGGACGGGCTTACTTGCCATGGCTCTGCTTCGTGCAATTGGCACCGACCCCGAGTGCATCGTCGACGATTATCTGGAAACCGTCAGGTTGGGTGATCTGCGGGCGGCGAGCAGCAACCGAAACAACGCTGAACCCATGCTCGAGGAACTGTGCCGGAAACACGGCACTTCAACCGAAGACGCGTTCCGGGATGCCTTGGCAAAATTCGATCTCAAAGCCTTCCTCCACGCCGCGGAGCTCACCGACGAGGACCGGGAGCGCCTCTTCACGTGGCGCGGCGGGATCACACCCGCAAACCCGGCGGAATAGGGTGGGAATCATGGAAACCGCGGCAATCAAAGTCCGGGAAGCGACCGCCGAAGACACGTTGACGCTGTGGGCGGCTTGCTTTGACGCAGCGAATTGGCGCGGGAGTGACCGGTTCACGCGCGAACAGGTCATGAACGACCCGGAATTTTCGCACTACGTCGAAGGCTGGCCCCGTCCGGGGGACTTCGGTGTTGTCGCCGTGACCGGGAACGGAGATGGAATTGGCGCCGCATGGTGCCGTACCTTCGCCGCCGACGACGCCGGGTACGGCTTCGTGGCGACGGACATACCGGAACTAACTATCGGCGTCGTGCCCGGCCTTCGCGGAGCAGGTACCGGTACAGCGCTCATGACTGGACTCATCGCCCTAGGACGCTCCCGCGGACTGCGAGGTATCAGCCTCAGCGTCGAGGACGGCAATCGCGCCCGGGATCTATACGAGCGGCTCGGGTTCGTTCGGGTCGGCCGGAACGGCGGCTCGGACACCCTGCTGCTGCAACTGTAAGAAGACGCCTAAATTCCCTATGCCGCGACCCCCTGGAAGTGCTTTTCAATAATCCCCTTGATGTCCCCGTGGCACCCGCCACACCCAGTCCCCGCACGGGTCGCCTTGGAAACCTCCGGTACGGAGGAGCAGCCATCCAGCACGGCTTCCTCGATGCTCGCACCGCTGACGCCTGCGCAGCGGCACACCGTGCGCTGGGGGTCGGTGTTGGCACCGGCGGAATCCAGCTGGTCGGGGCCGTCCAGGCGGAGCAGGAGCGAACGGTCGGCCGGCAGTTCGGATCCGCGTTCGAACAGCATCACGAGCTCTGCGGCCGTGCGCGGCATGCCCACGGTCACGAGGCCTTCGAGCGCGCCGCCCCGCGTGGTCATCTTGACGTAGCGGCCGTGTTCCGGATCAGCCCATTGCGCAACCTGGCGCCGCGGCCTGCCGTCGGCAACCCCAGCGCAGAGGAGCTCGTCATCCCACGGCTCGGCGCTATTGTCGCCAGCAACCGCAAGATTGATGCCACGTGCCTTCAAGACCACGACGCCGGGCTTCTCCTGCGGCAGCGGTGCCAAGGTGTCGGCAGCGTCCTGGCCGCCCTCGGCTAGAAGGATCAGGTACTCGGCAAGCCACTCGGCCTGGCGCCAGCCCGGACCTACCAGGCCGGAAGGGCCCAGCGCGGTGCGGCACTCAAGGCATTCGGCGTCGGCACAACGGACTTCGGCACAGTCGCCGATCGCGAACATGTGCGGCTCGTGGTATGTGCGCAGGTGGTGATCGACGAGGATGCCAGTGGCCGCGGGCAGTCCGCAACCTTCGGCCAATTCGATCCGCGGACGGACACCACAGGAGAGGACCAAGAGGTCGCCCTCGATTCTCGACCCGTCGTTGAGCACCAGGGCGGAGAACATGCCGTCGGGGCCGTTGTGCTCGACGGCCGTGGAACGGGCGTTGCCCACCATGGTGATCCCGCTGTTGCGCAGGCTCGCCGCGAGAACGGCGCCGCCGCCGCGGTCGATATTGCGGCCCAGCGGGAAGGAACCGTTGTGCACCACCGTGGTCAGGGCGCCTTCTTCCGCAGCGGCGAGGGCCGTTTCAAGGCCCAGCACGCCGCCGCCGAGGACGATCACGCGCTTACCGGCAATCACGGCGTCGCGCAGTTGTGCGGCATCACGGAGATCCCGGAGGGCCGTCACGCCTAACGGGAGCACCGGGTGCGAAGGATCAGGGTTGACACCGGTGAGGTTGGGAATGACGGGCCGCGAGCCCGTGGCGAACACCAGGCGATCGTAGCCTGGAGTGGTTCCGTCCGAGAGGACCACCTGCTGGCGGGCGCGGTCGATGCGTTTGACCGTGACCCCCAGCCGGACCTCGACGCCGTCGGCCACCAAATCGGTGGCGTCCGCCATCGCGAGTGCCTCTGCAGTGGTCCGGCCTACGCCGAGTTCCGCCACCATGACGCGGTTGTACGCGGCTTCGGCCTCCTGCCCCACGACGAGCAGCTGGACAAGGCCGCTGCGCACGGCGGGCAACAAGTCGTCCACCAGCCTGGCCGCGACCGGCCCGAATCCGACCACCACAATTCGCTCGCTCACGATGCCTCCTTGACGTGCATTGACAAGCCGGCCGCCACTGGGACAGCCAACGCCGGTTCGACCTCTGGTAGTGCCGCCTTCCGGACCCAGACCGTGCTGGCCTTGAACTCCGGCATGCCGGAAATAGGATCCGTGACCGCCTCAGTGAGCCGGTTGGCGCTGCCCAGCCCAGGGAAATGGAAAGGAAGGAAGACGGTGTCCGTGCGGATGGAGTTGCTGAGCTCCACCCTGCACAGGACCTCTCCGCGCTCGTTGGAGACCCGGACAAAGTCGCCGTCGGAGATGTCCCTGACCACCGCCGTCGCCGGGTGCATCTGCAGGACGGCCTCCGGCTGGGCGGCCGCGAGTTCGGCCACACGGCGGGTCTGGGCGCCCGACTGGTAGTGCTCCAGCAGTCGTCCGGTGACGAGGGTCAGCGGATCAGGATCGGAGCCGACGACGGCGGAGCGCCGGGACCGCTTCCGGGGTGCCACCGGGACCATCACCGCGCGTCCGCCGGCGTGCGCGAAGCTGTCGAGGAAGAGTCGCGGCGTTCCCGAGCTGCCGGTGGGATAGGGCCAGTAGGCGGCTTCTCCGCGATCCAGCATGGCGTAGTCGATCCCGGAGTAGTCGGCCAAGCCCCCTGCAGAGGCGAGCCGGAGTTCCTCGAACACGGTCTCCGGATCGTCGCTGAACGTTGACGGAGCATCGAGGGATTCGGCGAGCCGGGCCATGAGCCACAATTCGCTGCGGACGCCCGGGGGAGGGGTGAGGGCCTTCCGACGGCGGAGGACCCGGCCCTCGAGGTTGGTCAAGGTGCCTTCTTCCTCGGCCCACTGCGTGACGGGGAGGACGAGGTCGGCCTCAAGCGCAGTCTCGGACATGAAGAAATCGCAGACCACCAGGAAGTCCAGGCTGCGCAAGCCCTCGATCACGGCGCTGGCGTCCGGGGCGGATACCGCAACATTGGCGCCATGCACGAAAAGGCAACGGACGCCGTCGGGCTGTCCCAAAGACTTCAACAGTTCCACGGCTGGCAGCCCGGGGCCGGGGATGAGCGACTCGTCCACACCCCACACTTTGGCAACGTGGGCGCGGGCGGCGGGATCGGTGATCTTGCGGTACCCGGGGAGCTGGTCGGCTTTCTGGCCGTGCTCGCGGCCCCCCTGGCCATTGCCTTGGCCGGTCAGCGTGCCGTAGCCGCTGCGGGAGGAGCCCGGCAGGCCGAGGAGAAGGCTGAGGTTGATCGCGGCAGTGGCGGTGTCCGTGCCGTCGACGTGCTGCTCGACTCCGCGGCCGGTCAAGATGTAGCTGCCGCCGCGCCGGGCGCCGTCGGCGAGGCGGCGTGCGGTCTCGCGGATGAGCGTGGCGGGCACGCCGGTGATCGACTGGACGCGCTCCGGCCAGAAAGTTGCGAGGCTGCGGACGATCGCCGGGTACCCGGTGGTGCGGCTTTGGAGGTATTCGGTGTCGGTGAGGCCTTCGTGGACCACTACGTGGGAGATACCCAACAGCAGGGCGAGGTCCGTACCGGGGGTCGGCTGCAAATGGATGCCGCCGCCGTCGCCGGTGAATGCGGCCGTCGCGGAACGGCGGGGATCGGCTACGATCAGCCCGCCGGAATCACGCGCGCCCTGCAGGTGCTGGACGAACGGAGGCATGGTCTCGGCAACATTGGAGCCGAGAAGGAAGATGACGCTTGCCGAATCAAGGTCCTCCACGGGGAACGGGAGGCCGCGGTCCACGCCGAACGCGCGGTTTCCGGCTGCCGCAGCGGAGGACATGCAGAAGCGTCCGTTGTAGTCGATGCGCGAGGTTCCCAGCGCCAGGCGGGCGAACTTGCCCAACTGGTAGGCCTTCTCATTGGTGAGTCCGCCGCCGCCGAACACGCCAACGGCGTCCGCTCCATACTGTTCGCGGGTCTGTTTGACGGCTGCCGTGACAAGCATGAGCGCTTCGTCCCAGGTGACCGGCCGGTGGACGCCGTCGGACCCTTTGAGCATGGGTTCCGTGACTCGTCCCGTGTGGTTCAACAACGACGCCGATGTCCAGCCCTTGCGGCACAGCCCGCCCCGGTTGGTGGGGAAGTCGCGGCCGGACACTTCCAGTAGTGGAAGTGCCTTTGCCGCGGGAGCGGGGTCTGACCCCGGCTGCGCCGAGGGCGCGGCCGGGGTCAGGGTCATGGCGCACTGCAGCGCACAATACGGGCAGTGGGTGTTGGCGCCATTGGGCATATTAGATGTGTCCCATCGCTTTGCCGTTGACCTTGCGGAGGTAGCAGGCCCAGCAGACGACCAGCATCAGCACGTAGGCGCCGACGAAGCCATAGAACGCGGGAGTGTAGGAGCCGGAAGCACTGGATGCGTTGAGCACCTGGGGGATGACGAATCCGCCGTAGGCGCCGATCGCCGAGATCAGGCCGAGGGAGGACGAAGCCAGGCGTGCCGTGCTGGCGCTGCTGGCCCCGGAACGCGCGGCCCGGCTGGAGGTGGCGAAGATGACCGGAATCATGCGGTAGGTAGCGCCGTTTCCAAAGCCGCTTGCCGTGAAGAGGAATAGGAACAGGACCAGGAAGAGCCAGAAGTTCTTCAGCGGAAGGGTCCAGATCATGGTCAGGGTGATGATCGCCATCGCTGCGAACGCCGTGACGGTCATCCGGGCCCCGCCCATGCGGTCAGCCATTCGTCCACCGTAGGGGCGGGCCAGCGAGCCGACCAGCGGGCCGAGGAAGGCAAGCGAGAGAGCCACTGCGCCGAGGTGCATGGAGGAGAAAGCCGGGAAGTAGTCTTTGATGAGCTTGGGGAAAACGCCGGAGAAGCCGATGAACGAGCCGAACGTGCCGATGTAGAGGAAAGCCATGATCCACAGGTGCGGTTCCTTCAACGCGGCGATGGAGCCTGCCACGTCACCTTTGGCGCTGGTGAGGTTGTTCATGTACTTCCAGGCGCCGAATGCGGCGACAAGGATCAGCGGGATCCAGACGAGTCCGGCCATGGGCAGGTTGACGGTGCCGGCGGCCAGGAGGGTGACGGCGATCGGGACAACGAGCTGCGCGACGGCGGCACCGAGGTTTCCGCCCGCGGCGTTCAGGCCGAGTGCCCAGCCCTTTTCACGGGCAGGGTAGAAGAAGGTGATGTTTGCCATCGAGCTGGCGAAGTTGCCGCCGCCGAAGCCTGCGAGTCCCGCTACCAACAGCATGACTCCGAAGGGGGTCGAGGGGTTGGAGACGCAAAGAGCGAGGCCGGCTGTCGGGATCAGCAGCAGGAGGGCCGAGACGATGGTCCAGTTGCGGCCACCGAACTTCGGGACCATGAAGGTGTAGGGGATGCGCAGCGTGGCACCGACCAGGCTGGGGATCGAGATGAGCCAGAAGATCTGGTTCGTGTCGAACTTGAAGCCAGCCACCGGGAGCTGGACGACGACGATCGACCAGAGCTGCCAGACGACGAAGCCCAGGAATTCGGCGAAGATGGACCAGTAGAGGTTGCGCTTGGCGATGGAACGGCCGGCAACTTCCCACTGCTCCTTGTTCTCTGCATCCCAGTTGGCAATCCAGCGGCCAGGGCGGTGTTCGAGTTCGGGGACGAGGGCGGTGGGCGCCTGCTCGTTGGTGAGGATTTCGGTGCTTCGGTCAACTGTCACGGAGTGCCTCCTTTGTGGGGACGTTGTACTTCCACGTTAGGGAAGGCTCGTTTCGCGGACCGTCGCGGTTTGTAAACGTGCTGTGACATTTGCCTATCGGAGGGGGTCACCACTGCGTGAGATGGCGGTGAGGTTGTTGTGGCGTAGACCACAGAGTGAGATTTTCCAAAGTGTCCGCATATTGGACTTGATTGTCCATTTGTTGGATGCCAGGAACTATTATTGAACTCTCAGATAATCTTTGCCGGCAGGCTCAGGAACGCCGGGCCGGCGTTAACGAAAGCAACCGCTACATGTCTTCCATCGCTGAATCCAAGGAAAGCGAGTCAGTCAAGCCGGCCAACTCGCGGGGACGGGTGATCTTCGCCAGCCTCATCGGAACGTCCATCGAGTTCTACGATTTCTATGTCTATGCCACGGCCGCCGTGCTCGTTTTTCCCAAACTGTTCTTCCCGACGGCTGACGAGACTACTCAGCTGCTGAGCTCCTTCGCGGTGTTCGGTGTCGCCTTCGTCGCGCGGCCACTTGGCTCCATAATTTTCGGCCACTTCGGTGACAAGTTCGGTCGCAAGGGAACACTGGTTGCCTCCCTCCTGACCATGGGTATTGCCACGTTCCTGATCGGTTGCCTCCCCACCGCCCAAGTCCCGGGCTGGACCTTCCTGGCCCCCACATTGCTGGTTGTCCTGCGCTTCGCCCAGGGCCTGGCCCTCGGCGGTGAGTGGAGCGGTGCCGCGCTGCTCGCAACCGAGAACGCGCCGGCCAACAAACGCGCCATCTTCGGAACTTTTCCGCAGATGGGTGCTCCGATCGGCTTCATCCTGGCCAACATCATCTTCCTGGTCTTCAGCTACACCTTGACTCCCGAGGCCTTCGCCGCCTGGGGTTGGCGCGTGCCGTTCCTGCTCAGCGCCGTCATGGTAATCCTCGGCCTCTACGTGCGCCTCAGGCTCATTGAAACTCCCGCATTCACCAAGGTGCTGGAGTCGAACGAAGTGGCCAAGCTGCCCATCGGACGTGTTTTCAAGAAAAGCTGGCGCCCGCTGATCCTCGGTACCTTCATCATGCTGGCGACGTATGTCCTGTTCTACCTGATGACCACGTTCACGCTGACCTACGGCACCAAGCCCACCTTGGCGGGCGCTCAAGCCGCTGCGGTGAAGGCCGGAAAGCCCATGACCGATGCGGCCGTCGCGGCGTTCGTCCCGGGCTTGGGTTTCAGCCGGAACGATTTCCTTTGGATGCTGATTGCCGGCGTCGTCTTCTTCGGCATTTTCACCCTGGTGGCCGGTCCGCTGGCCGAAAAATACGGCCGCCGCAAGATGCTCCTTGCTGTGACGGCCTGCATCCTGGTGTTCGGCTTGCTGTTCGTGCCTCTGTTTAGCGGCGGCTTTGTGGGGACCATGGGGTTGCTGATCATCGGATTCACACTGATGGGCCTCACCTTCGGACCGATGGGCGCCTTGCTCCCGGAACTGTTCCCGACGAACGTCCGCTACACCGGATCCGCAGTCAGCTACAACATGTCCAGCATTCTCGGCGCAGCAGTGGCCCCGTTCATCGCAGTTTGGCTTTGGGAATCGGCCAAGGGCAGCACGTTCCTGGTGGGCGTCTACCTCAGCGCCATGGCAGTGCTGACGCTCGTGGCCTTGTTCCTGTCCAAGGAAACCAAGGACACGGACTACGCGAACAACGTGGCCTGACCCTGTCTTAACTGACTCGCGTTAAATGGCTCCGGCCCCGCACTAATGGTGCGGGGCCGGAGCCATTTAAGCCGTTACTTAGTCTTCGATCGTCGCGATGACGGCGCCTGCAGAGACGGTTTCGCCTGCCTTTGCCACCAACCCGTGGATGGTGCCGGCCTTGTGGGCGGTAAGGGGCTGCTCCATCTTCATGGCTTCGAGCACCACGATCAGATCGCCTTCGGCAACCACATCGCCGGCAGCCACTGCTACCTTGACGATCGTTCCCTGCATCGGCGAGGTAAGGGCGTTGCCGCCCGCCACAGCGGCCGTGGCTCCCGCGGAACGGGAACGCTTCTTGATCTTCGCGCCTTTGGCGCCCGTGCTGGCAACCGAGGAGACGGAGCCCAGCGTCGCCGGAAGGACAACTTCCAGCCGCTTGCCGCCAACCTCGACGACGACGCGCTGGCGCTCACCGGCGTCGGCGGCTTCTGTTCCGCCTCCAGTGGGCGTCCATGCGGGGATGTCGTTGACGAACTCGGTCTCGATCCAGCGCGTGTGCACCTTAAACGGGCCTTCGGCCGGAGCGAACGCAGGATCGGTTACCACCGCGAGGTCGAAGGGGATGACGGTGGGGATGCCTTCAACCACCATTTCCTCGAGGGCTCGGCGGGAACGCTGCAGGGCCTGTTCGCGGCTGGCGCCTGTGACGATCAGCTTTGACAGCATGGAATCGAAGTTTCCGCTGATGACGTCGCCCTGTTCGACGCCGGAGTCGATGCGGATGCCCGGACCCGTCGGGTTCTTAAGGGTGCTAATGGTTCCCGGTGCAGGCATGAAGTTACGGCCCGGGTCTTCGCCGGTGATCCGGAATTCGAAGGAGTGGCCGCGGACCACAGGATCGCCATAGCCGAGCTTTTCGCCGCGGGCGATGCGGAACTGCTCACGAACCAAGTCGATGCCCGTGACTTCCTCGGAAACACAGTGCTCCACCTGAAGGCGGGTGTTGACTTCGAGGAACGAGATGATGCCGTCCTGGCCCACCAGGAACTCGCAGGTTCCCGCGCCAAGGTAGCCGGCTTCTTTCAGGATGGCCTTGGAGGACTCGTACAGGCGCTCGTTCTGCTCGGCACTCAGGAACGGTGCCGGAGCCTCTTCAACGAGTTTCTGGTTGCGGCGCTGGAGGGAGCAGTCGCGGGTGGAGACCACCACAACGTTTCCGTAGGCGTCGGCCAGGCACTGGGTCTCGACGTGGCGGGGGGAGTCAAGGAAGCGTTCAATGAAGCACTCGCCGCGGCCGAAGGCGGCAATGGCCTCGCGCACTGCGGACTCGAAAAGCTCAGGGATTTCCTCGATGGTCCGGGCAACCTTGATCCCGCGACCGCCACCACCGTAGGCAGCCTTGATGGCGATCGGAAGGCCGAACTCCTTGGCGAAGGCCAGGATCTCGTCAGCGGATTCCACCGGGTCGGCAGTACCGGGGACCAGGGGAGCGCCAACCTTTTCGGCGATGTGGCGCGCCTGTACTTTGTCGCCGAGCGCAGAGATGGCCTCCGGAGACGGGCCGATCCAGGTGATGCCGGCGTCGATGACCCTGGTGGCGAACTCCGCGTTCTCGGCGAGGAAGCCATAGCCGGGGTGGATGGCGTCCGCACCGGACTGCTTGGCGACCTCGATCAACTTGTCCATCACGAGGTACGACTCAGCAGCCGTGTTGCCGCCCAGCGCGTACGCCTCATCTGCCAGCCGGACGTGCAGGGCGTCGCGATCTGGGTCTGCGTAGACGGCCACGGAGGCGATGCCTTCGTCCCGGGCTGCGCGGATAATGCGGACCGCGATTTCGCCTCGGTTGGCAATCAAGACCTTGGTGAGAGGGCTGGAAATGGGCTGCGCCGGATTAGCTGACAAGTTGACTCCTTCTGTCCTTCAGGGAGCCTAGCGTGATTTTGAGGGTTCCGCCCATATTGATGGGGGATTCCGTGTGTGAGAGGGCCTGTCTTTGTAGGGTTGCTACAAAGTCTGGAAATCGGCCGCGGGGCCGGCGACCCGGACCGACTTCTATTCGCTGATCGCAGCGGAGCCGTTCTGAGTCCAAAGTTCGGTGATTCCAACGTTCGCTTGTCCGAGCAGATCGCGGAGAGTCGAGATGGAGAGCCCGACGACGGCGTGCGGGTCGCCGTCGACCTTGCGAATGAACGCCCCGCCCAAGCCGTCGATCGTGAACGAACCCGCGCAGTGCAAGGGCTCGCCCGTCGCGATGTAGGCGTCGATGTCCTCCTCGCTCATTTCCACAAAGTGGACTTCTGCGCTGGATACCGCCCCGACCGTTGCGCCTGTGCCGTCGGCCGTCCCGCCGTCGTCGTCCAAGTCCGCTGCGGTATCGCGACAGTCCACCAGCCAGTGCCCGGTGTGGAGCACTCCCTTGGACCCACTCATGCGCAGCATCCGTTCCCTGGCCACGTCCACCGTGTACGGCTTCCCATGCGATTCGCCGTCGAACTCGAACACGGAATCGCAACCGATCACCAGCGCCCCCTCGGCGTCGGGCATGGAGGCGACAGCCTCGGCCTTCGCGCGGGCCAGGAGGAGCGCGGTGTCGTGCGCGTCGGTCACCCCGTACCGGGCTTGCACGGCGTCCTCGTCCACGTCCGAGACGAGTACCTCGTGGTGGATGCCGGCGTCCGTGAGGAGCTTGGTGCGGGCGGGGGACTGGGAAGCCAGGATCAATCGGGTCACGGCTCAAGCGTAGTACGCGACGCCCCACCCCGACGCTCGCTCCCTTATGACGTGTTCCACCCGACGCTCGCTCCCTTATGTGGGTGTTTGGCCCGACGCTCGCTCACTTATGCCCGCCCATCCGGTCAACGCTCCTTCAGATATGACCCCAGGGTGGACATGTTCCTTGAACCTAGGTGAGGGAGGGTTTGGGAAAAGCGCGCTAAAGGTGAGGGAGGGTTTTAGAAAAGGCGCCATGGGTGAGCGAGGGTTTCGGGAAAGTGCGCTAAAGGTGAGCGGGCGTCGCTTCTGAACCCAGAACCGCCGCCCGCTCTGACCCAACCAGACGCTTAGTGGACCAGCTCCTTGGCGCCGCCTGCCGCCGTCGTGCGCTCCAGCTTGGCGCCTTCGACGTCGACGTCGGGCAGGATCCTGGACAGCCACCGCGGCAGCCACCAGGCTTTCTCGCCCAAGAGGTACATCACGGCCGGAACGATGGTCATCCGCACCACGAACGCATCCACGAGCACGCCGAACGCCATGGCGAAACGGAGCGGCCGCACCATGGTCAGGTGGCTGAAGATGAAGCCGGCAAACACGCTGACCATGATGATGGCAGCGGCCGTGACCACCGCTGCGGCGTGGCTGAAGCCGCTTCGGACCGCCTGCTTCGCGTTCTCACCGTGCATGAACGATTCACGCATGCCTGAGGTGATGAACACCTGGTAGTCCATGGCCAGGCCGAACAGAACACCGATCAGGATGATCGGCAGGAAGCTCAGCACGGCTCCGGGATTGGGCACGTCGAATACGGTGCCCAGCCAGCCCCACTGGTACACGGCCACCACGGCGCCGAACGCTGCCGCGAGCGAGAGCAGGAAGCCTCCCGTGGCGAGCAGCGGGACCACGATGGAACGGAACACCAGCAGGAGCAGGATCAGCGAGAGCCCGACGACGATCGCCAAGTACGGGGGCAACGCGGCGCCGAGCTTCGCGGAGACGTCGATGTTGCCGGCCGTCTGCCCGGTCAATCCAATGATGGCGCCGGTAGCCTGCTGAATTTCGGAACCCTTGGCGCGCAATTCCGAAACCACCTGGACGGTACTGGCACTGGCAGGCCCGTCCTTGGGGATGACCTGGAAAACGGCGGTGCGGTGATCTTGGCTGAGGGCCACCGGGACGGCCGCCACGACGTTGTCGACGCTGCGCAGCTTGTCCGCTACGTCGAACTGCTTGGTCTTAGCCTGGTCGTCGCTCAGTCCTGACGGAAACGTGCCGACAACCACGATGGGTCCGGTCATGCCCTCGCCGAAGCTCTGGCGGGTGAGGTCATAGGCCTTGAACGCTTGCGAGTCGACCGGTTCCGAACCGCCGTCGGGCAACGCGAGGCGCAGCTGGGAGGCCGGGAGGGCCAGCACCCCGAGGAGCACCACTCCGGCAAGCAGCGAGATGACCGGATGGCGGGTCACGAGGCCGCCCCAACCGCGGCTGCTCCGGCGCTGGTCCTCGGCGCGGTCCGCCGAGGCGTGGTCCGGTTCGGCGTTGTGGCGCTCGGCTTTGGCCCAGGCCGGCTTGGAGATCAGCTTCCGGCCGACCAGCGAGAGGACTGCCGGGGTCAGCGTGAGGGAAACGACGACGGCGACTGCCACGGTCGCGGCGGCAGACAGGCCCATGACGGCCAGGAACGGAAGCCCGGGAACCACCAATGCGGCAAGGGCGATGACGACGGTGAGGCCGGCAAAAAGGACTGCGTTGCCTGAGGTGCCGGTGGCGAGGGCTACGGACTCCTCAGCGTCCATCCCCGAAAGCAGCTGGCCGCGGTGCCGGTTGACGATGAAGAGGGAGTAGTCAATCCCGACGGCGAGGCCCAGCATGAGCGCGAGCATCGGGGAAATGGAACTCATGTCGACGACGCCGGTAAGGGCAAACGTTCCCCCTACGCCCACGGCCACGCCAATGATCGCCATGAGGAGGGGCAAGCCTGCGGCGACAAGCGTCCCAAGCATCACGATGAGGGCGATGGCCGCCACTGCGATGCCGATGATTTCCGACACACCGAACAACTGTGAGACGTCTTCGGTGATTTCCTTGCTTGCCAGTGCTGTGACACCCGCTGAGGAGACTCCGTGGACGATGTCCTGGACTTGCTGCCGGACGGCGGGGGTCAAGCCGTTGATGGAGGTCTTGAACTGGACCTGGGCGATCGCCGCTTTGCCGTCTGCGGAGACGAATCGCATGCCTTGGGACGCCGCGACCTGGCGTTTGGCCAGGGCAAGGGCGGCGGCACCATCAGCGGCTTGTTTCTGGCCTGCTTCAAGTTTTTGGCGCCCGGCCAGGAGTTCGGCCTTTTGCGGGGCAAGTTGGGCCTGGATCTGTGCGGCAGGCATACCCGCAGCGGTCATTTGCTGCTCTGCGGCCTTGATCTGGGCATCGCCAGCATCGAGGGTGGCCCGGGCCTTGTCCAACTCAGCCTGCCCGGCGGCGGCTTTCTGTTCGCCGGCAGCAAGATCGGACGGTGCCTTGTCCAACGTGGCTTGAGTTGTGAAGGGATTGACGGTGGACTGCACATCCGGCAGTTTTTCCAGCTTGGCGAGGGCCGACGCAATGGCGTCCTTGCCGGCTTGGTTGAATCCGGCGTCGCTGGCTTCGAAGACGATCCCCGCGGAACCACCCGAGGAGGCCGGAAGTTCCTTTTTGAGTTTGTCCAGCATCTGCTGGGTCTCGGTGCCTGGGATCTGGAAGTTGTTGGACATGGTGCCGTGGAAGGCAGCTGCGGAGCCGCCGACGGCGACGAGCACGGCCAGCCAGAGGGATATCACCAGCCAACGGTGACGGTAGGAGAACTTACCAAGACGGTAGAGCAGGAGTGCCATATCGGAACCGATCTGTCGGTGTGTGGTTATGCCGAGTGTTGAGGGTCAGCCGAGGGCTGGGTGGCGTGGGAAGCCGGGTCATGCGACGCCGGGCTTTGAGGGCCGGGCGCTGTGAAGCCTGAACCGAGCAGGCCAATGGCGTCGATCAGGTGCTGCCGCAGGCTCGCCAGGGATTCGGGGGAAAGATCCGGGCCGCGTTGCTCGAACCAGACACTCATGGCTGCCTTGCCGCACGAAATGATGGATCCGGCGAGGGCCCGCAAATAGAGCTCATTGACATCCGGGCCGAGGCGATGGCGGGCGGCGTCGATGATCTGCGTGGTGCAGTGGTCCCAGGCTTCGAGTTCGGAACGTACCAGGGCACGGTTGTCGTGGGTGAGGCTGAAGAGCTCGGCCATGGGAGAGACCGTCATGGGGTCAGCCAGCGCCATGAGGGCGGCCCGGGCGGAATCGAGGATGGGTTCGTCGGAAGGGCGCAGGCGGAATTGTTCCAGGGCGTGGTCCAGGAAACCTTCAGTCACCGACGCCAAAGCGGCTTCGAGGCTGGGGAAGTAGTTGAAGAAGGTACGCCGGGATACGCCGGCCGCTTCCGCGATGTCTTCCACCGTGAAATTGCCAACGCCCCTGCTGCGCAACACGGCGAGGGCTGCGTCCGCGATCGCTTGGCGGGTGGCCACTTTGTTCTGTTCCCGGCGCGAGGGAATGGCAGTGGTTTCGGAAATTGTCACTTATTTACACTAAGTGCAACTTTGCACTCCGGGCAAGTTAAATCTTGGTTCATCAAAACCAAACGGCCGGCAACGCTTATGCGTTGCCGGCCGTTGCTGACTGCCTTACGGCTGGAAAGGTTGCTGGGGAGAGTGCGGAGCGGGCTGCTGGTACTCTCCCGGCGCTGCTCCCGGCGTCGCGGGCTGTTGTGCTGATTGCTGACCTGCGGCACTGGTCAGGTAGATCGATTGGCCTGTGGCGCCGGGCTCGCCTTCGGCCAGGGGGATGGCGAAGACCGCCGTGCCACAGGCGCACACTTCGGTCCAGTTGCCGCCCATCTCGGACGTGTCGAAGCGCATGGCCACGATCGCGTTGGCACCGCGCTGCTGTGCCTCGTTGACCATGCGGGCCATGACTTCCTGGCGGCTTTCATAGAGTGCCTTGGTCATTTCAGGCAGCTCTCCGCCGCCGAGGGAGCGGAAACCGGCCAACATTTGGGAGCCGATATCCCGTGAGCGGACGGTGAGGCCCATGACTTCGCCAAAGACGGCGTCGATCCTGTGGCCCGGAATCTTGTTTGAGGTGACAATCAGCATGGACAGAGCCTATCCAGAATGCACCACTTCTCACTGCTAAAGGACGAATCCCCAGGGCATTCCCCGGGGATTCGTCCGCGCGATGGCGGTCCGCGATGGCGGTCCGCGATGGTTGGCCGCCGCTAGGCGTTGGCGTCCGCGAGTTCGCGACTCGGCAGGCTCCGGAGAACCTCCGTTGTCCTCAGCAGCGAAAGCCTTTCCCTTGTCGTTATGAGCCCTCAAAACGACAACAAATGCGAGTCAGTTAGGTTACCCCAGCAGCGCCCGGCGAAGAGTATCCAGCCCAACGGAGCCGATGTTCAGCGCCTCCGTGTGGAAGGACTTCAGGTCGAACCCGTCGCGGCGTTCGAGTTCGGCCCGGATCTCCTCCCACAGCCGCTGCCCCACCTTGTACGACGGAGCCTGCCCTGGCCAGCCGAGATACCGGGTGAATTCGAACTGGAGCTGGCCCGCGCTGATGGGAAGGTTGGCCTTGAGGAATTCGAAGCCCTTTTCCGAGGTCCATTTGCCGCTGCCCCAACGTTCCGGTACCTGGAGCTCAAGGTGGACGCCGATATCGAACACGACGCGGGCCGCACGCATGCGCTGCATGTCCAGCATGCCCATGTGGTCGCCCGGATCCTTGAGGTAGCCGAGCTCCAGCATGAGCTTCTCGGCGTAGAGGGCCCAGCCTTCGCCGTGTCCGGAGACCCAGCAGACATTGCGCCGCCAGTTGTTGAGGAGCTCACGGCGGTAGACGGCGGTGGCCACCTGGAGGTGGTGGCCCGGCACCCCCTCGTGGAACACCGTGGTGGTTTCGGCCCAGGTGGTGAAGGTGTCTTCGCCTGCGGGGACGGACCACCACATGCGGCCGGGCCGGGAGAAATCGTCCGACGGGCCGGTGTAGTAGATGCCGCCTTCGTCGGTGGGCGCGATGCGGCACTCGAGCGTCTTCATGATGTCCGGGATGTCGAAATGGACGTCGGCCAGTTCGGACACCGCACGGTCGGAGAGCTCCTGCATCCAGGCCTTGAGGGCATCAGTGCCTTTGATCTGCCGGGCTGGATCGTTGTTGAGGATGGCCTTGGCCTCCTCAATGGAAGCGCCGGGCTTGATTTGCTCGGCCACTCGTTCCTGTTCGGAGATGAGCCTGTCGAGTTCCTGCACACCCCAGTTGTACGTTTCCTCCAGGTCCACGGTTGCGCCGAGGAAGGAACGTGAGGCCAGGGCATAGCGCTCGCGGCCCACGGCGTCCTTTTCAGGAGCAAAGGGGAGAAGCTCCGTTTCGAGGAAGGCGGCCAGGCGTAAGTAAGCGGAACGCGCGACGGCGGCACCGGCGTCGAGCTTTTCCTGCAGTTGTGCGGGCAGCGGCTGGCCGTCGATGGCGGCTTCGGCGGCTAGCTTGGCGAAGAAGCCGTCCTCGGCCGCGTACTTGGTGGTTTGTTCGATGACGATCTTGACTTGGCGGACGGCGGAGACCTTCCCTGCGTCCCTCGCGGAACGAAGTGACACCATGTATCCGTCGATCGCTTTCGGGACACTGGCCGCGCGGCCCGCGATGTGCTCCCAGTGTTCGGCAGTATCGGTAGGCATGAGGTCGAAGATCGCGCGGATGGTTTGGGCCGGGGACTCGATGTTGTTGAGGTCCGCGGCGTCCCAGCCGGTCTCGTGGATCTCGAGCGCCAGGCCGAGCCGCTCGCGCATCGCGTCAAGGGTAACGACGTCGGAGGCGTCCGTGGGTTCGAGCGTGGCCAGTTCGTCGAGGGTATCGCGTGCTGCCTTGGCGAATGCAGCCGCGCCCGCGGGCGAGAAATCCTGGTATTCGGTTTCGTGTCCGGGCAGGCCGAGGGTGGTGGCGAGGCTCGGGTTCAATGCCAGAAGCGTGTCGGTGTACGCGTCAGCTACGGCGTCGATGGCGGTCTGGGAACGTACCGGAGTGGTGTTTTCAGTAGTCACCCCAAGAGCCTAACGGCGACAAGACTCTTGTGAAAGGGTTGTTGCACTCTTCGGCCAACCCAACTGGCTGGCATTTAATGTCGTAATGAGGCGTCTAAACGACTGTGGAGTCTCATGACTTAATGGACACTTATGTCTCATGACTTCGTGGACAGTGTGTCTCAGGACCTCGTAGACAGACGGGGCGGGTTTGCTCTGGTTCATGAGCAAACCCGCCCCGAAGATCAGTGTCCGTCATGCCGTTGCTACGTGGCCGGCCGATGCGCCACGCGGTGCCGTGAGCGCGTTCTGCACCGAACACGGTGTCTCGCGTGCCTGGTTCTACAAGGTCCGCACGGCGGCCGGACGCGTCGGGCCGGTGAAGGCCCTGGAGATCAAGCGCCCGGTGCCGTTGACCAGCCCGAAAGCCACGGCACCGGCGATGGTCGAACTCCTCCTGGCCACCCGGGCGGATCTTGAGGCCAAGGGGCTGGATCACGGCCCGTTGTCGGTAATCGCAAAGCTGTCCCGGCAAGGCTTCGCCCCGCCGTCCCGGGCGACGGTGGCCAGGATCTTCGACCGGGCCGGTGTCGTGGTGCCCGAGCCGCGGAAGAAGCCCCGCAGCGCCTACCAGCGGTTCGTCTACCCGCAACCGAACGCGTGCTGGCAGATCGACGCGACCGAGTGGCGGCTGGCCGACGGGAAGACCGTGGCGGTCTTCCAGCTCCTCGATGACCACTCCCGCCTGGCCCTGGCCTCCCTGGCGGCCACCGGGGAAACGAGCGAGGCCGCGATCGCCGTCGTCGCCCTGGCCATCGAACGCCACGGCGTGCCGGAGAAATTCCTCTCCGACAACGGCGCGGTCCTGAACCCGACCCGCCGCGGACGCACCGGCGCACTCGTGGAGTTCCTCAAATCCCACGGGGTGGAACCGATCACCGGCAGACCGGGCAAACCCACCACCCAGGGCAAGAACGAACGCTTCCACCGCACCCTGCACCAGTACCTGCACCGCCAGCCGGCGGCCCCGTCGATTCCCGTCCTGCAAGCCCAGATCGATGCCTTCGACCACTACTACAACACCGAACGCGAACACCAGGCCCTGCCCGGGGCCCTGACCCCGCAGGAAGCCTGGGACGCGACCCCGAAAACACCCGCACCGGCCCTCCCGGAACCCGCCATGACCGTTCCGGCACCGGCACAGAGCACGCAACGGCTCGTCAGGAACGACGGCCGCGTTACCGTGCTGGGAACCGCGTTCAACATCGGCCAGGACCAGGCCGGGAGCACCGTGCACATCGTTTACGACCACGCCGAGATCATGTTCTTCGACACCCGCGGCACCGAGATCACCACCCACCCCCTGCCTGTCAAAGGCACCCGCTACGTCGGCAACGGCAAACCCTCAGGCATCGCAGCAGACCCCGCCGGAGCACGCCGGAAACGGACACGCTACCCGCGCCTCAAACCACCCACGGACGAAGTGTCCACGAAGTCATGAGACATCAACCGTCCACAAGGTCATGAGACATGAACTGTCCACGAGGTCCCGAGACATGACAAGGCGTCTAAACGACGTTAACTGCGACCCAGTTGGGTCACCACAGAACTTAGCCCCGGCTGCGCTTCCAAGCGCCCGGCCCCGGCGTGGGGTCCAGGCGCAGTTGCTGCCGCCGTAGCCAGTGCCGCGTGCTGGGCGGTGCGGTTTCGGCTTCCTCCGGCGCTTCGAGGGAGGCGACGACGGCGGCAAGCGCGGCGAGCTCTTCCGGCGTCGGGTTTCCCTTGACCACCGAAAGCAAGGGCTCGGCCGGTGCCGTGTCCGTGGAGTCTGGAAGGTTCTGTTCGGCGCTCACAGGGGGATGTTTCCGTGCTTTTTGGTGGGCAGGCTGGCGCGCTTGTCGCGAAGGGCGCGGAGGCCCTTGATGATTTGCAGGCGGGTCTCCGACGGCGCGATGACGGCGTCGACGTAGCCGAGCTCCGCTGCCTGGTAGGGGTTGAGGAGTTCTTCCTCGTACTGGCGGATGATCTCGGCACGCTTGCCTTCGACGTCGCCGCCGGCTTCGGCGACCGCGGCAAGATCGCGGCGGTACAGGATGTTGACGGCACCTTGGGCGCCCATGACGCCGATCTGTGCCGTGGGCCAGGCCAGGTTGAGGTCGGCGCCGAGCTTCTTGGAACCCATCACGATGTACGCTCCGCCGTAGGCCTTGCGGGTGATGACCGTCAGCTTGGGCACGGTGGCTTCGGCGTAGGCGTAAAGCAGCTTGGCTCCGCGGCGGATGATGCCCTGGAATTCCTGGTCCTTGCCCGGCAGGAAGCCGGGGACGTCCACCAGCGTGATGATGGGAACGTTGAAAGCATCGCAGTGGCGGACAAAGCGGGCGGCCTTTTCCGAAGCGGAGATGTCCAGCGTGCCGGCGAACTGCATGGGCTGGTTGGCGACGATGCCGACAGTGTGGCCTTCAACGCGGCCGTAGCCGATGATCACGTTGGGGGCGTAGAGCGACTGCATTTCGAGGAAATGGGCGTCATCAACGATCTGCTCGATGACCTTGCGCATGTCGTAGGGCTGGTTGGCTGAGTCCGGGATCAGCGTGTCCAAGGCGAGGTCGTCGTCGTCGAGCTCTAGTTCTTGCTCGTGCTCCAGGACAGGGGCCTCGGACAGGTTGTTGGACGGCAGGAAGTCCAGGAGTTCGCGGACGAATTCGATCGCGTCGGCTTCGTCGCTGGCAAGGTAAGTCGAAGTGCCGGTAGTGGCGTTGTGCTGGCGCGCCCCGCCGAGGGTTTCCATGTCCACGTCTTCCCCGGTGACGGTCTTGATGACGTCCGGGCCCGTGATGAACATGTGGGAGGTCTTGTCCACCATCACCACGTAGTCGGTGAGGGCGGGGGAGTAGGCCGCACCGCCGGCGCACGGACCCATGATGAGGGAAATCTGGGGGACGACGCCGGAGGAGTGAACGTTGTTCCGGAAGATGTCGGCGAACATGGCCAGCGAGGCCACGCCTTCCTGGATGCGCGCGCCGCCGCCGTCGTTGATGCCCACCATCGGGCAGCCATTGCGGAGGGCGAATTCCTGGACCTTGACGATCTTCTCGCCGTTGACCTGGCTGAGGGAGCCGCCGTAGACGCTGAACTCCTGGCTGTAGATGGCAACCAAGCGGCCATCAACGGTGCCGTAGCCGGAGACGACGCCGTCACCCAGTGGCTTCTTCTTCTCCATGCCGAAAGCTGTGGAGCGGTGTACGGCCAACGCATCGAACTCTACGAACGAGCCCTCGTCGAGGAGCATGTCGATGCGTTCGCGGGCTGTGTTCTTGCCGCGGGCATGCTGCTTTTCGATGGCTTCGGGGCCGGATGGTTGTTCTGCACGGGCCTGGCGGTCGCGGAAGTCGGCAATCTTTCCCGCTGTCGTTGTCAGATCGTGGCTCATCAAATGTCTCCGGCTCTGTAGCTGATTTACGCTGGCACTGCTTCGTTAGGCATGCGCTCTTAAGTAGCATCCGTACAAAATGCGGGCCCTGTTGGCTAGTCTAATGACGCAAAAGCCACAGACCTCTGTAGAAACCCTACAATTTTCCGACTTCAAGTCGAGCATCAAGCTATGTTACTCTTCGGTAACATCGTTGGGCTACAGTGTCCTCATGACCTCAAGCAACGACGCTTCTGCAAACCCTGCCCATCCCTACCAGGCACGTGGATCACTGAGGGGCCGCACCATCCTGATGTCCGGCGGCAGCCGAGGCATCGGCTTGGCGATCGCCACCCGCGCGGCCCGCGACGGCGCCAACATCGTCCTCATGGCCAAGACCGGAGAACCCCACCCCAAGCTGGAGGGCACGGTCTTCACGGCTGCCGAGCAGTTGGAAGCAGCCGGTGGCCAGGCGCTGCCGCTCGTCGGGGATGTCCGCAACGACGGCGACGTTGCCGCGGCGGTTGCCGCCGCCGTCGAACGCTTCGGCGGGATCGACGTCGTGGTCAACAACGCTTCGGCGATCGACCTCTCCCGCACTGACGCGATTGACATGAAGCGCTATGACCTCATGCAGGACATCAACGTCCGCGGCACCTTCCTGCTGTCCAAGCTGGCGCTTCCAGCCCTGCGGAAATCGACCAACGCCCACATCCTGACCCTTTCCCCGCCGCTGAACCTCGACCCGAAGTGGGCAGGCATGCACTTGGCGTACACCATGGCGAAATACGGCATGAGCCTCACCACGCTGGGTCTCGCCGAAGAACTCAAGAACGACGGCGTGGCGGTCAACTCGCTGTGGCCCTGCACGCTGATTGACACCGCCGCCATCCGAAACATGCCTGGCGGGGAACAGATCGTGCGAGCCGCCCGAGGCCCGGAAATCATGGCCGACGCCGCCCATGCTGTGCTCACCGGGGCGCACCTGACCGCAGACTCGGCCGGTTCAACCAGCAAGACCGGCAACTTCTACACCGACGAACAGGTACTGAGGGCCGCAGGGGTCACGGACTTCAGGCCCTACAGCCTGGGTGCCCCGGAGGAGAAGCTCGTGGCTGACATCTTCCTCTGAGCGGACATCTTCTTCCGGGACCAGCTTGGCTGGATAGGATTCTGTCTATGGACGTCGAACAGCCTGTCAGCAGCGAACCACGTGACCCGCGCTTGGGCCTGGACCGCGATGCCCTGCTTCATCCTGACTTCCTCGCGGCGGCTGGTATTTCGCAACTGAAGATTGTCGAGACCACAGGCTCCACCAATGCCGATCTGCTGCGTGCCGTCACTACGGAACCCAAGGAGTGGGCCGACCTCGCAGTCCTCACCGCAGAGCACCAGACAGCGGGGCGGGGCAGGCTCGACCGCCACTGGGAGTCTCCGGCCCGCTCGGCGATTTCCGTTTCGATCGTCCTGCGTCCCGTCAATGCCCAAGGCCTGCCCGTCGCGACCCAGAGCTACTCGTGGCTCTCCCTGCTGGGGGCGCTCGCCTTGCGGGAGACACTCCTGGAAACGGCTGGCCTTCCCGCCGAGATCAAATGGCCCAACGATGTCCTGGTCCGGGGCAAGAAGATCGCCGGCATCCTGGCCCAGATGGGGCCGATGGGGGACGGATCGGTTCCCGCCGTGATCCTGGGGACCGGCCTCAACGTGACGCTCGGTGAGGATGAATTGCCTGTCCCCACGGCGACGTCCCTCCTGCTCGAGGGCGCAATCACCACGGACCGCACAGTCCTTCTCCGGAGCTACCTTTCCCGCTTTGCAGCCCTGTACCGCAGTTTCTGCAATGCCGACGGCGATCCCACCGCGGGACTGGCCGGCGGCTCGTCCCTGCACAAACGCGTGGAAGCTGTCATGGTCACGTTGGGACGCGAAGTGAAAGCTCATCTGCCGGGCGACCACGAATTGGTGGGGTATGCGTCCAGGTTGGATGAGTATGGTTCCCTTTTGGTGGTGGACCATGGCGGCCGCGAGCACGTGGTGACCGCCGGCGACGTCGTCCACCTGAGGGCTACAGAAAGCGGTTATGCGTAGAGAGCTCCTGCGTGGGGAGCAAGTCATCGTGATCACGCGGCAGCAGCCAAGGATGCTCTTTGGTCCCGTCCTGGCATTCATACTCGTCCCGGCTGCGGCGGCTTTCGCGTGTGCCTGGATCGTCAAGGGTGGACCGGGCAAGGTGCTTCCCCTCATCACAAGTGAGTGGACCCCATGGCTGGAGGGCGCGTGCTTGGCCATTGTGGCGATCGTGCTGCTCAGTTACAGCCTCCCCGCATTCATCCGCTGGCGTTGCATTCGGTACATCCTGACCAGCGGACGGATAGTTGCCCGTTTTGGAATGCTTCGCCGGAGCGACTGGCAGGTGCCCCTGGCCGCGGTGCGCAGCGTGGGGATCAAACAATCGCTGCTCCAACGGATATTGCGCTCCGGGAATATATCCTTGGATACCGGGCACCCTGGCGACGCCGTTCTCGCGGATGTCCCGGAGGTCGGCAAATTCAGGAGTTTCATCCTGGAAGCCATGGCCGAGCTTCCTGCGAGCGTCAGGTTCGGTGACGGAGCCGGCGATTTTGATGGGCCTGGCGGCTACCCGAATGAAGCGTTGCCCTGGGATGTGAGAGAAGGTGGAAGAGATGAGCGTTGACGAGCAGGAGCCTGAGTACATGGACCACGAGCCCGACGCCGTGCCCGAACCTTCCGTGGACCCCGCACCTACGGGAGTCCTCCCCGTCGTGTCCCCGCCCACCGGGGCCCTGTCATCCGAGCGGCTGGCCATCAAGGCGCTTGAAAGCAGGCTGCTAGGCGGCGAACGCAAACTCCGGCGACGTGAAGTGGCTGCCGGCGCAGGTGTCTCCCTGCTGTCCGCCCGCAAACTGTGGCGCGCCCTGGGTTTCCCCAACTTCGGAGACCAGGACGTAGCGTTCACTGAGCGCGACCTCGGCGCACTGTCCACCATTCTTGACCTAGTCCGTGCCGGAAAGCTCACCGAGGAAGCCGCCATTTCCGTGACCCGTGCCATCGGCCAAATGACTGACCGCATGGTGGTGTGGCAAGTCGAGGCACTGATCGAAGACATGGTGATGCAGCAAGGCATTCCCGACGCCGTTGCACGCAAACAGTTGGTCAATGAACTGCCCAACCTCGTGGATGCCATGGAGGAGATCCTCCTGTACTCGTGGCGCCGCCAAATGAACGCCGGCGTGCAGCGCTTGGCCGTCCGCGCCGAAGCGGGCCTGCAGGCCAGCGAGGCGGGCCGCGAGGGCGATGAAGACGATGCCCCGCTGCCGCTGGCGCGCGCCGTGGGCTTCGCGGACCTTGTCTCCTACACGAGCCTCTCCCGCCGCATGAACGAGAAGACGCTGGCCCAGTTGGTCCAGCGCTTCGAGAACAAGTGCGCCGAGATTATTTCCATCGGCGGCGGACGCCTCGTGAAAACGGTCGGCGACGAAGTCCTCTACATCGCCGAGACGCCCACCGCAGGCGCTGAGATCTCCTTGGCGCTCGCCCAAGCCTTCACCGAAGACGAAATCCTGCCGGAAGCCCGCGTGGCCATGGTCTGGGGACGCATCCTTTCCAGGCTCGGCGACATCTACGGCCCTACCGTCAACCTGGCAGCCCGCCTCACCGCGTTGGCGGAACCGGGCACGGTCTTGGTTGATGAGATGACGGCGGCGGCCCTGGGCCAGGACGAACGTTTCGTCCTGGTTCCCCAAACCGCTGAAAACGTTCGCGGCTTCGGGGAAATCCTCCCGGTCCGGCTTGCACGCGGGCTTGGCAAAGGGCTGGTTCTCGACTGATCCCGTGGACACCGTCCTTGGAGTTAACTCTCGGACCGTGGCATAGTCGTCTCCGCCACCCTAGAGCCCACTTTGCTAACCGTGCCTTCCACCGAGGACAAGAATGAATCCACAGTCCGCAGCGACCGCCCCTGAGCCAGGATTCACGCTGAGCTATGGCTACGGGACGGACCGTGGACTCAGTCGGGAAATCAACGAAGACTCGCTCATTGCTGTGGATCCGGTCTTCGCGGTGGCTGACGGCATGGGTGGGCATGAGGCAGGCGAGATTGCCAGCGCATTGTGCGTGCGTACTCTTGGCAGCATGCCGCAATTGGCGGCCGGCGTCCGATCAGCGACGGCCGTCACCCTGCAAGAATGTATCCTTGCCGCCGACTCCCAGATCCGCAATGCCACGGGTGGGCGGGCCGGAACCACGCTGTCCGGAGTCGTCGTCGCCGAGCAATTGGGTGTCCTCTATTGGCTGGTCATGAACATCGGTGACTCGCGGACGTATCGCTTGAGCCGGGGCGATTTCAGCCAAATCAGCGTGGACCATTCGGAAGTCCAGGAACTCGTCGACGCAGGCAGGATCACGCGCGAAGAGGCCACTGTGCATCCGCGCCGCCATGTGGTGACCCGGGCCCTCGGCACCGGCGGCGAAAACGAAGCGGACTTTTGGTTGCTGCCCGTCCAGGAAGGGGACCGGATGCTAATCTGCTCGGACGGACTCACCGGGGAGCTAAGCGACGACCATATGTTCCGGATCCTGAGCACCGTGGGGCAGCCGCAGGAGGCGGTGGATGCCCTCATCCAGGAGGCGTTGCGCAGCGGCGGACGGGACAACGTCACCGTGATCGTGGTGGACGCCAGGATTACATAGAACGACGCCGGAGGCGCAGGTAATCGCTCATGCCGGCAACGCTTTTGGGGGCGGAATTTGCGACACGCCCGGACTTTGTAGGAAGATTCCCGTCAATACCACCCCAACTCCGGGCGGCCTGCGCCGTCCTGCAGAGGTAAACATGACCCAACGCTCCTCCGCGCACTCTGGCGGCGCGCCCCGTGCCGCTGTGCGACGCCCGTTTTCCGTCGTCCTCGCGGGCATTGCCATGGCCATGGTGATGTGCGCTTTCCCATTGCTTTCGGCCCACGCCGAGACCGTCGTCGCTCCCGGCCAGGGACGAGTTTCCCCCACGTCCCCGGCGCCGGCACCTGTACCAACTGAGCCCACGCCGACGCAGCCGAAAGTGGTGGATCCCGCGCCCTCCAAGCCACCCGTCGTCGCCCCGGCGCAGCCCGCTCCGGTGGCACCCGTACCCGCCGAATCCGCCCCCGCGCCGGCTCCCATGACGCAGGTGACCGTCGAACCGGCACCCAGCGTCGCGCCGTCGGAGGCCCCAGCAGCTTCCAACTCGGCGACCCCATCGGCAAGCCCGACGACGGGCAGCGCCTCGCCGTCGGCGTCGTCCAATTGGGATACTCCTGTCCAGGAGGGACTCAAGGCCACTCCGGCGGCTGCGGTCAGTGGCGCCAAGGGTCCGGGTTCGGACATGTTCGGCGTCATTGCCATCATGGGCGGTGTGGTTTTGGTGGCGGCAGGCGGCATAGCGTTCGCTCTGTGGAGCCGGAACCGGTTCTCGCACTGATTCCTGCTTGTCGTCCAGCGGCCTTATTTTGTCGCGGCTTTACGGCAAGATAGGTACGTGAGCACAGCAGAGAGCGAAACCGCAGTTCCGGCCGAATCCGTGCGGGAAGAGTACGAAAACCTCGCAGACCTCGTCCGCAAGTACCGTTACGCGTACTACCAAGAAGACGCGCCGACGGTCTCGGATGCCGAGTTCGATTCCCTGTACCGCCGCCTTGAGGAACTCGAGGCACTGCACCCCGAGCTCGTTTCCAACGATTCCCCCACGCAGGAAGTGGGCGGCGAAGTGTCGGCCGCGTTCGCCGCCGTCGAGCACCTCCAGAGGATGTACAGCCTGGAGGATGTCTTCTCGCTGGACGAGCTCGAGGCGTGGGTCCGCAAGGCCGAGGCGTCGGTCGAGAAGCTGGGCACAACGGTTTCCCGCATTGCGTGGCTGACCGAGCTGAAGATCGACGGCCTGGCGGTGAACCTGCTCTACCGCGACGGCAAACTGGTTCGTGCCGCCACGCGCGGAGACGGCACCACCGGCGAGGACATCACCCACAACGTGCTGACCATCAAGGAGATCCCGCGCCAGCTCAGCGGCAGCGGATATCCCTCCGAGGTGGAAATCCGCGGGGAAGTCTTTATTCCGTCCAAGGCTTTCGCGGAGTTCAACGCGGCCCTGATCGAGGCCGGCAAGGCGCCGCTGGCCAACCCCCGCAATGCCGCGGCCGGTTCGTTGCGGCAGAAGGACCCCGCAGAAACAGCCAAGCGTCCGTTGCGGATGTTTGTCCACGGCATCGGCGCGCGCGAAGGCCTCGACTCCACCAGCCAGTCTGAAACGTACAAGCTGCTGGAAGAG
Organism: Arthrobacter sp. MMS18-M83; assembly: GCF_026683955.1. Lineage (NCBI taxonomy): Bacteria > Bacillati > Actinomycetota > Actinomycetes > Micrococcales > Micrococcaceae > Arthrobacter > Arthrobacter sp. MMS18-M83. The sequence goes on along the minus strand of NZ_CP113343.1, from coordinate 1,127,145 downwards.
TGGGGCCTGCCGGTCAGCCCGTACCTGAAGGTCCTGGACTCCTTCGAGGAGGTCCTGGACTTCATCAAGCACTTCGGTGAACATCGGCACGACCTCCTGCACGAGATCGACGGCATCGTGGTCAAGATCGACGACTTCGCCACGCAGCGTGCCCTCGGCTACACCTCCCGCGTGCCTCGTTGGGCCGTGGCCTACAAATACCCGCCGGAGGAAGTCCACACCAAGCTGCTGGACATCCAGGTCAACGTTGGCCGCACTGGCCGCGTGACGCCCTACGGAGTGATGGTGCCGGTCAAGGTTGCCGGCTCCACCGTGGAGATGGCCACCCTGCACAACCAGGATGTGGTCAAGGCCAAGGGAGTCATGATCGGCGACATCGTGGTGCTTCGCAAGGCCGGCGATGTTATTCCTGAGATTGTCGGTCCGGTCCTTGCGCTGCGCGATCAGCAGGATCCTCCCGTGCGCGAGTTCGTGATGCCGACTGAATGCCCGTCCTGCCACACGCCCTTGGCTCCGTCCAAGGAAGGGGACGTGGACATCCGCTGCCCCAACGCCAAGTCCTGCCCATCACAGCTGCGCGAGCGTGTTTTCCATGTGGCGAGCCGCGGCGCCTTCGACATCGAGGCTTTGGGGTGGGAAGCAGCCATCGCGCTCACCCAGCCCGCGGAGCCGGAAACCCCGCCCCTTCGTAGCGAGGCGGCCTTGTTCAGCCTCAAGGCGGAGGACCTCGCCGAGGTACGGATCCACCGGGAGAAGCGCTCCAAGGGTGTAGGTACGGGAACCTTCGAATTGGTGCCGTATTTCTACTCCAAGGCCACCGCGAAGACCCCCTCAAAACCCACGGCCACCACGGACAAGCTGTTCAAGGAACTCGAGAAAGCCAAGACCCAACCCCTCTGGCGCGTCCTGGTTGCCCTGTCCATCCGGCATGTGGGCCCCACGGCGTCGCGGGCGCTGGCTACGGCCCTTGGGAGCATGGAAGCCATCCGGGCCGCTTCCGAAGAGGAGTTGGCCAACGTTGACGGTGTCGGCCCCACCATTGCCGCGGCACTCAAGGAATGGTTTGCCGTGGACTGGCACCAGGAAATCGTTGACAGCTGGGCAGCCGCCGGGGTCCGCATGGTTGACGAACGCGACGCCGGCATCCAGCGGAACCTGGAAGGCCTCACCATCGTGGTGACGGGATCGCTGCCCACGCTAAGCCGCGACGAAGCCAAGGAAGCCATCATCATCAGGGGCGGCAAGGCCGCCGGTTCGGTATCCAAGAACACCAGCTACGTGGTTGCGGGCGAGAACGCCGGCTCCAAGCTGGACAAGGCCGAACAGCTCGGCATCCGTATACTCGACGAGGACGGCTTCAGGGCATTGCTCGACGGCGTGCTGGAACCTGCCGGCGGCGGGGAGACAGATGATGAAGACGCAGAAGATTCAGCCCTTGCCGCGATGGAAAATGCCGCCGTAGCCGAATTGGCGTCCGCGTCGGACACGGAAGCTTCCGAATGACGGCCGACGTTTTGGAGCTTCTCGCCGTCGCACGCGCAGCAGCTGAGGCAGGAGCAGAGGTGCTTGCCCGCCGGCCGGCCGGCGGCAACTCGGCCGGGAGTCTCGGCGTCGTCAACAAGGGTGACGCCGGCGACTGGGTGACCGCCTTCGACGTCGCAGCAGAGAACGCAGTGCGGGGCGCCATTACCGCGGCCCGCCCGCACGACGCCATCACGGGCGAAGAGCACGGGACCACCCGGCCCGAGCAGCCCAGTGGCTACCGATGGTCCATCGACCCCCTGGACGGCACCACCAACTTCATCCGGAACATCGTCTACTACGCAACGTCCGTGGCCGTTGCGGATGCCGACGGCGTGTGGCTGGCCGGGGTAGTCAACGCCCCGGCACTGGGACGCATTTACTCGGCCGCACGCGGCCACGGAGCGTGGCTTGAGGAAAATGGCCAGCGCACCCAGCTGAGCGGGCCGTTGCTGGGCCGGACCGGGCTGATCGTGGCATCCGGGTTCAGCTACGATCCCGTCACGAGGGCCGAGCAGTTCGCCGGACTCGGGACCCTCATGGAAGGTTTCGTCGATCTCCGCCGGCTGGGCTCCGCCGCGCTGGATCTCTGCCTCGTGGCCGATGGAACCCACGATGCCTTCGGAGAACGCGGGCTCAACGAACACGACTACGCGGCGGGTGCCCTGATTGCCGAGGAAGCCGGTTGCTGGGTCCGCCGCCCCCGGTTGACCAGCCCGCTGGACGGCGGACCCACGGACGCCGACCGATTGGAAGCCTGGACCTGCGCTGGAACCTTGGAACTCTCGGGCAAGTTCCCGCTGTAGCTCCGGGTCCTGGCGAGCTTTTCCTCGACGCTCCTTCACTTATGTGGGGTTTTTCCTGAACGCTCCTTCACATGTATCTGAGCGAGCGCCGGGGGCTCGGGGTGCATATCTGCAGGGGCGTCCGGGGGCAGGTGCCGCAACCGGAACTGAGGTCCTCGGGTGATAGTTCCGTCACGGAAACGCCGCTTTGGCACCCGTGGCACCTCGGACGCGACTACCATGGATCAGTGCATTCGCAGATTACCGTCCGTCCCGCCCTGCCAGAAGACTACGACGCCGTAGCCCGCATCACGATGGCCTCCTACGTGACAGCCGGCTACTACGGCAGCCCGGACCACCCGTATCTGCAGAAGCTCCGCGATGTGGACGGCCGTGCCCGGCACGCGGATGTTTTCGTCGCCGAGCGCGACGGCCAAGTTATCGGCTCTGTCACCTCGGCCAAGGCAGGCGGCGACTTTTCGGACATCGGGTTCCCGGACGAACTCGAAATGCGTACTTTGGTGGTTGACCCCGAAATGCAGCGCTCCGGAGCGGGACGGGCACTTGTGCAGGCAGTTGTTGAACAGGCACGGTCCATGGAAGGCATCAAAGCCGTTTCCCTCACTACGGGCGCCACTTGGGAAAGCGCTAACGCCCTTTACGCCAAGACCGGTTTCGAGCGCGAGCCCGAACGCGACTGGTTCGTGCCCGGGACCGACATAAAGCTGTTCGTTTACCGGCAGGATGTCCGCCAGCCATAAAGTTTCCTCGTAAACCCCGGCTATCGGGCCGGGTGCGGAAACTGAGAAAGGCGCGGCATGCGCAAGACATTCGGCACGGGTTCGGTCTGGGAACAGACCCTCGGATACTCACGTGCGGTCCAGGTGGACAATACCCTCTTTATTTCGGCCACGGCGGCGTCCGGGCCTGATGGCATCGTGGGCGATGATTTCTACTCGCAGACCAAATACATCCTCGAGAAGCTGGGTGCGGTCCTGGCCGACGCAGGGTTCTCATACGAGGATGTCGTACAGTCCAAGCTGTACCTGACGGACATCAGCAAGTGGGAAGAAGCAGGCCGCGCTCACGGCGAGGTCTTCGGCGAGATCCGTCCCACACTCTCCCTGGTCCACGTCCTGCCGTTCCTCGACCCGGAAATGCTGGTTGAAATCGAACTCGTAGCCCAGAAGAGCGCCTAAGAAGCCCAACTGACTCGCAGTAGATGCCGTTATGACGCCTCGTAACGGCATCTACTGCGAGCTACTTGGGTGAGGTTCGCGCGGGGACGCCGCAGCGATGTTCCGGGCGGCCTGTGGTGCCGTTGCCGTACGTCTTCATGGTGGGTTCGGCCATCGCCCTGTTGGTGAACTTCCCCAAGGTCAAGGAACAAGGCGCGCAGCTGGTGGCCCACGCACCGTCCATTGTCGCCGTGGTCAGCATGGTCATGGCCGCAGCTGTTCTGACCGGTGTCCTCAACGGCACCGGCATGGTCAAGGAAATGTCCGCGTGGCTGGTCCATATCATCCCCGCCGAGATGGGTCCCTTTGTGGCCGTCATCACGGGCCTGCTCAGCATTCCGATGACGTTCTTCACGAGCAACGACGCCTTCTACTTCGGCGTCCTCCCGGTCCTGAGCGAAACCGCCGCGCACTATGGCATCAGCGGCGCAGAAATGGCGCGGGCCTCCATTACCGGCCAGCCCTTCCACCTGCAGAGCCCCCTGGTCCCCGCGATCCTGCTTCTCGTCTCCCTGGCCAAGGTGGAACTCGGAGACCACCACAAAAGGTCCTGTGGCGCACAGCGGTCATCTCGATCGTCATGCTCGCAGTAGGCATGCTGACAGGAGCAATCGGCATCGGGTAAGACACCAATCAGCAACGCGGGGTCACTTACGGCCCATTCCGGACCTCCAGATGGGCCGTAAGTGACCCCGCGTTGTTCGTCCTCCAACCCACGTAGACTAGTCCGGAAAACCATTTGAACTTTGCAGGGGAGATCCATGGCTGCGATCAACCGTGACGACGTCGCGCATCTTGCGCGTCTGGCTCACATTGAAATGAGTGCCGAAGAGCTGGACAGGATGGCCGGCGAGCTTGCCGTCATCGTGGATTCGGTGAAGTCCGTCAGCGAAGCGGCCGGAGACGATGTCCCGGCTACGTCCCACCCGATTCCGTTGAGCAATGTGTTCCGTGAGGACGTTGTGGGCCACACGTTTACCGCTGAGCAGGCGCTGTCCGGGGCTCCGGATTCCTTCGAGGGCCGCTTCAAGGTTCCGGCAATCCTGGATGAGGACTAAGCGAATGGCTGAATTGAACAACACCGAACTCATCCGCCTGTCCGCAGCGCAACTGGCCGCCAAGTTGGCCGCGCGCGAGGTCACGTCCGTCGAGGTCACACAGGCCTACCTGGACCGCATCGCCGACGTTGACGGGCAGGTCAACGCCTTCCTGCACGTCAACAGTGAAGAAGCGCTCGCCGTCGCCGCCGAGGTTGACGCGATCCGCGCCGCCGGCGGTGCCGAGGCTGAAGCGCTGCACGAACTCGCCGGCGTACCCATCGCCGTCAAGGACCTTATTGTGACGATCGGGCAGCCCACCACGGCCGGCTCCAAGATCCTCGAGGGATGGCACAGCCCCTACGACGCCACCGTCATCAAGAAGCTGCGCGCAGCGAAGATGCCCATTCTGGGTAAGACCAACCTGGACGAATTCGCCATGGGTTCCTCCACGGAACACTCGGCGTACGGCCCCACCCGCAACCCTTGGGACCTGGACCGCATTCCCGGTGGCTCGGGCGGTGGCTCCGCTGCCGCCGTCGCGGCTTTCGAAGCTCCGCTGGCCCTCGGTACGGACACTGGTGGATCCATCCGCCAACCAGGCGCCGTCACCGGCACGGTTGGCATGAAGCCCACGTACGGCGCGGTTTCCCGCTACGGCGCTATCGCCATGGCGTCGTCGCTTGACCAGATCGGCCCCGTTTCGCGGACCGTGCTGGACTCGGCCCTCCTGCAGGAAGTCATCGGCGGGCACGATCCCTTCGACTCGACCTCGCTGACGGATCCTTTCGACACCCTTGTTGCCGCGGCGAAGACCGGCAATGTCACGGGCATGAAGATCGGCATCATCAAGGAACTCCACGGCGAGGGCTACCAGGCCGGCGTCGAGACCCGTTTCAACGAGTCCCTTGAGCTGCTCAAGGAGGCCGGCGCGGAAATCGTGGAGGTTTCCTGCCCCAACTTCAAGTACGCGCTGGGCGCCTACTACCTGATCATGCCGTCCGAGGTCTCCAGCAACCTGGCCAAGTTCGACGGCGTCCGCTACGGTCTGCGGGTCCTGCCCAAGGACGGCCCGATGACGATCGAACGCGTCATGGCGGCTACCCGCGCCGCCGGATTCGGCGATGAGGTCAAGCGCCGCATCATCCTGGGCACCTACGCCCTGAGCGCCGGCTACTACGACGCCTACTACGGCTCGGCCCAGAAGGTCCGCACGCTCATCCAGCGCGACTTCGACGCTGCGTTCGCCCAGGCGGACGTCCTGATTTCGCCTACGGCTCCCACCACGGCCTTCAAGCTGGGGGAGAAGCTGGACGATCCGCTCGCCATGTACCTCAATGACGTCGCTACCATCCCGGCGAACATGGCCGGTATCCCGGGCTTGTCCCTGCCGGGCGGCCTGGCTGACGAAGACGGACTGCCCGTAGGCATCCAACTGTTGGCTCCTGCCCGCGAGGATGCCCGCCTGTACCGCGTGGGTGCCGTCCTTGAATCCTTGCTCGAAGAGAAGTGGGGTGGCCCGCTGCTGGACCGCGCCCCCGTTCTCGGTTCCCGCTCCACCATCGCCGGAGGTTCCAACTGATGTCTACCGACGCCATCCTCAGCTTCGAAGAGGCCATGGAGAAGTACGATCCCGTCCTTGGCTTCGAGGTCCACGTGGAGCTCAACACCAAGACCAAGATGTTCTCCTCCGCACCCAACGTCTTCGGCGACGAGCCGAACACCAACGTCAACGAGGTTGACCTTGGCATGCCCGGCGTCCTGCCTGTGCTGAACAAGACGGCAGTGGAATCTTCCATCAAGATCGGCCTTGCCCTGAACTGCAAGATCGCCGAGTACTGCCGCTTCGCCCGGAAGAACTACTTCTACCCGGACACTCCCAAGAACTTCCAGACGTCCCAGTACGACGAGCCCATCGCGTACGACGGCTACCTGGACATCGAGCTCTCGGACGGCACCGTGTTCCGCGTCGAGATCGAGCGCGCGCACATGGAGGAAGACGCCGGCAAGCTCACCCACATGGGTGGCGCCACGGGCCGCATCCAGGGTGCCGACTACTCGCTGGTGGACTACAACCGTTCCGGTGTTCCGCTCGTGGAAATCGTTACCAAGCCGATCGAGGGCGCGGGCAGCCGTGCACCCGAGCTCGCCAAGGCGTACGTCGCCGCTGTCCGCGAGATCGTGAAGAACCTCGGGGTTTCCGACGCCAAGATGGAACGCGGCAACGTCCGTTGCGACGCCAACGTTTCGCTGCGCCCGCACGGCCGCGAACGGTTCGGCATCCGTTCGGAGACGAAGAACGTGAACTCGCTGCGCGCCGTCGAGCACGCTGTCCGTTACGAAATCCAGCGCCACGCCGCCGTCCTGGACTCCGGCGAGCCGGTCATCCAGGAAACGCGCCACTGGCACGAGGACACGCGCACGACGACGTCGGGCCGGGCAAAGTCCGACGCCGACGATTACCGCTACTTCCCTGAGCCGGACCTCGTTCCGGTCCTCGCGTCCCGTGAATGGGTGGAAGAACTCCGCGCCACGCTGCCCGAACCGCCCGCGGCCCGCCGCAAGCGGCTCCAGGCTGACTGGGGCTATTCGGACCTCGAGTTCCGCGATGTCGTGAACGCCGGCGTCATGGACTCCATCGAGGAAACCATCGCGGCCGGGGCCAGCGCCTCAGTGGCCCGCAAGTGGTGGATGGGCGAGATCGTCGGACGTGCCAAGACGGCCGACGTCGATCCCTCCGAGCTCGGCGTCACCTCCCAGACCATCGTCGAGCTCAACAAGCTCGTCGAGAGCGGCAAGATCAACAACAAGATGGCTTCCCAAGTGCTCGACGGCGTCCTCGCCGGCGAGGGCACTCCGGCCGAGATCGTCGAGAAGCGCGGCCTCGCCGTCGTGTCCGACGACGGCCCCCTGCTGGAAGCGATCGACGCCGCACTGGCGGCCCAGCCCGACGTCGCAGAGAAGATCCGCGGCGGCAAGCTTCAGGCCATCGGCGCGATCGTCGGCGGGGTCATGAAGGCCACTCGCGGTCAGGCCGACGCCGCCCGCGTGCGCGAGCTGATCCTGGAGAGGCTCGGCGTCGAAGGCTAGCGCACACGCGCCTCACCCAACTAGGTCGCAGTTAATGTCGTTATGCGCTTTCAAAACGACAACAACTGCGACCTAGTTGTGTCTGGATCCACAGCAGGCACACAGCTTAAAGGCACATTATGGAGTCATCAGTTCTTTGCGGCCCGCTCCTTACCGGTTCGGGGAGGAGCGGAGAAAGGATTCGGCCATGTCCACCATGACTCCGGGCCTTCGTAAGGCCCTCATCGCCGGCGGCATCGCCGTCGTACTGAGCGGCGGTGGTGTGGCCGCAGTCTGGGCTGCCGGCCAGATCATCCCTACGTACGTGTTGAGCGCGACGCCTACTAGCACGGCTTCGCCCGGAACAACGCCGCCCGCCACAACGCCGCCCGGTAACGCCAAGCATTTTCCCGTCCTGCCGCGCAGCTTCGCAGGCCCGGACATCCACGGTGAGTTCACCGTCAAGAACAAGGACGGCACGTTCACGACCATGGTGACGCAGCGTGGCACCGTGCAGTCGGTCAGCGATTCGAACATTTCCGTGAAGAGCGATGACGGCTTCACGCAGAGCTACGCGATCACATCGTCAACAAGCATCGTCAAGTTCCCTGCGGCAGGAACGGGTACGCAAGGCCGGAGGCCATCCCTTCAGACCATCAAGGCTACTGACCTGAAAGCGGGCGACACCGTTGCAGTCTCCGGTACGAAGAGCGGCACCACAGTGACCGCCAACCGCATCATTGCAGGTACCGTGCCGGCGATGCTTGATGGCGGCGGACGTCGGCTGGGCTACGGAGGCAGCGTCTAGGAAGCGGCCGCCGCGAGCACTCCACCATGCGTGCGCGCCAAATCTGAAGCAACTTTTCCACGACGACGCCGGGAGCAGAGTCCCGCTGGGACGCTTGCTCTTGGTTCTGTCGCGCACGCGGCCGTGTCCGCAATTCTCGCGTCTTATGACGAAATCTGATCTTCCGGTCAAGTTTCAATCATGATCTTGCAAAAGAGATGGGCGTCACTTATGGTTTGTTAAACGGTTAACGAGCGTGGTCGCCATCACATGGCCATCCAAAACGTTGCCCCGGTTCCCAGCGAACCCACCACGCGCCACCAAGACACGAGGAGAACGCATGAACTCGACGACGGAAGAAGCCCCGGCCCTGCCGGAGGCAGACCGCGTCCCGGCCCATGCCGAAGGGAAGCGGCTGGGCAGAGACAGGCTGAATCGGAACAAGCCTCCCGTTCCTACGGCGCAGTCTTTCAGGTCCCGCCTGCGCCGCGACAAGCAGATGCTCCTGATGATGCTCCCGGGCATCGCGTTCCTGCTGTTGTTCTTCTACGTTCCCATCCTGGGCAACGTGATCGCGTTCCAGGACTACCAGCCCTACCTCGGTATAGGCGACAGCCTCTGGGTAGGTTTGCAGAACTTCGTTGATCTGTTCGGCAACCCGGACTTCGTCCACGCCTTCTGGAACACCCTCTACCTGGCCGTCTGGCAACTGGTCTTCCTGTTCCCGGTGCCCCTGGTGTTGGCGTTGATCGTGGACTCGCTGGTGAGCGCCCGGGTGCGGAAGGTATTCCAGAGCATCGCCTACCTGCCGCACTTCCTGTCCTGGGTGCTGGTCATCGCCTTCTTCCAGCAGATGCTCGGCGGCGCGGGGTTTGTGAACAACACCTTGCGGCAGTTCGGCATGGAAGCCGTGCCATTCATGACCAACCCCGAGTCTTTCCCTGTCCTGGTGGTCGCTCAGATGATCTGGAAGGACGCCGGTTGGGCCATGATCATCTTCCTGGCCGCTCTCGCCAGCATCGATGCCTCGCTGTATGAAGCGGCAGCGGCCGACGGCGCAGGCCGTTGGCGGCGCATGTGGCACATCACGCTCCCAGGGCTCCGTCCTGTCATAGTCCTGCTGCTCATCTTGCGGATCGGCGACATCCTTTCGGTGGGCTTCGAACAGTTCATCCTGCAACGCGACGCAGTCGGGGCCGGAGCCGCGGAAGTCCTGGACACCTTCACGTATTACACCGGCGTCATCGGCGGCGGATGGAGTTCCGGCGCTGCCGCCGGACTCGCCAAGGGAGTGGTCAGCGCCCTGCTGATCTATGCCGCCAACAAGCTTGCCCACCGCTTCGGCGAAGACGGAATTTTTGCAAAGCGCGCGGGCTAGCCCGGGCTATTCCCCGCTGGTCCGGATTTCGCACGAGGAGAACACTATGGCAACCACACTGACCGCCACAAAGACCCTTGCCGCCCGCAAGGTCAAGGAACTGAGCTACAACCCCAAGCGGCCCGTCTGGAAAGAGCGGCCTTCGCCCCTCTACCAAACCATCAAGGCGCTGGTCCTGATTGTCTTCAGCGTCTCCATCCTGACGCCCATTCTGTTGGTCGTGTCCACCTCCTTGGCGGACAACGATCAGCTAATGCGGGCGGGTGGATTCGTCCTCTGGCCTGAGCGGCCAACCCTGGACGCCTACGTCACCATCTTCAAGGGCCCCATGGTCATCCAGTCACTCGGGGTGTCCCTGTTTGTCACCGCCATTGGCACGGTCCTGGCGCTTTTCGTCACCATCACCATGGCCTACGCCACCAGCCGAACCGTGCTGTTTGGCCGGCCGGTGATCCTCGCGGTGCTGTTTACGCTGCTTTTTGCCCCCGGGCTCATCCCATCGTTCCTGATGATCCGCCAGCTGAACCTCTTGGATTCCTTGTGGTCGCTGATTCTGCCCGGCATTTTCGGGGCCTTCAACTTCGTGGTCATGAGGTCCTTCTTCATGAACATCCCCGGTGAACTGATCGAGAGTGCGCGGATCGACGGCGCCACCGACTGGCAGATCCTGTGGCGCATCGTGATGCCGCTGTCCAAAGCCGTGATCGCCGTCGTCGGGCTGTTCTATGCGGTGGGTTTCTGGAACTCATTCTTCAACGCGCTGCTCTACATCAACGATCACAGCAAGTGGCCTATCCAGTTGCTCCTGCGCAACTTCGTCGTGCAGGGCAGCGGCGCCGCGGACCAGCTGGGAATCACCACAGCGCCGCCACCACAATCCATCCAGATGGCCGTAGTGGTGGTGGCACTGGTCCCCATCCTCATGGTCTACCCGTTCCTGCAGAAGCACTTCGCCAAGGGCGTCATTACCGGCGCGGTCAAGGGCTAGCGCCGCGAGCCTGGCGCCAGCCAAACCACCACACTGCACCACCCACACCACCTCAGAAAGGGTTCTGCCATGACCAGTACCATCCCAGGCACTTCCGGCGTCAGCCGGCGCGGATTCCTCGGCCTCGCCGGGTTGAGCGTCGCTACCGTTGGGCTCGCCGCTTGTGGCGGGGGAGCCGGCGGGGCCGGAAACGGGGGCGCCGCTGCCTCTGCTTCCGTCAAACTGCCGACGTACAAGGAGTTCACCGGCCTGACCCCGGACCTCCCTGGCAACGCCAAGGGCTTGCAGTCCGCCTACTTCAAGCTCCCCACACCGGTGCAATCCGTCACCTCCGCCCCGCTCAAGGGCAAGGTCACCGGCCTGACGGAGACCTTCGACACGATGAGCCCGGGCATGAGGGACAACGCCTTCTGGCAACGCCTCAATGCCAAGCTCGGCGGAGACCTGGAGCTGCAGATTGCCGAGGACATCGGTGACGGCTACCCCGCCAAGTTCGCCACCGTCCTGGCCAGCAACGATCTCCCGGACATGATGTGGGTTCCGCCGAACCAGGGAATCCCCAATGTCGGTCCGATGCTCGAAGCCAAGTTCCAGGACCTCACCAAGCACCTCTCCGGCGATGCGGTGCTTGAGTACCCCAACCTCGCGGCGCTCAAGCCGGACTCCTGGAAGACCGCCGTCGTGAACGGCAAGATCTGGGGTGCTCCGATCCCGAGCACTCCCTTCGGCCAGGTCTACCTCGGCAACCACGCAACCTGGGACAAAGTAGGCGGATTCAACGCCGGCAATGCGGAGGAGTTCCTGGCGAAAGCCAAGGAAATCACGCGTCCGGGGGAGCAGCGTTACGCCCTTGAACCGGCGTACATCAATGCCCTGCACATGGTCGCCGAGTGGTTCGGCGCCCCGAACGGTTGGGCCGTGGGCAAGGACCGGACCCTGAAGCATCTGTATGAAACGGATGCCTACGCGGCCGGCGTCGAGTTCACCGCGAAGATGTTTGCCGCTGGAGTCTTCTACCCGGACACGAAAGCCACGGACATCCGCAACCGGGTGGTCAACGGCACAGTCGGCGCACAGGTCATCGTCGGTCCGCACGGCATGCGCCAGTACCGGGCCCTGAGCGAAACGGCGAAGTTCGACATCCTGGTGCCGTTCAGCGCGGACGGAAAAGCCAAGCCGACGTACGACATGGGCTATGGCACGGTCGGATTCACGCCATTCAAGAAGGCAGACGAAAGCAAGATCCGCGAACTGCTGTCCCTGATCAACTACTTGTCCGCCCCGTTCGGCACCGTCGAGTACATGCAGAAGAACTACGGCGAGCTCGGCAAGGACTACACCCTGGACCAGAAGGGCAGCCCGCAGATGACCGAGTCCGGAAATACCAACATCCCCGGACTTGCCTCGGCGTTGAACATCATGTCGAGCCCCGAAAACGTCATCTTCAACCCGGGCTTCGACGAGGACACCAAGTACATCATCCAGCAGGAGCAGAAACTCCTGGACCTGGCGTGGCGCAATCCGACCAACGGCACCTACTCGGACACCAACTCCAAGGTCGGGGCGAAAATCCAGGCGCCATTCCGGGACAAGGTGGTGGACATCATCACCGGACGCGCCAAGATGGACGAATTGAAGGACGCGCTGAAGCGCTGGAAGTCCGACGGCGGCGACAAGATCCGGGACGAGTACCAGGCGGCATTGCCGTCCGACGTCCCGGTCTTCGGCGCCTGACGGGGCCACACTTCTAGAATGATCGCCAGCGGTGGCGGCACACGTGCCGCCACCGCCGAAGAAGGGGAGACATGGTCAAGGCCACGGGCGCCGGAGTGCGTCCCACTATCCGCATGGTTGCGGCGGAGGCAGGGGTCTCCACGGCCACGGTGTCCTATGTGATGTCAGGACGCAGGGGCGAGGGCGGGCCCGGCGTGTCCGATTCCACCGTGGAGAGGGTGAAGTCGGCCGCTGAACGGCTCGGCTACCACCCCAACCAGGCGGCCCGGGCCATCCGTACCGGAAGGACCAACACGGTCATTCTCTCCCTGACAATGCTCTCCGATCCGTGGTCCTTGTCCGTGATCGAAGCCGTGCAGCGAGCCGCCGCCCCCCTGGGCATCACACCCCTGATCCTCGGCGACGCAGATTGGGCCAGGGTCCTGCAAAGCCATGACGCCGACGCAGTGTTCGTTGACGCCGTACGCGAACAGGACCGGGGCGTCCTCGAGGAACTGGCCGGACGCGGCACCACCCTGGTGGTTTTCGACGAGGTCCTCGAGCCTGCCGGTTTCGATGTCATTCGATCCGTTGCTGGTCCCGGCTGCAAGCTTGCCGTGGAGCATCTCCTGAACGGCCACCGCGAGGTGGCGTGCCTGGTGCCCTCGGGTGCCGGGCGGCCCTTGGGCGGCCCGCGGTACCGCGCCTACACCTCGGCGCTGGAAGAGGCCGGTATCCCCTTGAACGAGGACTTCGTGGGAACCTTCGACGGCACCACGCTCGGTGCCTATGCCGCTACCATGCGCCTGCTCAGCCTGAAGGACAGGCCCACCGCGGTCTACGCGGTGACGGACTTTGCCGCCGTCAGTGCCATCAACGCCGCACAGCGCCTTGGACTGACCGTCGGCCTGGACGTGGACATCATCGGTGTCGGCAACACCATTGAGGGCGAGCGGATGTCGCCCTCCCTCAGCACAGTGGGTCCGGTGGACTTCTTCGACCGGATTGCGCGGCTTCTCCTGAAACGAGCCGTCGACGGCGGTGCTTCCCGCGGCGGAGCAGCTTCCGGTCCTACGGTCATGGACTTCCCGTGGCAATTGTTCGTGCGGGAATCGGCACCGCATCGAACTTCCACAACACGACTTTTTTGAGAACCAACAGAAGGATTCACCAGCAAATGGAAACGGTTGACATGAAGATTGGCTTGGTGGGCTTCGGCCTGCGCTCGGGGCTGTGGCGCCACGCGCATAAGCCGGGCCAAGGCTCGGAAGTCACCATTGTGTGCGACACGAGCGAACGTGGCCGCGCGGATGCGGCCGAACGGATCCCCACGGCCCGCGTTACGGCCGATCTCGAGGAGCTCCTGAACAGCGGCATCGACGCCGTCCTGGTCCTGACTCCGGACAACCAGCACGCCGCCGTCGCGGTCCGTACCCTCAAGGCAGGAATCCCGACTTTCTGCGAGAAGCCCCTTGACATCACCATCGAGGCCGCGGACCGGACCCTGCGGACCGCGCACGAAACCGGCACTAGGCTCTACGTCGGCCACAACATGCGGCACATGCCCGTGGTGGTCCAAATGCGCGAGCTCATTGAGGAAGGCAGGATCGGCGAGGTCAAGGCCGTGTGGTGTCGGCACTTCGTGGGCCACGGCGGAGACTACTACTTCAAGGACTGGCACTCCGAGCGCAAGAACGTCACCTCGCTTTTGCTGCAGAAGGGGGCGCATGACATCGACGTCATCCACTGGCTCGCCAAGGGGTACACCAGGCGCGTGTCCGCCGTCGGGGATTTGGCCGTCTACGGCTCGGTGTCGGGGCGCAGCGACAACAGCGGCAAGCGCATGGGTGACTGGTTTTCGATCGACAACTGGCCGCCAACCGAGCAGCAGGACCTCGCGGAGGCCATCGACGTCGAGGATATTTCCATGATGAACATGGTCCTCGACAACGGTGTTCTGGCGTCCTACCAGCAGTGCCATTTCACGCCGGATTACTGGCGAAACTACACCGTGATCGGGACGAAGGGCAGGATCGAGAACTTCGGAGACGGTCCCGGCGAACTGATCAAGGTCTGGACCACGCGGACGCAGGGTTTCGCGGAGCCCGATGACGTGATCGTGATCCGGGACGGCGAAGGCGGCCACGGCGGCGCCGATCCACGCCTGATCGCCGAATTCCTCCGCTTCGCGGCAGAGGGTGGACAGACCCAGACCAACCCGATTGCGGCCCGCCAGGCCGTCGCGGCCGGCGTCCTGGCCACAGAGTCGTTGCGCGGCGACGGTTCCGCCCGCGAAATTCCGGCCCTGCCACAGGACCTCGTGGAGTATTTCGAAGCCGGCCAGCCTGCCTTGGTGCCCAAGTAATCCCCACCACCACCCTTGCCTCGCAAGCTCGGCCAGGGAACCCTGGCGGCGTGGGCCCACGCAGTTGTTGTCGTTATACGGCCTCATAACGACAACAACTGCCTGCCAGTTGGGCTAAGTAGACCCGGCGAGTTCGGTCATGACGGTCTGGAGCGCTTCGCAGACCGTTATGACCGATTTCCGCTTCAGGGTTTCCGGCCTTGCCAGGATGTCGATTTTCCGCACGGAATTGACCCCGGCCAGCGGACGCAGGACCACCCCCGCATCCAGCACGCGCCGGGCAGTGAACCGGGGAGCAAACCAATCGCCCCACCGGCTGCCACGAGCGAGGCCACTGTGGAGTAGTCGTTGATGCGGTGGAGGACGTCCGCGGGGCGCCCGCTGACGGCGACGACGGCGGCCAGCACGTCTGCGGGGGAGTAGCCTGCGCGGCTGGTCACCCAAGTCTGCCCGACGACGTCGGCCGGCCTGAGTTCGCGGCGTGCGGCTAGCGGGTGCCCGGCGGGCAACGCGACGTCGAGCGGTTCGTCGGCGAGCGGGATCACAGCCACCTTGTCGGTGGGCCACTCCGGACTGTTCTCCATCCGATGCGCGAGGACGAGGTCGTACCGCGCCGCGAGTCCGGGAAAGTCCTCTTGTGCGACGTCCTCGTCGGCGAGTTTCAAGCGGGGGACGCCGCGTTCCGCACCCGCGCTGCCGGCAGTGGCGAGCAAGGCCGCAAGCGGAGCGAACAGGGCCTGCCCCGCACTGTGGAAGGCGCTCACGGTCACGGTGGCACCCGGGGAGTCGTGGTAAGCGCCGATCGCAGCCCGGGCGTCGGCGAGCGCGTTCACGACGGCGGCTCCGGCGTCGGCGAGAACCCTGCCCGCATCCGTGAGCACCAAGGCCCGGCCCTCCTTGCGCGTCAGGGGCACGTCGACGGACTTCTGCAGGAGCGCGAGCTGTTGGGAGACGGCAGACGGTGTGACCATGAGGGTCTCTGCTACGGCCTTGACACTGCCGAGATCTCCTAGTTCCCTGAGCATCTGGAGCTGGTGTACTTCCATTTAGTAAATGCTAAATCGTTGATTGAGAAAAACCTAGTTGTGCTAAACCGTTCGTGGGGCTTCAATGAAGTGAAACGGCACACAAACGGCCCACCCCCTGAGTTAGGAAGACCCATGAAGGCTCTCTACAAGTCCGGAGCACACGCCGGTTTTGAACTCGTCGAACGTCCCGAGCCGGAGGCCGGCCCCAGCGACGTCAAGATCCGCGTCATGACTACCGGTATTTGCGGAACGGACCTGCACATCCAGTCCTGGGACGCCTGGGCACAGGGCATCATCGAGGCGCCGCTGATTGCGGGCCACGAGTTCTACGGCGAAGTGGTGGCCGTGGGAGAGGACGTCCGCGACGTCAAGGTCGGCGACCGCGTTTCCGGTGAAGGCCACGTGGTCTGCGGAATCTGCCGCAATTGCCGCGCCGGGCGCCGGCAGATGTGCATCCACACGGTGTCCGTCGGCGTGCAGCGGGATGGCGCCTTCGCCGAATACGTCGTCATCCCGGAGACCAATGTCTGGGTCCACCACGATCCCTCCGTCACCCCGGAGCTCGGCGCCATCTTCGACCCCTTCGGCAACGCCGTCCACACCGCCCTGAGCTTCCCGCTGGTCGGCGAGGATGTGCTCATCACCGGTGCGGGACCCATCGGACTCATGGCAATCGCCGTCGCGCGCCACGCCGGTGCCCGCAAGATTGCCATCACTGACGTGTCCGCCCCGCGGCTTGAGCTGGCCCGGAAGATGGGCGTTGACCTCGCCGTGGATGTCTCCAAAATGCGCGTCAAGGATGCCCAGCGCGAGCTTGGCATGCGCGAAGGATTCGACATCGGCCTGGAAATGTCCGGGCATCCCACGGCCCTGCCTGAGATGATCAACAACATGAACCACGGCGGACGCATCGCCATGCTTGGCTTGCCCAGCCAGTCCATCGACATCGACTGGGCCAAAGTGGTCACCCACATGCTGACCCTCAAGGGCATCTACGGCCGCGAGATGTACGAGACCTGGTACGCCATGAGTGCCATGCTGTCCTCCAATCCCATACTGCACCGCAACATTTCCGCCGTCGTGACGGACAAGCTGTCCGCTACCGACTGGGAAAAGGGCTTCGAGATCGCTCGTGCCGGCTCAGGCGGCAAGGTAGTCCTCGACTGGACCGAAATCTAAGACGCCGTAAAGTCCTCCCCAAGACCCAGTACCAGGAGCCACCAATGTACTCAAGCATCAAAGACCAGCTGCAGGGCGAGCTGGAAGAGATCCGCGCTGCGGGACTCTTCAAGACCGAACGCCACATTGACTCGCCGCAGGCCAGCCACATCTCGGCCGGCCAGCTCGGCCAGCCCGCCAATACCGTCTTGAACTTCTGCGCCAACAACTACCTTGGACTGGCGGACCACCCGGACATCATTGCCGCCGCCAAGGCCGCCATGGACGAGCGCGGCTTCGGCATGGCCTCCGTCCGTTTCATCTGTGGCACCCAGGACCTGCACCTTGAGCTGGAAGCCCGGGTCTCCGAGTTCCTGGGAACCGAGGACACCATCCTGTTCTCCAGCTGTTTCGACGCCAACGGGGAGTGTTCGAGTCCCTGTTCGGGCCTGAGGACGCCATCATCTCGGATTCCCTGAACCACGCCTCCATCATCGACGGCATCCGGCTCAGCAAGGCCAAGCGCTTCCGCTACGCCAACCGGGACATGGCCGATCTCGAAGCCAAACTGCTTGAGGCCGCGGGTTCCCGCCGCAAGATCATTGTGACGGACGGGGTCTTCTCCATGGACGGTTACCTCGCCCCGCTTGCGGCCGTCTGCGATCTCGCGGAAAAGCACGACGCACTGGTCATGGTGGACGACTCCCACGCCGTCGGCTTCATGGGAGCCACCGGCGCCGGAACCCCGGAACACGCAGGCGTCTCCGGCAGGGTCGATATTTACACCGGCACGTTCGGCAAGGCCCTCGGCGGCGCTTCCGGCGGTTACGTTTCCGGCCGCCGCGAAATCGTCGCCATGCTGCGTCAGAAGGCCCGCCCGTACCTGTTCTCCAACTCCTTGGCGCCGGCAATCGTTGCAGCCACCATCAAGGCCATTGAACTCGTCCAGGGCTCCGGCGAGCTCCGCTCCAGGCTCTTTGACAACGCCGCCCTGTTCCGCCGTCGCATGAGCGAGGAAGGCTTCGAACTCCTCGACGGCGAACATGCCATCATTCCGGTGATGTTCGGCGACGCCGTGGTGGCCGCGAAGGTAGCCGACGAAATGCTCCACCACGGAGTCTTCGTCACGGCATTCAGTTATCCCGTGGTACCCAAGGGAGCCGCCCGGATCCGTGTGCAGCTCTCGGCAGCGCACAGCTCCGAGGACGTCGAGGCGTGTGTCCAGGCCTTCGTGAAGAGCCGCGCCGCCGCGGGGCTCTGAGTTCCGATGATCCTCACCATCCTGGGCGGCGGGGGATTCCGGGTTCCCTTGGTCTATTCGGCACTGCTGGCGGACTATGAACCGGGCCGCGTCACGGAACTCAGGCTGTTCGACGCCGACCCCGCGCGCCTAGGCGTGATGGCCAGGGTCCTCGCCGACATGGCCGAGGGGGTGCCGGATGCGCCGGCAGTCCGCAGGTTCACGGAGTTGTCGGAGGCGCTTCCGGGCACGGACTTCATCTTTTCCGCCATTCGGGTAGGTGGTTTGGAGGGACGCGCCGCCGATGAGCGGATTGCGCTCGAGCATGGGGTCATCGGGCAGGAGACCGTGGGCGCCGGGGGAATTTCCTACGCTCTCAGGACCATTCCGGTTGTCCTGGACATTGCCGAGGCGGTGAAGAAGCATGCCTCGGACGCCTGGTTCATCAACTTCACCAATCCGGCGGGCGTCATCACCGAGGTCATGATGGGAGTCCTTGGCCGCAAAGTGGTGGGGATCTGCGATTCGCCGGTGGGGCTGGCCCGGCGCGCCTTGAGTGCGGCCGGAATCCACCGCGGCGCCATGGCCTTCCGCGATGGATCCGTGGGGATCGACTACATCGGGCTGAACCACCTGGGCTGGCTGCGTGGGCTAGTGGTTGACGGTGAGGACGTCTTGCCGCGCCTCCTGGCCGACCCGGACGCCATCGAGTCCTTTGAAGAGGGCCGGTTGTTCGGCGCGCCGTGGATTCAGGCCCTTGGCGCGGTTCCCAACGAGTATCTGCACTACTACTACTTCACGCGCGAAGCGCTCGACGCCGATCGACGCGCCGCGAGCAGCCGCGGCGCTTACTTGGCGCGGCAGCAATCGTCGTTTTACGGCGGGCTAGGGGAAGCGAACGACGGCGGTGCGGGGCCAACTTTGCGGGAGCCTTCCTCGAAGGCTGCCCTGCGGCTCTGGGAGAAGACCAAGCTGGATCGCGAAGAGACGTATATGCAGAGCAACAGGGACGCGGCCGGTACCTTCGAACGCGACGCCGCGGACCTGGTGTCCGGCGGCTACGAGACCGTTGCCCTGGGCATTATGCGGGCCATCAGCCAGGGGGAAACTGCGCGCCTGATCCTGAACGTCCCAAATAACGGCACCTTGGCTGAGCTCGACGCCGACGCCGTCGTCGAGGCACCCTGCTTGGTGGATGCCGGTGGAGTCCGCTTGCTCCCGGCGAAGGCCTTGCCGGACTACGCCCGGGGACTCGTCATCAACGCAAAGGCCGTGGAACGCGCCACAATCGACGCTGCGCTCACCGGTTCCCGGCGCTCGGCCTACAAGGCGCTGGCCATGAACCCCTTGGTGGACTCGGTCAGAGTGGCGCAAGAGCTTTTGGATAGCTACATCAGCCACTTCAGTCAGCTCCAATACCTGCGCTGAACCCCCAAAGCCCTGTCCCGGGAAGGGCCAGAGGCCTAGGATCGGCAGCATGGACAAAGATGCAGCACAACCTCGCACCGAGGTGTTGGATTCCCAGCAATGCTGGAGTCTCTTGAGGGGCGTGTCCGTCGGCCGGCTGGCGGTGTGGCTTGGAGACCACCCCGACATTTTCCCCATCAACTACGCCGTGGACCAGGGGACGGTTGTCTTCAGAACCGGGGCGGGCACCAAGCTCACCGCAGCCATGGGCGAATTCCCGGTGGCCATGGAGGTGGACGGCGTCGATGCGAACACCGGAGTCGCATGGAGGGTCGTGCTCCATGGCAAAGCAGCGCCCGTCAAACAGATCGACGACGTCGTCAACTCGTTCTCGCTGCCCCTGTTTCCGTGGGAAGCCGGCCGGAAGGACCACTTCGTCCGGATTCCGGCGGACTCGATCTCGGGACGGCGCTTCACAGTCACGGAGCCGCTGACCTGGTGGACGCCGTACAGCGGGATTAAGCCGTCCGCGGTGGAGTAGTGCGGCTGGACGCCCGCAACCGCTCCCCTCGCAACTGATCCTCTCGCAACTGCTCCCCTCGCGTCCGAGCCTCCGCGCTGACAGGATGGAGGGATGGCTGCAAACTATGACGTGGTAATTGTCGGAGGCGGCATCGCCGGATTGTCCCTGGCCTCGGCGCTGGCCGGTCACTGTTCGGTGGCCCTCGTGGAGGCCGAACAAACGCTGGCCTACCACACGTCGTCCCGCTCGGCCCGGCAGCTGATTCCGAGCTACGGACCCGCCGTCGTGCAGGAACTCACCGTCCGAACTCTGGAACTGTTGGCGGCCCGCGACGCCGTGTTGCCGGTGCCGGTGCTGGCCCCGCGCTCGTTCATGTTGGTGGGCGACGAAGCAACGGTCAAGGCAGAGGCCAGTGGCCATATGCATGCCATCACGCACGCCGAAGCCCTTGAACTGTGCCCGGCCCTCAACCCGGAGTCCTTCACTGCCGCAGGTCTGGATACCGGATCATTCGCCTGCAATGCGCCCGTGTTGCTGGAGGACCATCGGCAACGTGCCGAAGCCGGGGGAGCGGACATCATCACCGGCGCCCGGGTCCATTCGGCCCAACGCCTGGGCTCTGGCTGGCAACTGGGCGCCGGGCTGGAAGGCTTCCAGTCCGCCGTCGTCGTCAACGCCGCCGGTGCCTGGGCGGACGAACTCGCGGTGCTCAGCGGGGTGGAAAAGCTGGGCTTGCAGCCGTTCCGCCGCACGGCGGCGATTGTCGACGTCGAACGCCCCCTTCCGCCGGGAAGCCCCATGGTGGCGGCAGCGGATGATTCCTACTATTTCCGGCCGGAAGGCGGGCAGGTGCTTATTTCGCCGTCGGAGACGGTGCCGAGCGGCCCGGAAGACGCGCAGCCGCGGCCGGGGGACGTGGAAGAGCTCGTTGCCCGGCTGAACTCGCTGACATCAATGGGCATTCGCTCCGTGGCCAAGGCCTGGACCGGATTGCGCACGGAGGCCGCCGACGGCGTCCCGGTGGTGGGTTTCGATGCCGAGGCTCCCGGCTTCTTCTGGCTCGCGGGCCAAGGCGGCTATGGTTTCCAGACTTCCTCGGCCATTGCCGAGCTGGCGGCCGCCGAGATCCTGGGCTCCATATCCGGCGTCAGTCCGGTATCCCGGACACCTAGGGAGCTTGCCGCTGCCCGTTGGTCCATCCGCCGTTGAACAATAGGTTCATGAGCGGGCAGACGAGCACACTGATCAGCAACATCGGCGAATTGATGACCCAGGACGTGGAGCATCGCGTCCTCAAAGACGCCGCCGTGGTGATCGACGGTGAGCGGATCTCCTGGATCGGCCCCGCGGCCGAGGCTCCCGCCGCTGACGAGCACGTGGACGCTGAGGGCCGCGCCGTGCTTCCGGGCTGGGTGGATTCGCATTCGCACCTGATTTTCGCTGGAGACCGCACCGCCGAATTCGAGGCCAGGATGGCCGGCCAGAGCTACAGCGCCGGTGGCATCGCCGTCACTACCGGCGCCACTCGTGCCGCAAGCGACGAGGAACTGACCCGCCTAGCCGCCGGACGCGTAGCTGAAGCCGTCTCCCAAGGCACCACCTACCTGGAGAGCAAGACCGGCTACGGACTGGACCTGGAGAACGAGGCCCGCAGCGCCCGCATCGCCGCTGCCACCGTGGACGAAGTCACCTATCTGGGCGCCCACCTGGTGCCGGCCGGAACCGATGCCGAGGAGTACACGGACCTCGTCTGCGGCCCGATGCTCGACGCCGTCCGCCCCTACGTGGGCTGGGCCGATGTTTTCTGCGAGCGAGGGGCCTTCACCGAGGAACAGTCGCGCCGCGTGCTGTCGGCCTGCCGGGATGCGGGCCTGGGCCTGCGCGTCCACGGCAACCAGTTGGGTGAAGGGCCCGGTGTCCAGTTGGCCGTGGAGTTCGGCGCGGCCAGCGTCGACCACGTCAACTACCTTTCCGAGGCCGACATCCAGGCGCTCGCGGGGACGTGGAGCGGCTGGGACGCTGCGACCGGAACGGGCACCCGCGGCACCGTGGCTACCTGCCTGCCTGCTTGCGATCTCTCCACCCGCCAGCCGCTCGCCCCGGGCCGTGCGTTGATCGACGCCGGGGTGCAGATTGCCTTGGCCGCGAACTGCAACCCCGGCACCTCCTATACGAGCTCGATGGCCTTCTGCGTCACCACGGCGGTGTTGCAGATGCGCCTGAGCGTCCACGAAGCTGTCCGGGCCGCAACCTACGGCGGCGCACTCGCGCTCGGCAGGGAGTGGGGCAACGACGTCGACGGCCAGCGGGCGGTGGGCTCGATCGCCGTCGGGCACCGTGCAGACCTCCACATGCTCAAGGCACCGTCGGCCACCCACTTGGCCTACCGCCCCGGTATCCCGCTGACCTTCGCGGTATGGCGGGCTGGAGTCCGCGCGCTGTAAAGCCATCTCCGCGACATCAAGCAGGGCCTCTCCAGATGGAGGGGCCCTGCTTTT
The DNA here is from genome assembly GCF_026683955.1 of Arthrobacter sp. MMS18-M83. Classification (NCBI taxonomy): domain Bacteria; kingdom Bacillati; phylum Actinomycetota; class Actinomycetes; order Micrococcales; family Micrococcaceae; genus Arthrobacter; species Arthrobacter sp. MMS18-M83. Next base: position 1,104,410 of record NZ_CP113343.1, on the reverse strand, counting down.
TCTTTCGACGAGCCCACAGCTCTCCGCGATCCTTGTGCGATTGAAGATGATCGTTTAGTGTTTCTATAGATCAGAAAACGTCAAAGCGTTGAGTTCGAAAAGTGCGTCGAAGAAGCGCGGACAGGAATGGTAAGTGCGATGAGTAACAACACCCTCGGGGCCTTCATGGAAGAAGAGCTTGTCTCGCAGCCCGAGGTCTGGCAGCGGGCCATCGAGCAATCGAAGGCGGAACACTTGCTGCCCGCCGATGGCGAGCGGATCGCCGTCGTCGGTTGCGGTACCTCTTGGTTCATGGCACAAAGCTATGCGGCTGCCCGCGAAGCCGCGGGCAAGGGCGTCACGGACGCATTCGCAGCGTCGGAAGCCTTCCTCAATCACAACAGCGCCGATCGCCAGTACGACGCAGTCATCGCCATCACCCGTTCCGGCACCACCACGGAGGTACTGGAGCTGCTGGAAGCCTTGCGCGGAAAGGCCGTAAGCGGAAAACCCAGGACGGTTGCAGTGATCGGCGACGTGAATTCACCCATCACCGCCTTGGCCGACGCCGTGATCGGACTTCCCTACGCCGACGAGAAGTCCGTGGTCCAGACCCGCTTCGCCACCACCGCGCTGGTGTACCTTCTCACGAGCCTGGGCATCGAACTCGGCACCGCCATCGATCACGCCCGTACCGCGGTGACGGACCCCGTTTCCCAGGAGTTGCTCGACGCCGAACAGTTCACCTTCCTCGGCACCGGCTGGACGGTTGGCCTGGCCCACGAAGCCGGACTCAAGATGCGCGAGGCAGTGCAGGGCTGGACCGAGTCTTATCCTGCGATGGAATACCGGCACGGCCCCATTTCCATTGCTGCCCCTGGCCGGGTGACGTGGCTCTTCGGCACGCAGCCTGAGGGATTGGATGCGGATATGGCCCGGACCGGCGCCCTGTACGTCAACACCGGCAAGCACCCGCTCGCGGAGCTGGCACGCGTCCATAAAGTCACTTTGGAGCGGGCGCGCGTGCGCGGGCTCAACCCGGATCTGCCGCGCAACCTCACACGCTCGGTCGTCCTGAACACCACGGCTTAGGTCTTCCCATGGTTCTCGGAGCCGCCGAATCCGCGGTCCTGGCCTTCGACGTCGGCGGAACGGACCTGAAGGCAGGTCTCGTCGACGCCGCCGGGAACGTCCGCGGCTTGCGCCGCGTCGCAACGCCACGTGATTCCCTGCGGCCGGGCGATGCGATCCTGGACACCATCGCCGCGCTGGCTGCTGAGTTTGCCGCCGAATTCCCCGGCCACCCGGCAAAGGCAGCCTGCATTGTTGTTCCAGGAATCGTGGACTCCGACACTGGAGTGGGGATCTACTCGGCAAACCTGGGCTGGCGTAATTTTCCCTTTGGCGAAAAAGCCACGCAACGCTTGGGACTCCCGGTTTCCTTCGGCCACGATGTCAGCACGGCGGCCGAGGCCGAATTCCGCTTCGGAGCCGCCCGGGATTTTCGAAACGTCGTGGTGATGGTGGTTGGCACCGGGATCGCCGCCGCCGTCATCTCCGATGGCTACCCCGTGCGCGCAGGTGGCTTCGCCGGGGAACTGGGCCACGCCCTTGTTCCGGACCCAGACGGTCCCGGGACCATAATCCTCGAAGGGGTCGGCTCCGCTGGAGCGATCGCCCGGCGCTACAGCGACAAGGCCGGAACCCCCCTCGCCGGCGCCCGTGAAGTTCTGGAGCGTGCCAAAGCGGGCGATGCGCTCGCAGCCAGGATCTGGGCTGACGCCGTGGACGCCCTCGCCTTCAGCCTTAGCCAGTGCGTCAGCATCATCGGCACGGAAGCGGTGGTGGTGGGCGGCGGTCTTGCCGAAGCAGGGGAGGGACTCCTGCAGCCGCTGCGCTCGCGCCTTGACGAGCTGCTCGATTTCCAACGCCGGCCAATCATCATGCGCGCCCAACTTGGCCAGGACGCAGGGTTGCTCGGTGCTGCGATGAGGGCCCGGGCCCTGCTCCCGGCGGCGAAGGCCGCCTCGGGTACGGGGACGGGGCGATGAAACAGGCCATGAAGAGGGTCATCACGGTCACGCCCAATCCGGCCATCGACCTCAGCTACCACGTCGCCGGGATCACCCCCGGCGCAAGCCATCGCGTAGCCGCACCCCTTAGCCGCGCAGGGGGAAAAGGCCTCAACGTTGCCCGGGTGGCGCACCAGCTGGGCCATCCCGTGCTGGCCCTCGCTCCCTCCGGCGGCGCCGCCGGTGCGGAATTCGCCGCTGAACTCCGCAGCAGCGGCGTGCCGCATCGCCTGGTTTCGGTTGCCGCGGAAACTCGACGCAGCATCGCCCTCGTGGACACGGTGGGCGGTGAAACCTCCATCTTCAATGAACAGGGGAGCCCCCTCCAACCGTCCGAATGGCAGGCTCTTGCTGCCGCCGTCGTCGAGGCCCTCGACGGGCAAGGCGCCGGAGTGCTTGTGGGCTCCGGCAGCTTGCCGCCGGGCGCTCCTGCGGACTTCTACCCCGCGCTGGTGCGTCTGGCGCACGACGCCGGGATCCCCGCCGTCGTCGATACCTCAGGTCCCGGAATCATCGCCGCCGCGCGGGCCGGGGCGGACTTGCTCAAGCCCAACAACCACGAACTCCTCGAAGCAACAGGGGAGAACAACCTGGAAGCCGCCGCACGGCAATTGATCGCTTTGGGTGCCAAGACGGTTCTGGTCAGTGCCGGCGCCGAAGGCATGCTTGCCTTCCACCATTTGGCCCCGGGCGGCTACTGGTGCGCACGGCTCCCGGAGCCACTCAGCGGCAACCCCACCGGGGCCGGCGACGCCGGAGTGGCGGCGGCCGCCGTCGCGCTCGCGAGCGGGGTCTCCGACATTCCCACGATCCTGCGCAGGGCGACAGCCTGGTCGGCCGCCGCGGTGCTCATGCCCGCAGCCGGCGAGATCTCGCCGCTCTACGCGGACCTCGAAAATCAACTCATTCTCAGCTGGAAGGAGACCCTGTGACCCTCGTCAGCACACGGGAACTCATGGACGCCGCCGCGGCCAATGGCATCGGCCAAGGCGCCTTCAACGTCATCCACCTCGAAACCGCAGAGGGCCTGGTGGCCGGGGCGGAAGCCGCCGGGGTCCCGCTGATCCTGCAAATCTCGGAGAATTGCGTCCGCTTCCACGGCGGACTCGTGCCGATTGCCCGCGGTGCGATGTCGATTGCCCGGGACTCTTCGGTGCCTGTGGCCTTGCACCTGGACCACGCCGAATCCGAAGAGTTGGCCCTGCAGGCTGTCGACCTCGGCTTCGGTTCCGTGATGTACGACGGCGCGCACTTGCCTTATGACTGGAACGTTGAAGTCACGCGACGGGTCGCCCACTACGCCCAGGAACACGGCGTCTACGTTGAGGCCGAACTAGGAAAGGTAGGAGGCAAGGACGGCGCCCACGCCCCGGGAGTCCGGACGGATCCGGCCGAGGCCCGGTCCTTCGTGGACACCACCGGCGTCGATGCCCTTGCCGTCGCGGTCGGTTCATCGCATGCCATGACAGAACGGAGTGCCACCCTGGACTTGGCCCTGATCACGCGGCTGAAGCAGGCCGTCCAGCTTCCGCTCGTCCTTCATGGTTCGTCGGGCGTAGCAGATGAGACCTTGGTGGCGGCAATCCGGGCCGGTATGACTAAGATCAACGTATCCACACACTTGAACGGGTTCTTCACCCGCGCCGTCCGTGAGTACCTGGATGCCAACCCGTCCGTGGTGGACTCCCGCAAGTACATCAAGGCCGGACGGGATGCCTTGGTGTTGGAAACCGCACGTTTGCTGACGCTGTTCGCGAAAGTGAACTAGCCTCAATTTCCGGAAGGTTCGTGATGACCCGCAACGATCGACTGACAGCCATCCTTGATCTCCTCGCCGAGTCAGGGCATGTTGAGGTCGAGGATATCGTGACCCGCCTGGGCGTCTCACCGGCCACGGCGCGCCGTGATCTCGACAGCCTCGCAAAGCAACGCCTCCTGAGCCGTACCCGCGGCGGTGCAACCACGGGATCAGTGTCCTACGAGCTCCCGGGGCGTTACAACAGGGATGACCACGCGGAGGCGAAGCAGCAGATTGCCCTGGCCGCTTCGGAACTCATCGTGCCCGGGGCCGTGATCGGACTCAGCGGCGGGACCACCAACACGGCCCTGGCCCAAGTCCTGTCCACCCGCGAAGACTTGAACGCACCCTCCAACCGGCCCATGCTGACGGTGGTCACCAACGCCATCAATATCGCCGCCCAGCTTGCCGTGCGCCCCAACATCAAGATCATGGTCACCGGTGGCATCCTGAACCCGCGTTCCTACGAACTTGTGGGGCCCTACACCGATGTCATCATGCAGAAGGTTGCCCTGGATATCGCCTTCATCGGCGTCAACGGGGTTGATCCGAAGATCGGCCCCACCATCACGGACGAGGGCGAGGCGATGGTGAATACCGTCATGGCGCGCCGTGCCACGGATTCCTATGTCCTCGCCGATTCCACGAAGATCGGCAAGCGCGCGTTCGCGGCGATGGCCGGGTACGATTTCCGCCGGCTCATCACCGATTCCGGGATCACTCCCGAGGACAAGGCCGCATTCGAAGCCAGCGGCACCGAAGTGATCGTGGCGAAGGACGCGTAGCTGTGCCCGTCAGAAAACCATCGGTGGAGCGTTCAGCACGGTTTCGTCCGTGCTGCGCTGCACCCATTGGCTGAACGGTGTGTCGAGATCGTACTTGCCCTGATCGTTGAGGATAAGGGTCCGTAGCGCCGCGTTGCCCGGGTTGTTGAGGGACTCGAAGTACTCCACCGACCAGTGGAACCACCGCATGCAGAAAAGACGCATCGTGAGGCCGTGGGTCACCAGCAGGGTGTTGGGCGCGTAATCGGGTTTTTCCCAATGCCGGTACAGGGTTTCCATGAAGGACGAAATGCGGTCGTAGACATCGGAACCTGATTCGCCTTCCCGGAACCGGTAGAAGAAGTGGCCGTAGAGGTTGCGAAGCTCCTTTTGGTCCCCGATGTCTCCGGCGATCTGGAAGTTGGCCCAGTCCTGTTCACGCAGCCTGGGTTCCTCGATCACCCTTTCCGTGAGGTTGCCCAGATTCAATGCCTCAAGAGTTTGGTATGCCCGGAGGTACGGCGAGACGTAAACGCACACGGGCTCGCCGTCGAGCTTCTTGCGCAGCTCCTCACCCGCGGCCCTGGCTTGCTCGACCCCGAGCTCCGTCAGCGGGATGCGGTAGTCGGGGACACGGTTGTAGATGGAAGTGTCGGCGTTGGCGGCGGACTGGCCGTGCCGGATCATGAAGATTCGTGCTGGCGCGCTCATCCCACCAAGCATAGGGTCCGCTGCCGCCCCTGCCGTGCAGGCGACCCCCGGAGAATGAACTCCCGGGAAAACATCAGCCAAATGCAGGCAAGATAGGAGCATGCTCCTTGCCTCAACGCGCCGGCTGCGCGCCGAAGTGCTGATAGTCCTTGGCCTGTCCCTGGGCCAATCGGCCGTGTACTCAGTGGTGCAGTTGTTGGACAAGATGACTCGGGCGCCCCTGTCCCAAGCAACCTCCACCCTCAATCGTTCCCAGAACACCCGTGAGTACTTCGATCTCACGTACCAGTTGCTCGATATTGCCTTCGCCCTGGTCCCCGTGGTGCTGGTGTTCTACTTCCTGTCGATCCACCGCCAAACGGCAGAGAGTGCTTCGGGATTCACGCGTCTGGGCTTCAACTTCGCCCGCCCGGGCCGCGACGGGCTCCAGGGACTGGGTCTCGCCGCGCTGATCGGAATCCCGTCGCTGGGCCTCTATGCGGCGGGCCGCGCCTTGGGGATCACGACGGCGATCATCCCCAGCGGCCTGGACTCCTACTGGTGGACAGTGCCTGTACTGGTCCTGTCCGCGGTGCGGCACGCCGTCGTCGAAGAAGTCATCGTGGTGGGCTACCTCCTGGACCGTTTCGGGAAGTTCGGATGGAGCACGCCGCTGGCGATCGGGCTCAGTGCGATCCTGCGCGGCAGTTACCACCTGTACCAAGGCTTTGGGCCCTTCATCGGCAACGCGGTCATGGGTTTGGTATTCGGCTGGATCTACACCAGGACCAAACGGGTCATGCCACTCGTGGTGGCGCATGCACTCCTGGACATCGTGGCATTCGTCGGCTTCAGCATCTTCGGCAAGGCGATCGGGCTTGGGTAGGCGGCGCCGTTAAAAGGATTCGGCCGCCATCGCGGGTGACGTCATTGGCACCCGCCCATGGCGGCCGAAGTTTTGAGGGCCTTCCCAGCCCGATAATCCGTCAGATGGTGACGGCTCCGTTGGCGGTTTCGAACGTTACCGACATGATTCCAGGCGTTCCGTGGGGAGCCATCCATTGGACCGCAACGTCCTCAAGGGGTTTCTCCACGGGTTCCCCGAGCCACTCGGTGACCCGCTCCGCCGAACCAGCAATGGTGAGGCTGGACATCTTGACGTCGCTTGGGTAGACGAGGGACGGGTGAAGCGCGGGGTCGCCTTCCCAACGGAGCAAGTAGGGGACCTGGGGATCGGCGATGAGCCCCAGGATGCCGATTTGCGACCAGACGAGTTCGCGGCCGTCCGGAAACTTGCGGTTGCCGGGGACGGCGGCGCGTCCGAGCCGTTGTTCGAACGGGCTCAGGTCGTCCACAGCGACGCACCAGCCCATCCAACCACCTCCTGCGGCGGAGCGTGCACGGACGGCTTGTCCAAAGGGTGCCTTGTCGGATGCCGGGTGGTCTAGGACCTCGACAACTTCCAGGTATTTGTGGTCAGCAAGGGGAATGATCATGTTCCGGGTACCGAAGCGCGGGTGCACTCCGCCCCGGACTGCGTCCACTCCCAATGCTGCGGAAATCCGCTCGGTGGTGGCCAAGAGGCCATCTCGTTCACAAGCGTAAGAGACGTGATCCATGCGCATGGCTTCATCTTGGCACTTTGTGATGGAGCTCTCAGCTAAGTCAAGCCTAACCAAGGTGGGATGTATCGAAAAGGCAGCTCAGAGTCACTTCGGGACGGGCGAGGACGGAAAAATACTGCGTTCGTCACAAAGCTTCCGGAGCCCGCAATGCCGTTTGGGAACGGCCGCCTGGCGGCTCAGCCGGCGAGGTAGTAACCCGAAGTGTCGGCGATGAGCTGGACGGTGCCGCTTGAGCTGTTCGTGAAACTCACCGTGCCATCGGCCCCGACGGGCGTAATAGCGAAATTGGGGACCGTCTGGCCCGGCCCGTAGTTCAAGTTCGAGGTATTGGGCGCCGTCCCGCCGGCGAAGGCGGTGATGAAGCCGGCTGATGTCGGCTCCGTAACGGTGATGTTGAGAGCCACAGCAGAGACTCCGGAGACGGGAACGCCGCCCTGACCCGTGATCTGGACCCTGATGGTCTGTCCAGGGGCGACGGGACCGCCCCCGGTTCGGCTGTCCAACTGCCTCTGTGGCGGGACCAGCACTCCGAACGCGCCCGGCTGGCTGGGAGCGGCGCCGCCGATGACATAGCCGAAAGTGTCGGCAATTAGCTGGACAGTGCCGCTGGAGCTGTTGGTGAAGGAAACTGTTCCGTCGGCGGAGACTGGAGTGATGGCGAAGTTGGGGACGGTCTGGTCCGGCCCGTAATTGACGTTCGAAGTGCCAGGCTTGGCTGTCCCTCCGGCGTAGGCAGTGATGTAGCCGGCGGCGGTCGGTGCGGTGACGGTGATGTTCATGGCGACGGCGGAGACGCCGGTGGGAACGTAGCCGCCATCGGCGAGCTTCACCTTGATGGTCTGCCCGGGCCCGATCGGTCCGTTGATGGCGCCGGTGCCGTTTCGGGTGTCCAGCTGCCTCCGCGGCACGTCAAGGGATTTGAATGTTCCGGACTGGGTGGGCGTGCCGGCGAGGTAGTAGCCGGAGGTGTCGGCGATCAGTTGGACCGTGCCGCTGGAACTGTTGGTGAAGGAGACGGTTCCGTCGGCGGCGACGGGGGTAATGGCGAAGTCGGGGACGGTTTGTCCTGGTCCGTAGTTGACGTTGGAGGTATCAGGCTTGGCGGTCCCTCCGGCGTAGGCGGTGATGTAGCCGGCCGCCGTCGGGGCGGTGACTGTGATATTCATGGCGACGGCGGAGACGCCGGTGGCAGGGATTCCACCCCGGCCTGTGACGGTGAGGCTGACGGTCTGTCCGGGCGCGATTGGCCCGGTGACTCCGCCGGTACCGTCACGGGTATCCAGAACACGGTACGGTGCACGGGAGACGAAGCCACCGGCCGACACAACGGCCCCGTTGTTGTCGCTTGGGCCTACGTAAAGAAGACGGTTCGGGGTTCCCTGCCCTGCGGGAGCCGCGATTGCCCCCGGCGTGGCTGAAGACGTCAAAGTCGCAGCCACCTGCGCAGGGCTCCATGAGGGGTGCAGGAAGAGGAGCATGGCGGCGGCCCCCGCCACGTGGGGCGCCGCCATCGACGTGCCTTGGAGGATGTTGGTGGCAGTGTTCGACGTGTTCCAGTCGGAGGTGATCTGAACCCCTGGTGCGTACAAATCGACACAGGAACCAAAATTGGAAAAGGTAGCCTGTCGGTCAAATGCATCGGTGGCGGCCACTGTGATGGCCGCTGGCACACGACTTGGGGACAAGGTACAGGCGTCGACGCTCGAATTACCCGCGGCCAAGGTCACGGTGATGCCATTGTCGATGGCATTTTGCACGGCGGCGTCCAGGCTTTGGTTCGGGTCGCCCGACAGGCTGAGGTTGGCGACGGCAGGCTGCCCGGGGTGGGCCTGATGATCCTGCACCACCCAGTTCAGGCCGGCGATGACGTCCGAGGCATTTCCGCCGCCACTGCAGTTGAGGACACGAACCGGGACGATCGTTGCCGACTTGGCAATACCATAGGTACTTCCCGCGGCGATGCCAGCCACATGAGTACCGTGACCAGCCTCCGGCGTTGGAGCGCTGGTGCACGGATCCGTAGCCGGTTCCCCGGCGAAGGCGCTCCATCCCGATGTCACTCGTCCGCCGAAATCCACGTGGGTTCCCAGCACGCCGGTATCAACCACGTAGACGGCGACGCCTGCGCCGCTGGCGGGGGGCGTGTAGGTTCCGGACAAGGGAAGCGTGCGCTGATCGCTGCGATCCAGACCCCAAGGAGCACCGTCCTGCGTAGTGTCAATCCTCACTGGCGTGTCACGTTCGACGGCAGCAACACCGGCGGACCTGGACAATTCTGCGGCTTTCTGGGCGGTGGCCGCCACGACTGCGCCCTTGACCGCATGTGAGAACGTCTTCCCAACACGGACGCCTTGAGACCGCAACGATGCCGTCTCTCCCGCAACATCGGACCCGTCGGTGTACCGCACAATGTAGCGCGCTTCGCCGGCGGTCGTGTCGGGCTCGAGTGAGTCCACGCTGACGTCGCTGGACGGGTTCGTTTCAACGCTGGCCTGCCGGGCGGGTGCGGCCTGGGCCGCGGCTGGTGGTAATAAGCCCAGAGGCACCATCAGGAGCGCCGTTGTAGCTATGGCCAGGCGCTGGGCGAAGCGCATGGATCCTCCTGAGATTGAAATTGCCTTGCGTGTTGTTGGCATGGACCATATGCAGACTGCCGTACCTGATTCTATCGAGTCACACGCGCATCATGCTCCCCTTCGGTAACTGGCCTCTCCGGGCCCGCTTCCATGAACAAAACGCGGCCAAGTGTCACATAGATGTCATAATCTTCGTCAGAAGGGGTCCGGTTTTCCTAGACTCTTTGTATTAGGTCATGAGTGCCAGTGACAGCCCCGGCTTGCTGGCCGGCAACCCTCCTCTCGCGGTGGGGTGCCCCGGGTGAAGACCTGGCCCTTCGCTTTGTTGGCGGCGGGCAAGCGCGATGTGAGGTGTCAACGAATGACAATTGCTGCAACAGCCATACCCCTTTCCGGCACCCAGGACGGAAAGCTCAAGTATGTTTCCGTGGGTGGACTCGAACTGGAGGCCGGAGGTTTTCTCCCGGACGTCGTCCTTGCGTACGAGACGTGGGGGCGGCTCAACGCGGATGCTTCTAACGCCGTGCTGGTAGAACATGCCCTGACCGGCAGCACGCATGTGGCCCGTGGCGAAAGCGACGAAGAAGGCTGGTGGGAGCAACTCGTTGGACCCGGGGCAACCATTGACACGGACCACTACTTCGTCGTCTCCGTCAACATCGTGGGAGGCTGCTACGGCAGCACCGGGCCGTCGTCGAGCGCGCCCGATGGCAAGCCGTGGGGTTCCCGTTTCCCGCTGGTGACGCTGCGGGACAGCACCACGGCGGAAGCCCGGCTGGCCGACGCCTTGGGGATCCATAGCTGGCACACGGTGGTGGGCGGATCCATGGGCGGTGCGCGTGCCCTGGAATGGGCGGTCAGCTATCCGGACCGCGTGAAGCGATGTGCCGTGATTTCAATCGGGGCGTACAGCACTGCCGAGCAGATCGCGTTCGCGCAGGCCCAGACGCTCGCCATCCGGCAGGACGCCGATTTCAACGGTGGTGACTACTATGGCCAGCGCGCGCCCGAGGCGGGATTGGCCCTCGCCCGGCGGATCGCCCACATCACCTACCGCTCAGCGGAAGAACTGGATTTCCGCTTCGGCCGGAATGCACAGGGCGGTGAAGCGCCCCTCCAGGCTCCCGCGTTGGGGGACCGGGGCCGGTACCAGGTGGAGAGCTACCTCGACCATCAGGGAAGCAAACTGGTCCAGCGCTTCGACGCCAACAGCTACATCGCCATCACCGAGGCGCTCATGAGCCACGACATCACCCGCGGCCGGGGTGCCCTGGAGGATGCCCTGTCCGTGGCCACTGCCACGTTCTTTGTTGCCGCGGTGGACTCGGACCGGCTCTACTTTCCGGAGCAATCCCACGAACTGGCCAAGGCCTTGCCCGGCGACGTCTGCGTGCACGTCATCGAAGCGCCCATCGGCCACGACGGGTTCCTCACTGAGATCGGCCAGCTCGGCCCCCAACTGCGGGAGGCCTTCTTCGGCCGAATCAGCCGTTCATGATCTCCTGGCGGAGCTTCATGTAGTCCTCCATGGCAATTTTCCCGTCGCTGTACTGCTGGTCCAGTTCGGCAAGTTTCCGGGCCCGGTAGCCATGGGGTGCCGTGTCCGGCTGGGGAATGGCCGACGACGGCGGAGCGGCCTGTGGTGCGGGCGTCGCCACCGGAGGCTGCGGCTCAGCCGGGATGATTACCGGGGGTTGCTCCGGGTATCCGTAGGGGTAGTTCTGCGGAGGGCCCGGGTAGTTCTGACCAGGGTAGTTCTGTCCTGGGTAATTCTGCGGAGGGAAGTCCCTGATCCTACGTTGGCGCGAACGGTTGTACATGCGGATCCCCATGGGAATTAGCCAAGAGCAGACGATGATCCAGAAGATCAAATTGTTCACGGTGGAGGCCTCCTAGGTCTTTCTCCAGCTTATCCCCGGCCCCTGTGGCAGCGTCCTGGTCCTCCGTCAGTTTCGGGGCAAAACGGAGTCGGCCGGACCGAAGACGGGTCCCGGCGTCGGGCGTTTTGGCAGGATCCCGTCGCCGGAGGATTGGTGCCGGATCCGGCGGATGACCCACGGAACAAAATACTCCCGTGCCCACACGAAGTCGCCGGAGCGCGCTTCCCGCCAGCTGCGCTGTGGGAGCGGCTTGGGCTGGAGCGGCTCGAGATTATGCGGAACGTTGAGGGAATCGAGGACCATGGTGGCGATCGTGTGGTGGCCAAGTGGCGAGAAATGAAGGCGGTCTTCATCCCACATCTGCGAGTTGGAAAGTTGCCGCAGGGACCACATATCCGCCACCACGGCGTCATGGCGTGCGGCTACAGTCCGCAGGTTCTCGTTGTAGATGGCAACCTTGCCGCGGATCCGCCCAAGAACCGACGACACGGTGTCCGGGCCGTTGAATAGAACCACGGTGGCGCCTTCGGAACTCAGGGTCTGTACCGTGGCGTCGAGTTTCTCGGCCAGGGCATCGGGATCGCCACCGGGACGAATGAGGTCGTTGCCGCCTGCGGAGATGCTTACGAGGTCCGGCTTGAGGTCCATGCACGGGCCAAGTTGTTCGTCCACGATCTGCTGGAGCAGGCGCCCCCGGATCGCCAGGTTGGCGTAGGCGAAATCGCTGTGACCGCGGCTCAGTTCCTCGGCCACCCTGTCAGCCCAGCCGCGATGTCCGCCCGGACTGTTGGGCTCGGGGTCGCCGATGCCCTCGGTAAACGAATCACCCAAAGCCACGTAGCGGGTCCACGGATGAATCCGCTCATCCGAGCCATGCCCCACCGTGGAATCAGTGTCACTCACGTCCATATCCCGCCTTTTGCTGCAACGCTACGCGCCCGTAGCTTGTTACTCATGGGTAACTGTAAGAATAGTCCCATGAGTCAAGCTTCCGCCTTTCCCGCCCCGGTCGTTTTGTGGTCCCACGAAGAGGAGGAACGGGCTGGAAAGCCGTTGCTGGTCCTGTTGCACGGTTATGGATCCAACGAGCAAGACCTTTTTAGCCTCGCAAGCCTGCTGCCCCAGGAGTTCGTCGTCGCCTCGCTCCGCGCCCCGATCGCCACCGGCCCGGGCTTCACGTGGTTCCCGCTCACTGCGTCCATCGACTACTCGCTCGACGCCGTCAAGGCCGCAGCCGAGTATGTGTTTTCCTGGTTGGACCCGTTCAAGTCCAACCACAGTTCGGTGACGCTCCTCGGGTTCTCCATGGGCATGGCTATGGCCACCTCACTGCTCCGGCAGCGGCCGGCGGACTTTGCCGCCGTCGTCGGGCTTTCAGGCTTCGCGGTCGACGCCGATGCCGACCCCACGTTCCGCGACGCCGAACTGGACGGTTCGGTGCCGCTCTTCTGGGGAAGGGACCAGCAGGATCCAGTCATTACCCCGGACAAGATCGAATACACCATAGGGTGGGTCCGGAAGCACACGGACCTTACCAAGGTGCTCTACACCGGCATGTGGCACGGCATCAACCAGCAGGAAATCGGCCACGTGGGCGAATTCCTGGAGCACAAGGTCCTCACGTCCCTCTGAAAGCAACGCGGGGTCACTTATGGCCCATTCTGAGGCACGTAATGGGCCATAAGTGACCCCGCGTTGCCTAGGACTCCGTGATGATCCGCACGGTTTGTCCGTTGACGGTCACAGTGTCGCCTGCATGGAGCTGGCGGCCGCGTCGATCGTCGATCTCTCCGTTGACTTTGACCAGCCCGTTTTTGATGAGCTCGGTGGCCTCCACGCCGTCCTCCACCAGGTTGGCGAGCTTCAGGAGCTGGCCGAGGCGGATCATGTCGTCGCGGATGGGGATTTCTTGAATTTCCGGGTTGCTCATACAAGCAATGATGCCTGAAGTAGGGTGGTGAAAGTGCCGCCATCGTCCCGCCCTGCCTCCCGAAGTACTTCCCGAAGTACCTCCCGAACTTCCCTTCCCTTGCTCACCGGCCTGCTACTTGCCGTGGCCACTGGACTTGTGATTCCCCTTCAGGGCCGGATCAACGGGGCGCTGGGAGCAACGCTCGACGACGGGATCGCGGCCGCCGTCGTGAGCTTCACCACCGGGCTGGTACTGATCGCCGCGATCGGACTGGCGGTCCCCAAGGGCCGCGCCGCCCTGCGGCAGATCCTGCCCGCCCTCAAGGAGCGCAGCTTCCCGCGGTTCTACGTCCTGGCAGGCGGGATCGGCGCCCTTTTCGTGTTTGCCCAATCGTTCACCGTTGGCTTGCTCGGGGTGGCCCTCTTCACGGTCGCCGCAGTGACGGGTCAAACCCTTAGCGGACTGCTCGTGGACCGGCTCGGCATCGGGCCGGGCGGCAAGCGTTCGATCACCGGTGTCCGGATCCTCGGTAGCGTCCTGACGATTGCCGCCGTCGTCTGGGCCGTCTCGCCGCGCCTCGGGGCGGCCACCGACGTCGGATCCTTGGTGCTCCCCATCCTGTTGCCGGTCGTGGCGGGCTGCCTCATGAGTTTCCAGCAAGCCATGAACGGCACAGCGACCGTGCATTACGGCAGCCCCATCGCCGCCACTCTGGTGAACTTCGTCGCCGGAGCAGTCATCCTCTGGGTCGCCTGGCTCATCAAACTGCTTCTGGTAGGTCCCGGCCACGCCCTGCCTGCTGAATGGTGGTACTACCTGGGCGGGCCCATGGGGTGCGTCTTCATCGGGCTCGCGGCCTTGCTGGTCCGCAGCCTGGGTGTCCTGGTGACGGGGCTGGGGATGATCGCCGGGCAGTTGCTCGGATCGCTCGCGCTGGACCTGGTCGTCCCGGCACCCGGAACGGTGGTGGCCTTGCCCACGGTCCTCGGCACCTTGTTGACGCTGTCCGCCATTATCGTGGCCACGTTGCCTTGGCCGAGGGGTGCGCTCGCTTCCCGCGGTTCCGTCCGGGGGCAGGCAGGCCAATCCCGGAAGAAGGACAGCGGCCAAAGGCCGGTAGGCTAGGACACGCAGCTTCCTGCAAAGCACTACCTTCGCGCACAACCGCGGACCGCACCCAGCGGCCCTGTAGAACATTGGAGTACCCATGGCAGCAAAATCCGTCCTCGACCAGGTCATTTCCCTCTCCAAGCGGAGGGGCTTCGTGTTCCAGGCCGGTGAAATCTATGGTGGCTCCCGCTCTGCGTGGGACTACGGCCCCCTGGGTGCCGAGTTGAAGGAAAACATCAAGCGCCAATGGTGGCAGAGCGTGGTCCGTGGCCGCGAGGATGTTGTTGGCCTGGATTCTTCCGTGATCCTGCCGCGCCAGGTATGGGAAGCTTCCGGCCACGTGGAGGTGTTCTCGGACCCGCTGGTCGAGTGCCTTTCCTGCCACAAGCGCTACCGCGCAGACCACCTCGAAGAAGAGTACGAGGAAAAGAAGGGCCGTCCGGCCGAAAACGGCCTCAAGGACATCGCCTGCGCCAACTGCGGCACCCGTGGCGAATGGACCGAACCGCAGGAGTTCTCCGGCCTGCTCAAGACCTACCTCGGGCCGGTGACCAGCGAAGAAGGCCTGCACTACCTGCGCCCGGAAACCGCGCAGGGAATCTTCGTGAACTTCAGCAACGTACTTACCACGTCGCGCAAGAAGCCGCCGTTCGGCATCGGCCAGATCGGCAAGTCCTTCCGCAACGAGATCACGCCGGGCAACTTCATCTTCCGTACCCGCGAGTTCGAGCAGATGGAAATGGAATTCTTCGTCGAGCCAGGCACGGACGAGGAATGGCACCGGTATTGGATGAAGGAACGCATGTCCTGGTACACCGATCTGGGCATCCGGCCAGAGAACTTGCGCTTCTTCGAGCACCCTCTGGACAAACTGAGCCACTATTCCAAAGGCACCACGGACATCGAATACCGCTTCGGTTTCCAGGGCTCCGAGTGGGGCGAGCTCGAGGGCATCGCCAACCGGACCGACTTCGACCTGACCACTCACTCGAAAGCATCAGGCCAGGATCTGAGCTACTTCAACCAGGCCACCGATGAGCGTTACACCCCGTACGTAATCGAGCCCGCGGCCGGCCTGACCCGCTCCTTCATGGCCTTCTTGATTGACGCCTACACAGAGGACGAGGCCCCCAACACTAAGGGCGGCGTCGACGTCCGCACTGTCCTGAGGCTCGACCCGCGACTTGCCCCCGTCAAGGCAGCCGTGCTTCCCCTGAGCCGGAACGAGGATCTGTCCCCGAAGGCGAAGGACCTGGGCGCCCAGCTGCGCAAGAACTGGAACATCGACTTCGACGACGCCGGCGCAATCGGCCGCCGCTACCGTCGCCAGGACGAGATCGGTACTCCGTTCTGCATCACAGTGGACTTCGACACCCTTGACGACCAGGCGGTCACGATCCGTGAGCGTGACACCATGAGCCAGGAACGCGTCTCGCTCGACAAGGTTGAGGGCTACTTGGCCGCACGACTGATCGGCGCTTAAGCGTGTCAATCGAGTACCGCGAATGGCGTGATGGCGACGATCTGGCGCTCCTGGAAATGTGGGGTGGGCCAGAGACCCTGCCGGTCCAGCAGTTCCGGCCAGCACTGGCGCCATCGGGCAACGGCGGCGAAGGCCAGCCTTGGCGCCGGTGCATCGTGGCGGAAGACGTTGTTGACGGCATCGGCATCCCGGTGGCTGCCGGCGTGGTCCACGAAGCTTCCCTGCACCCGGAACGCCTCTGGGCCTACATCGAGGTTGCCAAGGATCACCGCCGGAGCGGGATAGGGGCCACGCTCCTCACCATGCTGCGACGCGAGGCCGAACAGTCGCCGTCGGGGGTTACCAAGCTGCGCAGCAAGGTGGAGCCCGGCACTTCCGGTGCCGCTTTCGCCGAGTGGGCAGGGCTCGCGCCCATCCAGCGCTCACAGCTTGTGGTGGTGGATCCGGAGCCGTTGAGGCTTCCGGTGTTTGGCGACGGTTCCGAGGAAGCGGCTTCCGAGCAGATTGAAGACCTCGCCACGGGATCCGTGGAACTGAGCGACCTCGTCGGCCGGTACTACACCGCAGTCCACCACTGGGACAGCCCGGGCGAACTCGGCATCCCCACGGTGCAGCGGCTGTTCCTTGACGAGCTGACGGGGGCGCACGGTGCCGTCGTGCTGCGCGCTCCGAAGGCCAGTGCTTTTGGTTCGGGCGTTCCGGCCACCCGCAAGGGCAAGTTGCAGGCCTTCGCCATCAGCTATGCCCAGGGCAGCTCGGATGAACCCTCGGAAGTGTTCCTGGGCCACGAACCGCGTTTGCAGGATGACGAGGCCCGCGAGGCAGTCCGTGATTTGCTGGCGCTTATTGCCTACCAGCATCCGGTGCTCCTTGAAGTGGACGATTCCATGACGGCTGTGCGCGCAGTCGTGGATCCGCTGCTCGAGCTGGGCAAAGCGAAGCTCCGTGGTCCGGACACGTTGGTAGTCAGCGAATAGCTGGCGGCTAGCCCAACTAACTCGCAGTTGTTGTCGTTGTGAGCCCTCATAACGACAACGACTGCCAGTCAGTTGGGTGAACCCTTGACGCCGCCGCTGCCCTGGGTGTAGGCATGACGACGTAAGCCCCGGCCGTTGGTCTGGTGGGGCAGCGGCGGGTGGAACTATTCCGGTCTCATGAAGAGAATCGGCGGTAACACCCATGAATGGAACAGCCCTGGACGGACTGCGAGAACAGCTCCGTGGGCAACTCGTCACCCCAAGCGATCCTGACTATGATTCCGCCCGTGCCGTCTATAACGGGATGATCGACAAACGTCCGGCAGGGGTTGTCCGTGTGGCCCAGGTAGCGGACGTCATTGCAAGCGTGAATTTCGCCCGGGACAATTCCCTGCCCTTGGCCATCCGCGGCGGCGGCCACAGCGCTCCCGGTTTCGGGACCTGGGACGATGCCCTTGTCATCGATTTCGTCAACCGCACCGGAGTGCGTGTGGACCCCGAAGCCGGTACAGCCCGTGCCGAAGCGGGAACGACCTGGGCAGATTTCAACCACGCCACCCATGCCTTCGGGTTGGCCACCACCGGCGGGATCGTGGGGTCCACCGGCATCGCAGGCCTGACCCTGGGTGGCGGCATCGGCTATCTTGCCCGCAAGCACGGACTGTCGTGTGACAACCTGATCTCCGCTGACGTGGTGACAGCGGACGGCAAGTTCGTGACCGTCAGCGAGACCCGGAACGAGGATCTTTTGTGGGCGCTGCGGGGAGGCGGAGGAAATTTCGGAGTAGTGACGTCCCTGGAGTACAAGCTGCACCCCGTGGACATGGTCCACGCTGCGATCATCATCTACGGCATGGAGCACGCTGAGACCGTTGCGAAGTTCTACCGCGACTACATGGACACTGCCCCTGAGGAATTCGGGGCGTTCCTGGGCTTCCACCAAGGGCCTCCCGTACCGTTCCTGCCGGAGGAGTGGCACGGAAAACCAGTCTGCGTGGTCATTGGCATGTGGACCGGTGATCCTGGAGAAGGACCGGCCCGCTGGCAGCCGTTCCTGGATGTCGCCCCCGTGGCGGGTTCGCTGGTGGGGCCCATGCCGTACCCGGCACTCAACTCGGCATTTGATCCGCTGCTTCCGAAAGGAATGCAGGCCTACTGGAAAGCGGATTTCCTCTCCGAGCTCAACGACGGCGCCATTGCGGCCCATCTTGAGTACGGAAGCAAAGTTCCGAGCGTGCAGACGTCCGTCCACGTCTACCCGATCGACGGTGCGGTGCAACGCGTGGGCCAGACGGACACCGCATTCGTCAACCGCGGCGTCAAGTTCTCTCCGGTGATCGCCTGCATGTGGAACGACCCCGCAGACAACGCGGCGAATATCGACTGGGTCCGCAGTTACTCCGCGGCATTGCGCCCGTACTCCTCGCCGGGAGGCTATATCAACTTCATGGACGGTGATGATCAGGGCAGGATCAGTGAGAACTACGGGGTCAACTACGAGCGGCTGCAAGCCATCAAGGGCAAATACGATCCAGAAAACCTCTTCCACGTGAACCAAAACATCAAGCCCGCCTGAACCCCAGCACCAAGCCCAACTGGCTCGCAGTAGTTGTCGTTTTGACGGCTTGTCATGTCTCGGGACCTCGTGGACAGTTCATGTCTCATGACCTTGTGGACGGTTGATGTCTCATGACTTCGTGGACACTTCGTCCGTGGGTGGTTTGAGGCGCGGGTAGCGTGTCCGTTTCCGGCGTGCTCCGGCGGGGTCTGCTGCGATGCCTGAGGGTTTGCCGTTGCCGACGTAGCGGGTGCCTTTGACAGGCAGGGGGTGGGTGGTGATCTCGGTGCCGCGGGTGTCGAAGAACATGATCTCGGCGTGGTCGTAAACGATGTGCACGGTGCTCCCGGCCAGGTCCTGGCCGATGTTGAACGCGGTTCCCAGCACGGTAACGCGGCCGTCGTTCCTGACGAGCCGTTGCGTGCTCCGTGCCGGTGCCGGGACGGTCATGGCGGGTTCCGGGAGGGCCGGTGCGGGTGTTTTCGGGGTCGCGTCCCAGGCTTCCTGCGGGGTCAGGGCCCCGGGCAGGGCCTGGTGTTCGCGTTCGGTGTTGTAGTAGTGGTCGAAGGTATCGATCTGGGCTTGCAGGACGGGAATCGACGGGGCCGGCGGCTGGCGGTGCAGGTACTGGTGCAGGGTGCGGTGGAAGCGTTCGTTCTTGCCCTGGGTGGTGGGTTTGCCCGGTCTGCCGGTGATCGGTTCCACACCGTGGGATTTGAGGAACTCCACGAGTGCGCCGGTGCGTCCGCGGCGGGTCGGGTTCAGGGCCGCGCCGTTGTCGGAGAGGAATTTCTCCGGCACGCCGTGGCGTTCGATGGCCAGGGCGACGACGGCGATCGCGGCCTCGCTCGTTTCCCCGGTGGCCGCCAGGGAGGCCAGGGCCAGGCGGGAGTGGTCATCGAGGAGCTGGAAGACCGCCACGGTCTTCCCGTCGGCCAGCCGCCACTCGGTCGCGTCGATCTGCCAGCACGCGTTCGGTTGCGGGTAGACGAACCGCTGGTAGGCGCTGCGGGGCTTCTTCCGCGGCTCGGGCACCACGACACCGGCCCGGTCGAAGATCCTGGCCACCGTCGCCCGGGACGGCGGGGCGAAGCCTTGCCGGGACAGCTTTGCGATTACCGACAACGGGCCGTGATCCAGCCCCTTGGCCTCAAGATCCGCCCGGGTGGCCAGCAGGAGTTCGACCATCGCCGGTGCCGTGGCTTTCGGGCTGGTCAACGGCACCGGGCGCTTGATCTCCAGGGCCTTCACCGGCCCGACGCGTCCGGCCGCCGTGCGGACCTTGTAGAACCAGGCACGCGAGACACCGTGTTCGGTGCAGAACGCGCTCACGGCACCGCGTGGCGCATCGGCCGGCCACGTAGCAACGGCATGACGGACACTGATCTTCGGGGCGGGTTTGCTCATGAACCAGAGCAAACCCGCCCCGTCTGTCTACGAGGTCCTGAGACACACTGTCCACGAAGTCATGAGACATAAGTGTCCATTAAGTCATGAGACTCCACAGTCGTTTTGACGGCTCAAAACGACAACAACTGCCAGTCAGTTGGGTGGGACGCCGCGCCGGCCCACGTAGGGTTGTAGGCATGAGGTTTTGCAGCTAATGGGTCACGGTCATTCACACGGTCACACGGAACACTTGGCGCCAAGCCCACAGGCGCTGGTGGCGCGCAAACGGGCCAACTGGCTCCTCGTAGCCGTGCTGGCGCCGCTTGCCGCGCTCACGATCGTTGCCATGCTGGTCATGTGGCCGTCGGGGAGCAAGGCCGGCATATCCCTCGCGAGCCCCTACCAGGCTGCCCCGGGCGTGACGTTCGATACGGGCAAGATCCAAGCCGTCACGCAGGAGAACTGCTCCCAAGGTGCGCAAGCCCAAGGTGCCCAGGCTCCGGGGACGGACCAAAGCAACGGTGCGCAGCAGCAAGGTTCCCAGTGCACCTTCGCGTCCACGCAGCCGGACAATGGCGGCAGTCCCGTCAAGGTGGTTATCAACCCTGACGTCGCGAAATCCCACGGCGTGAAAGTCGGGGATAGCATCCGGTACTTGAACCTCTCCGGCGTGCAGGGCGCAGCGGCGGGCAACGGCTCGCCGTCGTACGTTTTCCTGGATTTCGTGCGGAACGTGCCCATGGCCCTCTTGGCGATCCTGTACGCAGTGGTGGTCATCGCAGTCGCGCGCTGGCGCGGATTCAGGGCGCTGCTTGGACTGGCCGGAGCCTACGTGGTGCTGGTCAGCTTCATGCTTCCAGGACTCGTGGAGGGCAAGCCGCCACTGCTCGTGGCGTTGGTTGGCTCCACCGCCATCATGATGGGGGTGCTCTATTTCGCCCACGGCTTCTCGGCCAGGACATCCACCGCCTTGCTGGGCACCATCTTCGGCCTCAGCATCACGGCGCTGCTGGCAGCCTGGGCCACAGACGCGGCCAACCTGACCGGAGTCGGCAGCCATGACGCCGCTGCGCTGGTGAACATGTCGGACAAGATCTCCATTTCCGGGATCATCTTGTGCGGGCTCATCATCTCCGGTCTAGGCGTCCTGAACGATGTCACCATCACCCAGTCTTCGGCCGTGTGGGAACTCTATGAACTCGCGCCTGAGACGAGTGCCCGCACGCTGTTCACGTCCGCCATGCGGATTGGCCGTGACCACATCGCCTCCACGGTCTACACCATCGCCTTTGCCTACGCTGGCGCCGCGCTTCCTATCCTGATCATTGTCATGCTGTACGACCGCCCGCTGGTAGATGCGCTCACCAGTGCAGAGTTGTCCGAGGAAGTCATCCGGACGCTGGTGGGCTCCATCGGCCTGGTGCTGGCCATCCCCGTGACCACGTTGATCGCGGTCCTGGTGGTCAAGGCGACCGGTCCCAGGCGGCTCGCGGCAGCCGACGCCGCGGGTCCGCAAGCAGCTGACGACGACGGCAACGTTCGTGAGCTTGAAACCGCAGAGTCCGCGGACGCCTTCGAATCGTTCGACACAGGCGAGCTCGCCGCCGTCGTCATGACCAGGCGGGCACGCAGGGAAGCAGAACGTCGCTAGCTCTCGATGACATTTGTCATCCCTCATTGGTGACACACGCCCGGGCATGGTCCACGGATCCAGGCTTTGATGGGTAGTGGAGCAAACCATCAGCCAAGGAGCGTCATGACAACAACGAGTGTGCCGGCCGTCCACGCAGCCGGACTGCACAAGAGCTTCGGGAAGGTCCACGCCGTCCGCGGCCTGGACTTGACCGTGCAGCCGGGGGAGGTGGTGGCGTTCCTCGGTCCCAACGGGGCGGGCAAGACCACCACTATCGACATGATCCTCGGATTGAGCGCCCCGGACCAGGGAAGCGTTTCCATCTTCGGGCACACTCCCCGGGGTGCGATAGCCCGCGGCCAGGTGGCAGCCGTGATGCAGACCGGCGGTTTGCTGCGGGACATCAGCGTCCGCGAGACCGTGCAGCTCAACGCAGCCATGTTCGATTCCTCCCGCCCGGTGGACGAAGTCCTGGCCCGGGCGGGCATCCTGGAGATCGCGGACCGCAAGGTCGAGAAGTGCTCGGGCGGCCAGCAGCAGCGCGTGCGGTTCGCCATGGCGCTCGTCTCCGATCCTGGATTGCTCATCCTGGACGAGCCCACTACAGGCATGGACGTCGCCGGGCGGCGCGACTTCTGGAGCGCCATCAGGGCCGACGCACTGCGCGGACGGACCGTCATCTTCGCTACCCATTACCTCGAAGAAGCCGACGCCTATGCGGACAGGATTGTCCTGGTCCGGCAGGGCAGCATTGTTGCCGACGGTACCGCCGCCCAAATCAAGAACCTGGCCTCCGGCCGCACCGTCAAGGCTTCACTTCCTGCAATAGAGCGCGGGCTGCTCGCCGGGATGCCGCCGGTGGAAAGCATGGATTACGACGGCGGGCGCCTCACCGTCCGCACCGGCGACTCGGACGCCGTCGTCCGCTACTTGCTGAACAACACCGGGGCGCACGACGTCGAGGTGGCAGCCAACAACCTCGAGGAGGCCTTCGTCGCCCTCACTGGAGACGACGCCGCACCGGAATCCACGAGCATCACTTTTGAAGGAGACCTCGTATGAGCGCGGCAACAGTCATCCAGGACCGGAAGCCGTCCGCGGGCGGGGTCAACCGCACGTTCCTCTGGATCGAGATCAAGCGGATGCTCCGGAACCGCCGGACCATCATTTTCACGGTGTTCATGCCGGCCGTCTTCTTCTTCATTTTCGGCCTGTCCAACAAAGACAAGCTCCTGCCCAACGGGCACAGCTACGGCCAGTACATCCTCATCAGCCTGACGGTTTACGCGGCCATGACCGCTGCCACGGGCGCGGGCAGCCAAGTGGCAGTGGAACGCGCCCAAGGCTGGAGCCGCCAGCTTCGCCTCACGCCCCTCCTGCCCGGTGCATACATCGCAGTGAAAGCCCTGGCCGCGCTGACGCTGTCCCTCGTTGCCGTCGTCGCCCAATTCGTCATCGGTGCCCTCGCCGGGGTCACCATGGACGCGCAGACTTGGCTGACAGCGGGGTTGGTAGCTTGGCTGGGCTCCCTGGTCTTCGCGGCCCTCGGCTTGTTCGTCGGATACCTCATGCCGAGCCAGAACGTCATGCAGATCCTCGGCCCGGCCCTGGCCATCCTTGCCATGCTCGGTGGACTGTTCATGCCGATCGAGATCATGGGGGAGACCTTCGGGAACATCGCCAAGTTCACGCCCGCATACGGGATCGGGCAACTGGCCCGGAGTCCCATCACCGGCACCTTCGACTGGGCGTGGATCGTCAACGTGGTTCTCTGGCTCGTGATCTTCGTGGCCGGGGCTGCGTTGGCTTTCCGCCGCGACACGAAACGTGTCTGAACAGGCCGCTAGGGTAAGCACCATGACCAGCAACGCAGGCGGCACTTCCCCCAGGGATGTGTTCACCGGAAACGTGTTAACCGGCACGATGTTCCGCGGGCCGGGGCCACGGGGGTGGTTCATCGGTGCGGGACTCTCCGTCCTGCTCTGGGCCTGGCCGACCTGGAACACCGTGTGGTCCGTGGACGAGCCCTTGGCCTGGAAAGTGGCTGGGTCGGCGTCCCTGCTCGTGTTTTTCGCGGCCTACGCCTTCGTGCCCCCGATCAGTTGGCGGCTTGGCGTCAGGACAGGCATCGTGTCCGTCTGCATCCTGCTGGCGCTGAACGGCGTGATCATCTTCTTCATCGGACGGGATGCCTTGTGGACCTGGACTTTCCTCGCCTGCGCTATCGCCATGACCACCCTTCCGCCGCGCGCGGATTTCTTCCTCATCGTCACCTTGTCCCTTTCCTCCCTCTCCACCCAGCTGTTGACGGGCAACGCGGAGCAGGCGTTGCTCCAGTCCGGGCTCATCCTGTCCCTCGGCCTCATGATGTCCGCCTTTGGGCGCCTCATCAGGCAGACGGCACGGCTTCGGGAAGCGCAGACCGAGTTGGCTGATGCCGCGGTCGCTGCCGAACGCAGCAGAGTGGCCCGGGACATGCACGACATCCTGGGGCATTCCCTGACGGTGATCGCCGTCAAGGCCGAGTTGGCCGGGCGGATGCTGGACGCGGTCCCCGGTGACCCTGCCCGGGACAGGGCCGCTGCCGAGATCGCCGCGGTGCAGGACCTTGCCCGCGGCGCGCTTGCCGATGTCCGGGCCACGGTGTCCGGTTACCGCGGCGTCAACGTCCTGGCGGAGCTCGCAGTCGCCCGGACGGCATTGGAATCGGCCGGGATCGACGCCGAATTGCCGGGGACCGTTGAACAGGTTCCGGCAAGGCACCGGGAACTCTTCGGCTGGGTGTTGCGCGAAGGGATCACCAACGTCGTGCGGCACTCCGGCGCCGCGCGCTGCCGCGTCCGGTTGACGGCGTCGAGCGTTCTGGTGGAGGACGACGGCGTCGGCCCGGCATCCGGGGGCCGCTCGGGGAATGGACTGGCCGGGATCCGCGAACGCGTGGGGGCCGCCGGAGGAACTGTCAGTATTGGCCCGAGTGACCTGGGAGGGTTTAGATTGGCGGTTGAGGTATGAGCATCCGATTGGTGATCGCAGACGATCAGGCGCTGGTGCGCGGAGCGCTGGCAGCTTTGCTGGGTCTGGAGCCGGACATCGAGGTGGTCGCAGAACTGGGCGACGGGACCGGGGTGGCGGCCGCCGTCGTCGAGCACTCCGCCGATGTGGCAATGCTCGACGTCGAGATGCCAGGCCTGGACGGCATCAGCGCGGCAGCGGCCGTTCGGCAGGCCGCGCCAACGTGCCGGGTCCTCATGGTCACCACCTTCGGACGGCCCGGCTACCTCAAGCGCGCCATGCAGGCAGGAGCCTCCGGGTTCGTCGTCAAGGACACCCCGGCGCGGCAACTGGCCGAAGCCGTACGCCGTGTCCACCAGGGCCTCAGGGTGGTGGACCCAGTGCTCGCCGCGGAATCATTGACCGCCGGAGACAGTCCTTTGACCGAACGCGAGGGGGAGGTGCTCAAAGCGGCGTCCGACGGCGGAACGGTCGCCGATATCGCGAAGTCGGCGATGCTTTCCGAAGGGACTGTCCGCAACTACCTGTCCGCGGCCATGTCCAAGACCGGCGGGCGGACCCGTGCTGAGGCCGTGCGGATCGCCGAGGACAACGGCTGGCTGCTCTAGCGTCCCGGCTTGAGCGCTTGGGTGCGGGCCGATTTGCCCCGCTTTGAGACAATGGACGGGTGACTGTAGTAGCAACACCCCCTTCGCCCAAGCTCGAGCTGCCCCCGTTGCGGCTTGGCAGGATCACGGTGGACACTCCCGTGATCCTGGCCCCGATGGCCGGAATCACCAACTCGGCGTTCCGCAGGCTGTGCCGTGAATACGGCGGCGGCTTGTACGTCGCCGAGATGGTGACCTCCCGTGCCCTGGTGGAGCGCACGCCGGAATCGTTGCGCATCATTTCCCACGACGACGACGAAAAGGTCCGCTCCGTGCAGCTGTACGGCGTGGACCCCGTCACCGTGGGCCAGGCCGTACGCATGCTTGTCGAAGAAGACCGCGCGGACCACATCGACCTCAACTTCGGCTGCCCCGTACCCAAGGTCACCCGGCGCGGCGGTGGTTCCGCCCTTCCCTGGAAGATCGACCTCTTCACTGCCATCGTCCAGACTGCCGTCAAGGAAGCCTCCAAAGGCGATATCCCGCTGACCATCAAGATGCGCAAGGGCATTGACGAGGACCACCTCACGTACCTCGACGCCGGCCGGATCGCCCGCGACTCCGGTGTTGCCGCCGTCGCGCTCCACGGCCGCACCGCGGCACAGTTCTACTCCGGCCAAGCCGACTGGTCCGCCATCGCCCGCCTGCGTGAGGCCCTTCCGGACATTCCGGTGCTTGGCAACGGCGATATCTGGTCCGCCGAAGACGCAGTGCGCATGGTCCGTGAAACCGGGATCGACGGGGTCGTTGTCGGCCGCGGCTGCCAGGGACGCCCGTGGCTCTTCGGTGACCTCCAGGCGGCCTTTGAAGGCAGCGATCAGCGCCACCGCCCGGGCCTGCGGGAAGTTGCCGACGGCGTTTACCGCCACGCCGAACTCATGATCGAGACCTTCGGCAACGATGAATACAAGGCCCTGCGCGAAATCCGCAAGCACATGGCTTGGTACTTCAAGGGCTACGTGGTGGGTGGGGAACTGCGCGCCAAACTGGCCACCGTACCGACCCTCGAGGTCCTGCGCGAGCTGCTGGACCAGCTGGACATGGACCTGCCGTATCCGGGCATCGACTCGGAGGGCCCGCGCGGCCGTGCAGGTTCACCCAAGAAGCCGGCCTTGCCCAAGGATTGGCTCCTCAGCCGGCAAATGGACGCGGACCAGACCCGCGACATCGCCGCGGCCGAACTCGACGTCTCAGGCGGCTAAAGCGCGGCCTGGCCTCGACCCGTACACGCGCACGGCCCGAGTCGTGGAAAACTGGCTGCATAGGCACCGGCTGAAGAGACGCTGGTGGACGGCAAGCGGAGGAGGCGGATACCCATGGGAATTGAAGCGATGTCTGCGGCACGCACTGCCGAAAACGGAGCGGTCATTCCAGGCTATGTGGAGGCCGACTCGGCACGCTGGGTCCAGGAGCCCCGGAAGAACACCTACCGTTCGGACTTCGAGAGGGACCGGGCGAGGGTGCTGCATTCTTCCGCGCTCCGGCGCCTCGGGGCGAAGACCCAAGTGGTTGCCCCGGATACCGACGATTTCGTCCGCACCCGCCTGACGCACAGCCTTGAAGTGGCCCAGGTAGGCCGCGAGTTGGGCCGCGCGCTTGGTTGCGATCCGGATGTTGTGGACACGGCGTGCTTGAGCCACGATCTTGGCCACCCGCCCTTCGGCCACAACGGTGAATCCGCCCTCAACGAGGTAGCCCACGGAATCGGCGGCTTCGAAGGCAACGCACAGACCCTTCGCCTGCTGACCCGGCTTGAGCCAAAGGTCCTCACCCCCGACGGCCTGCCCGCCGGGTTGAACCTGACCCGCGCCAGCCTTGATGCGGCTTCCAAATACCCGTGGTCCGCCGTCGACGCCCCTGTCATTCACGGACAGCGGAGCAGCAAGTTCGGCGCCTACGAGGACGATCTGCCGGTATTTACCTGGCTTCGGGACGGTGCGCCCGGGAACCGCTCCTGCATCGAGGCCCAAGTGATGGACCTCGCTGACGACATCTCCTACTCGGTCCACGACGTGGAAGACGCCATCGTTGCCGGTCACTTCCAGCTGAAGTGGCTGGACAACCCGGATCACCGCGCACGGGTAGTGGGGTACACCAAGCAGTGGTACCTGCCCCACAACGACCCCGCGGAAATCGATGCCGCCCTCGCCCGCCTCGAAGCCACCAGCGTCTGGGTCCGTGAGGCTGACGGCAGCCGCAAGTCGATGGCCGCGCTGAAGGACATGACCAGCCAGCTGATCGGCCGCTTTTGCCAGAGCGCCTTGGAGACCACACGGGCCCACTTCGGCCCGGACCACCTCACCCGGTACGGCGCGGAACTCATGGTTCCGGAAGGAACCACCACGGAGATCGCGGCCATGAAGGGCCTTGCCACGACATTCGTGATCTCCACCGACCACCGGCAACCTGTCTATGAACGCCAACGGGAAGTCCTGCACGCCCTGGTCGGCGTACTCAATGCGAGCGGAGACCGGCATCTGGAACCGATGTTCGCTGCCGACTGGCGGGACGCCCCCGACGACGCCGCCCGGCTTCGCGTCGTCATCGACCAAGTGGCGTCCCTGACGGACGCTTCGGCGCTGGCGATGTACGAACGCCTGGTGGGTAGTTTGCCGTCGCTCTGGTAGCCGCCCCGGTAATCTCCGGCCCGGGTCCGCCCGTGCGGAGCGACTAGGATGGTGACGTGGCTGGCCTGATCAAACGTGAAGATATCGACGAAGTACGCCAGCGCACCGATATCAAGGAAGTGGTGGACGGTTACGTCACCCTGAAGGGGGCTGGCCTGGGCACCTTCAAAGGCCTGTGCCCCTTCCACGACGAGCGCTCGCCGTCGTTCACTGTCCGTCCCCAAGTAGGCCGGTACCACTGCTTCGGCTGTGGCGAAGACGGCGACGCCATCTCCTTCGTTCAAAAGATGGACCACAGCTCCTTCCACGAAGCCGTGGAAAAACTTGCAGCCCGGATCGGCTACGAGCTGCGTTACGAAGACGGTGGCACGGGCCCCAACCGCGAAGAGGTCGGTAAGCGCCAACGGCTGCTCGACGCCCACAAGATCGCCGACGAGTTCTTCCGTGCCCAGCTCCTCACGGCAGGCGCCGCCGAGGGCCGCAACTTCCTGCACGGCCGCGGTTTCGATCGGGCCGCAGCCGAACAGTTCGGGGTCGGCTATGCGCCGCAGGGGTGGGACTCGCTCCTGAAACACCTGCGCGGCCGCGGGTTCACGGACGCCGAACTGAAGCTGACGGGGATGTTTTCCGAAGGCAATAGGGGCATTTACGACCGCTTCCGCGGGCGGCTCATCTGGCCCATCCGGGACATAGCCGGAGACACCATCGGCTTCGGTGCCCGCAAGCTCTACGAGGACGACCAGGGCCCTAAATACCTGAACACCCCGGAGACGGTGCTCTACAAGAAATCACAGGTCCTCTACGGCATCGACCTTGCCAAGCGGAACATCGCCAAGGACCGGCAATTGGTGGTGGTGGAGGGGTATACGGACGTCATGGCCTGCCACCTGGCCGGCGTCGGTACCGCTGTGGCCACCTGCGGTACAGCATTCGGTACGGACCACATCAAGATCGCCCGCCGCTTGCTGTCCGACGACGGCACCGGGGGAGAGGTCATCTTCACCTTCGACGGCGATGCCGCCGGGCAGAAGGCGGCACTGCGCGCCTTCGAGGAGGACCAGCGTTTCGTCGCCCAGACCTATGTGGCCGTAGAGCCCACCGGAGCCGATCCCTGCGATTTGCGCCAGCTCAAGGGGGACGCGGCTGTCCGCGACCTGATCAACACCCGCAAGCCGCTCTTCGAATTCGCCATCCGGGCCTCACTCAAACGCCACAACCTGGACACCGTGGAAGGCCGAGTGGCCGCGCTGCGTGAGTCGGCCCCCGTGGTGGCGCAGATCCGCGATGCCGGGATCCGCCCGGCCTATGTCCGCGAGTTGGCGGGCTGGCTTGGCATGCCCATTGAGGAGGTCAGCCGGGCAGTGGGATTGGCGGCCAAGCGCGCCGCGTCCGGCGCTCCCGCCGCGGACACTGCTGGAGCCCCTGGGGCCGGGCAGGGCACAGCGCCGGGCCAGGCCGGTCGGCCGGCGGCAGCACCGCCGTCGGACGCTCCCATCGCCTTTATGCGCCCCGATCCTCGGGACCCCATTGCCGCGATGGAACGCCAGGCCCTCGAGGTGGTCATCCAGAACCCTGCCGTCCTTGGAGGCGAAGCTGCGCTTACCGGTGGAGCATGGGAACGGTTTGAGGCCTGCCACCTCGTCACTCCGGCCTACTCTGCGGTACACACGGCGGTTCGGGCCGCCGGACTGGCTCACGTGGGCGACCCTGTGGCCTGGGTGGAAGGGATCCGCAGGGAGGTTCCGGAACCGCTCCAGGGCTTGGTCTCCGAGCTTGCTGTGGTTCCGCTGCCAGCCAGCACGCCTGAAGCTCTCCAGCGGTACTGCCGCGACATCCTGGCCCGGCTGTTCGAACTGCAGATCACCCGTGTCAAGGCGGACAAGATGGGCCAGTTGCAGCGTCTCGATGCCTCGGCCCAGCCGGAGGAATTCCAACGCCTCAACCGGGAACTCATGCAGCTTGAAATGCAGCGCCGTGCTCTCCGGATGGATAGCTGAGGGCCTTTCGCGGCGCCGATTTCGTTTCCCGGCAGCCCTTTGTTAGGCTGGTACACGCTTCATTCCTCCGTAGCTCAATTGGCAGAGCATTCGACTGTTAATCGAAGGGTTACTGGTTCAAGTCCAGTCGGAGGAGCGCTACTCAAAAATCCCCGTCCTCGGCTGAAGGCGGGGATTTTTGGCGTCTGATTCTTACCCCGTGGTGAGGGTGACGTCGTCGAGGTACATCCAGGTGTCGTCCGCCGGGCTGGACCCGTCGAGATGGACGTTGAACCAGAGCGTGATGGTCTGGCCGGCGTAGGCGGAGAGGTCGGCACTGAGCTGGGTCCAGGCACCGGAGTTGCTGCTGAGTTTGAACAGGCTGCCGAGAACCGTGCCGCTCGTGGAGCGGAGTTGGGCTTCCATCCAGTCGTACTGGCACGTGGTGCCGCTGCAGGTGTCGTCATTCGTGTGGGGCTGGTACCAGAAGGACAGGATCGTTGTCCCGGTGGCCGGCGCGGTGATGGTCTGGGACAGGCTGCTGTCCCCCAAAGGCTCCGTTCCCGAAGCCAGGCCCAGGAGCGCAGAGCCGGTTCCGGTGTGGGCGGTGGTGGAGGCCACCGGCGCCCTGACGCCGCCGGTGATCCAGGAGGTGAGTCCTGATTCGAACCCGCCGTTGGCGATGCCGGGAACAGGCGCTGTAGGCGTGACGGGCGCCGATGCGGCCGACGGCGCTGACGTCCCGACGGCGTTCGTCGCCGTCACGGTAAACGTGTACGCCGTGCCGTTGGTCAACCCAGTGACGGTCGCCGTAGTTGAGGGCGGACTTCCGGAGACCGTCACCGGAGCCAAAGCCGTGCCACCAGACGAAGGCGTCACGGCATACGAAGTGATCGGAGAACCGCCGTTAGCCGGTGCCGTCCACGACACCACCGCAGAAGTGTTCCCCGCCGTCGCGGTCACCCCTGTGGGAGCCCCGGGAACGGTTGGAGCCGTCGGGGTGACGGGTGGTGAGGCGGCAGACGGCGTGGACGTCCCGACGGCGTTCGTCGCCGTGACGGTGAACGTATAGGCCGTGCCGTTGCTGAGCCCTGTCACGGTGGTGGTGGTCGCCGGGGGTGTGCCGGTGACGGTGATCGGGGCCAGCGCGGTGCCACCAGACGAAGGCGTCACGGCATACGAAGCGATCGGAGAACCGCCGTTAGCCGGTGCCGTCCACGACACCACCGCAGAAGTGTTCCCCGCCGTCGCGGTCACCCCGCTTGGTGCCGCGGGCGCCGTCGCAGCGGCTGCGACAGTTACCGGGTGGGTGACCGTCCCTGTCAGGCCGCCGTTATCAGTCACCGTCAGCTTCACCTGGTAGGTTCCCGCAGAGGTGTAGGTATGGGACGGGTTCACGCCGGTTCCTGCCGGGGACCCGTCTCCGAAGTCCCAGCTGTACGAGACGACAGTCCCGTTCGGATCGGTCGAAGCTGAACCGTCAAACGTCGCCGTCAGGCCTGACGTCGAGGATGTGAAGGAGGCGGTCGGCGGCTGGTTCGGCGTATTTCCCAGGGCCTGGGCAACCGTTTGGACGGACGTTGTCCCGTTGGCTGTTCTCGCCGCGAGCCAAGTAATGAAGGTGTTGAAGAGCGAGGGGCTGATGGTCAGGGTGGGGTCTGTTCCGACGGCAATATGGTGGAAGGTCAGTTGTACCCATCCGCCTCCGGGTTCAGCATTGGTCACCAGGTCCTCGAGGTTCTGCAGCGTCCACGTGCTGTCCACTTCATCCGGCGCCGCTGTGTTGTAAGGATTGGCCGGGGGAAGGGTCCCTGCGAACGGGCATCCCGAGCAACTTGCGGGGGAACGGATGTCACCCAAATTGCGCGCACTGGCAAAACCGCAATTCTTCACGATTTGCTCGACCGAAGAGTTTTCGGCGGCGAAGGGATACGCAAAGTTGGAAGCGTTGAACCCCCAGCTGGCAAGGGTGTTCCGTCCGCCGCAAACCTCGTTTGTGGCTGCCGACGTGGAAAGGGTGGTGAGGTCCGGGTGGGTGACGGTGTGGCCACCGATCTCGTTGCCGTCCGCAGCAATGCTGTTCAAATTGGCTCGGGTAAGCCAAGACGGATTATCGATCCAGCTGGTCGTGATGAAGAAGGTCCCGTGCAGTCCATGGGAATTCAGCACCTGTTCGGCCGCGAGTTGATCGTCATTGCCGTCGTCGAAGGTCAGGCTGATGATTGTCTTCGGCAGCGCCCGGGCCGGGGCTCCGATGTAGACCATGGAGAAGGCAAACAACAGCAGGACGGACGCGGCAGTTGCCCAGCGGAACCACGCGTTGCGAAGGCCGGGTACCTTCTCGCGCCCTCCCGAAGCGCGCCGCAGCTGTTGTAACAACAACCTGGGCTGCCGGAACAGTATGGGCCGCCGGAACAGTATGGTCAGGAGCCGCATCGGCTTCCCCTTTGGCTGAACAGACCGGATCAGTATCCCCAGGTCCGGAGCCTATGGGCTCGGCACTGCACGGGTTAAGAGTGGGCGGTACCTGTCTTAGAGCGGTCCCGGCGCTCTTCACTCAGGCTCCGATACGGGTGCTGGACTGGAAGGCCGGGGACTCAACCGAAAGGTGGGTAGGAGCCGTCCGAGACGAGCTCGATGATCCCCTGGGCTGGAGTCACCATCGGGCCATGGCCTGGCAGGATGGTCTCTGCGCCCAGTTGCCTGATGACCTCCAAACTGGCCCAGGCCTCAGCGGGGTGGTGATGGAAGACGGCGGGCAGCATCTGCGGCCCGCAGACCGGGCTGATGGCATGACCTGAGATCAGGGCATCCCCTGTAACGACTGCCCTGGCGGAAGGAACCAAGAAGGACGCGTGCCCGCTGGTGTGACCGCCGGTAACAATGATTTGGGGAAGCCCCGGGAGCGCGTCCAAAGTACCCTGGGTCATTGCTGCCACCTCCGGGACGGCGACGTCGGACAAACCTCCGGATCGGACGGCATGTACGGCCCAGGCGCCCACTCTGGGACGGAGGACGCGCAAGCCGAGATCCTTGACGCTGATTTGTTCGAGGAGCTCCCGGCGGACATTTGGCAATTCCGCATGGTGCGCAAATACGGGGATGCCCAGTGCGGAAATTCTCGCGGCATTGCCGATGTGATCGGAGTGGCCATGCGTCAAGAGAACCGCCGCGGCATTTTCGATGGCCAGTCCCAGGAAATTGATGCTCGATTGGAGCAATGGCCAGTTCCCGGGATAGCCCGTGTCAATAAGGGTGAATTCCCTGCCACGCCTGAGGATGGTCCAGTTGACTGCGGGGCCTTCGACGAAGAATACGTCCTGGGCAACTTCCTTCACGTTGTCCTCAGGGGACCACTTCTTCGACATGTTTCCTTCCAATCGTAGGAGCCGGACCATCCTACCTCCGGAGGGACGCCACGTCTGAGGCGCGGGCGATACCCCGGAGGGGTATCTTGCTCGCTTTCCGCGGTGATCCTGCGTCGATTTCACTTGCGGCAAAACCTTTGCTAAAGTCATAACCGCTTCATTCCTCCGTAGCTCAATTGGCAGAGCATTCGACTGTTAATCGAAGGGTTACTGGTTCAAGTCCAGTCGGAGGAGCGCGAAGGCCCCGCACCGGTATTGATCGGTGTGGGGCCTAATTTTTTCGCTTCAATATGTTCGGATTTCGCGCGACCATTCAGACGAAATCCATCTCCACTTGCAAGAATCTGGCCGCTTCGGCCACGGCGGACTGGAAGGCGTCATCCTCGGTGGGTGGCGTCCTCGGTTCCCTCGGATGCCATTCGTGGGCAGCGGAGTGAACGCGCGTGAATCCGCCGCCAGGGGGTGCGTAGAAGATTCCGAAGCGTTGGACCGGCCATTCGGGTGAGGTTTCCGGAGCCACAAGCAAGGCCGCGCCATTGGTTGGATTGAACCATTGGGCGATCGGGCGTCGCCGGTCTTCCGTGAAGAGTCCGGCCGCGTAGAGGGCTGCAGACTGGGGGCTGGTTACGGTGCACAGGCGATCCCACCACAGCGGCAGGATGCCGTCATCCCTGCGCTGCCATGGGGCTGGAATAGGTTGCAGTTCCTGCCAACGGGGCACATCTCAACTTTATCGCCGGGCCATGCCCTGCAACAGTCTCGACCCACCCAGCGGCCCGCTTAGTCTCGCTTCCAGGGCCCGGGATTGATCCGGTAAAGAATCGCAGAGCCGACGACGGCGCCCAGCAGGGCTCCGAACACGGGGTTGCCGGCGCCGCGGCCCAGCAAGAAGCCGACGACGGCGCCCAGCACCGCCCCGAGGAAGAGGCCCCGGCCGTTGCGGTGTGGTTTGCGCGTCATGAATCGAGCCTACTTGCCCGCGAGGGAGGTGCGGTCTTTGTGGATCAGCGGATCGACTCGCGCATCAGTGGATGGAAGGGACGGTGCGGGGCCGCACGATGAGCCAGAGGGCCGCAACGGAGCATGCGAGGCACGCCGCCTGGACGGCTCCCATTGGCACGGCCGAGCCAACGCCCAACCAGCCCACCACCGGCGGAATGATACCGGCCATCAGGAAGTTCGACGCACCCAGCAGGGAGGCCGCGGTTCCCGCCTGTGCGCCGTGGTTGGCCAGGGCAATTACCTGGACGCACGGGAACATGAACCCGGTGGCAAGGATGTAGAACCACAACGGGACCATGACTCCCCACAGTCCGAAGTGCAGGAGATCGAACACCACAATCAGCATCGCCATCAGCAGCATCCAGGCTGTGGCGAACGCCAAGATCCATTGGGGTGCCACGCGTTTGATGACCCTGGAGCTGATCTGGACGCCGGCGACGATGCCAAGGGAGTTGATGCCGAACAACAGGCCGTATTGCTGTGGGGAGAAGTCGTAGACCTGCTGGAACAGGAAAGTCGATGCCGAGAGGTACGCGAACAGCCCGCCGAAGTTGAACCCGCCCACCAGCAGCATCCCGACGAAAATCCGGTCGGCGAAAACGGCTTTGTAGCGCTGGCCCGCCGTCGATGTGGTCTGCCGGCGAAGTTCGGCAGGATACGTTTCCCGGATAAGGAACACCGCGGCAATGAACACAAGGATTCCGTAGCTCGCCAGGAAGTAGAAGATGCCGGGCCATGGCATCACCAGCAGCAGTTGGGAGCCGATGATCGGGGCCAGGATCGGTGCGAGGCCATTGACCAGTGACATCCGGGAGAACATCCGCACCATGGCGTAGCCCGCGAAGAGGTCCCGGACCATGGCCATGGCCACCACGCCGCCGCCGGCTGCTCCGACGCCCATGAGGACGCGGAACAGTGCGAGTGTGTTGATGTCCGTGGACAGTGCGGCGCCGAGGGAGGAGCCGATGTGCAGGGCCGTTGCTAGGATCAACGGCATCCGCCGTCCGAATTTGTCGCTGAACGGCCCCACCACCAACTGTCCGACGGCGAAGCCCACCGTTGTACCGGTCAGTGTGAGTTGGATCGCAGCCGCCGACACGTCGAAGTGGTGTTCCAGTGCGGGGAATGCCGGTAGATAGAGGTCTACCGTAAATGGACCCAGGGCGGTCAACGCGCCAAGTAGCAGGATGTAGAGGAGTTTTTCGCGTCGGCTGAGGGAATCGCCCGGTACAGGGGGAGTGTTCACGATTATCAATCCTATGTGCGACAGATCATATTTATCAGGGATGGCGGGGGCGCGCCGCAGGTCTGTCCCGGAAGTTGAGGCTGAAGCTGAATGGTAGTTTTGTGGACAGGTGCGCGTGGGCGGTTGTTTCGCCCCGTGCCAGTGCCGGGTAGGAGCAAGTAGGAAGCAGTGAGGCGGAACCAATGAGTGGACGTCACAGCGGCCGGGCTAGCCAACGCCCGGGCATTTCGGCATTGCCGAACACCCTCAAACTTGCCGCCCGGCTTGCGCCGCGGCAACTCAATGACGAAATCAGCATGGCCAAGCTTGAGCTCAAGGGCAAAGGCAAGCATCTGGGGGTTGCCGGTGCATTCGTCGGCGTCGCCCTGATCTTCCTCTCTTTGCTCGTCATCGCCTTGGTGGTTGCAGCCATCCTCGGCTTGGCCACGGTTATGCCGGCGTGGCTGGCTGCGCTTGTGGTTGCTGCAGTGTTCCTCCTGATCATTCTTGTTGGAGGCCTCGTGGCATTCCTCGCCTTCAAGAGGGCCATGCCTCTTGCGCCTGAGAAGACCATCCGCGGTATCAAGCACGATCTCGGCATCATCAAAGAAGGGACGTCCTTCGACGCCAGCATCCTGGACCCGTCGTCGGAGGCCTATAAGGCTGCGGAAGCAGCGAAAGCGGCTGCAGCCGAGAAGGCCAAGGCCGAGAAGGCCGCCAAGGAAGAGGCACACAAGGCCGAGCTGCCCCCGCCCCGAGCGAGGCCGAACTGCTCCGCCGTCTTGAGCAGCGCCGCGAACACCTCGCGGACGTTCGCGATCAGCTCGGCGTCGAGCTCGATGTCAAGACCCAAGGGAAGGTCCTCCTGGACGTTGCCGGTCACAAGGTCGACGACGGACGCAAGTTTGCGGCCGACAAGCTTGCAGATCTCGCTGAGAAGGTTCCGGCGGGGCTGCCGGAGCAGCTCGCAGCACGCTGGAAGGAGCTACTGCTCTTTGCCGCGTCCGCCACGGTGGCTGCAGTGGGACTACGGAAACTGTTCAAGAAGTAATCGGGACGGCAAGCAACCACATCAGCCGCGGACCAAGGAAAGGGGGACGATGAAGTTCATCGGTGCAGGCGCCCGCCCGGGGCAGCCGCAGATCGACCATGATCTCATCTTCACCGTTCCCAATTTCCTGACGGTCCTGCGCTTCATGGGCGTTCCGCTGTTTGTGTGGCTGGTGCTGTGGCAGAGGGAATACGGTTTCGCCGTGTTGGTTCTTGCCATCATGGGCGGCACCGACTGGGTGGATGGTTACGTCGCCCGGCGCTTCAACCAGACTTCCAAGCTGGGCCGCATCCTCGATCCGGTAGCGGACCGCCTGGCACTCATCACTGTCGCTGTCACGCTTGTCATCGCTGGGGTAGTGGACTGGTGGTACCTGGCCGCCCTTGTGGTGCCCGACGTCGTACTCGCCACCGCCTCGTTGTTCTATTTCCACAGTCACCCCGACCTCCCGGTAAGCCGGATCGGCAAGATCCGGACGGCGTTCCTGCTCCTGGGCACGCCGCTTCTGGTCCTCTCCAAACTCGCGATTCCTTTCACCGGCGTCTACTTCGTCATCGCTTGGATCTGCCTGGGTTTGGGCCTTGTGGGCCATTGGGTGGCTGCGTACAACTATTTCTGGGCGATCCTCCGCAAGGGCAAAGAGCTCAAAGCCAACGACGGCGGTCGTAGCTGATGGTCTGGTTTGCGGTCCTTCTTGCGGTGCTTGGCGCCTTCTGCCTTGCCATCGGTGCCCAGCGCCAGGGCAGCGCGGTCAAAGCCGATACCGGTGGACTCGCTTTGAGTTCCAAAGGATTCTTGAGACTTCTCAGGAATCCACGATGGGTGTTGGGCCTGCTGTTGCTTGCCATGGGCATGGGCATGAACGCCATCGCCTTGGTGTCAGCTCCCCTGACCGTGGTTCAGCCGATTGGTGCCATCGCTTTGGTGATCACCACGGTGGTCAACGCCAAGGACCAGGGCCTCAGCATCAATCGCGGTACCGTCGTGGCGATCTCGGCTTGTGTGACGGGCTCGGCGCTCTTCGTCCTGCTGGCCGTCTACGCCACCCAGGAGAACCATCACGTCAGCGGCGAGGACGAAATAACCATCGTGCTCCTGTTGACCCTCGCCGTCGGGCTGTTTGGAACTTTGGCTGTCATGTTCCGGCACCGGTTGAGCGCCTTTGTGTACATCCTGGGTGCCGGGGTGTTGTTCGGATTCGTCGCGGTGCTGACGCGCATCATCGGCAGACACCTGCTGGATCCGAACGGGCACTCTTTGCTTAACGTGCAGTGGTACACCGTGGTGGCCATCGCCGCCGCCGGCGGGCTCGGTTCCTGGTTCGTGCAAAGTGCCTACTCTGGTGGGCCGCCCGATCTGGTGATCGCAGGCCTGACGGTGGTCGACCCCATTGTCGGGATCGCCATCGGGATCACCATTTTGGGTGAGCTTCGTCCCGATGTCCACGCCGTGCTCGCAATCGGCATGGCTGTGGCCGCATCCCTTGCTATCGTGGGGGTTATTGCCCTGAGCCGGCACCATCCCGAGGTCACCAAGCGGAAACGTGACGCGAAGGCGGCAGCAAGCCGGAAGGCCTAGGGCAACGCTCGACAACCGTGCCCCGCACACCCGCGGCAGGCAACCGGCGAAGACATCGTAAGGCCAGACGCCTTGCGATGTTCGCACCGTGACAATCAGGAGTTCTCCACGTGACCATTCCCGAAACCAACAAACCCCTCACCATCCTGATTGCGGCGGACACCTACCGCCCGCAGGTCAACGGTGCTGCTCAGTTCGGGTACAGGCTTGCCAAAGGCATGAAGGCGCGGGGACACGACGTACACGTGCTGGCCTGCCGGGCGGACAACGGCAAGAGCTTCACCGAGTTCGGGGATGAAGGCACGGTGCACCGTTTGAAGTCCCACGGGGTCTTTACGCACGAGTACTTCCGCATCTCCTACCCATGGGAAATCAAGAAGGACATTGCGCTGCTCTTCGACAGGGTGCAGCCCGACGTCGTGCACATCCAGAGCCACTACATGATCGGTGAGCACGTTCTCTACGAGGCAAAGAAGCGCGGCATCCGAATCATAGCCACCAACCACTTCATGCCGGAAAACCTGAACCCGTTCCTCCCGTTCCCACAGTGGTTCAAGGACATCATCGGGCGTGTCTCGTGGAAGGACATGGGCAAGGTCATGGGTCAGGCCGACGTCGTCACCACGCCCACCCCGCTTGCAGCCAAGGCAATGCACCAGCACGCGTTCCTTCGCAAGGTCCTCCCGCTCTCCAACGGAATCGACGCCGCTGCCTACGAGTTGAAGCCGGGCGAAGAAATCGAGCCGCATGCCAGCCCCACCGTTCTCTTCGTAGGCCGCCTTGCAGAAGAAAAGCACGTGGACGTGCTGATCGACGCCATTTCCAAGACGCCCGCCGAACTCAATGTGCACCTCGAGGTCGTGGGCGGCGGCGAGGTCCGCTCAGCACTGGAGGCCCAAGCCAAGCGGCTTGGCTTGGGGGAGCGGGTCAACTTCCTGGGCTTGGCGAGCGATGAGGACCTCAGGAAGGCGTACATTCGCGCCGACCTGTTCTGCATGCCCGGAACTGCCGAACTGCAGTCCCTCGTGACCCTTGAGGCGATGTCGGCGTC
This sequence comes from Arthrobacter sp. MMS18-M83, assembly GCF_026683955.1. NCBI lineage: Bacteria > Bacillati > Actinomycetota > Actinomycetes > Micrococcales > Micrococcaceae > Arthrobacter > Arthrobacter sp. MMS18-M83. Next base: position 1,065,427 of record NZ_CP113343.1, on the reverse strand, counting down.
GACTCCGGTACTCCTTGCCAACGCGATGGCGCTGCCACATCTGGTACGCGAAGGCGAGAACGGGCACCTGTTTACGCCGGGCGACAGCAACGAGCTGGCAGCCCGGATCACCGAGCTCCTGCGTTTGCCGGCCGAGGAGCTCGAAGCCATGGGCAACGCCAGCCGCGCAATGGTGGAGCCCCACAGCATCCAGGGCACGTTGCAGACTTTCGAAGACCTGTATCGCGGCGCGTCCTATGAGGACAAAGTCGTCTAGTCATCCGGCTCCGGCTTGGGTCCCGGTTGGCATCGGGAGCCGAATTGTTTTGCTAGAGTGTTTTGGCCGGGAAGGACGCTGACAAAGCGGCCGCCTGGCCGACTCGGGGCTATAGCTCAGCTGGTTAGAGCGCGGGACTCATAATCCTAAGGTCCTCGGTTCAAGTCCGAGTAGCCCTACCCGAAAAGTGCCCCTGACCTGCGGAAACGCCGGGAAGGGGCACTCTCGTTTTTGCCTTCTGAGGTAGCGATCCACCGGAAACCCACCGGAAACGTTTTGAGCTAGTTGCCGAAAGCCTCGAGCAGCGAGGTGTTATCCGGCGCCTCGTGGGTCTTCTGGACGTAGTGCTTTCGGGTCACGTTTTCGCTGGAGTGGCCAAGCTGGGCGGAAGCGACAGCCACGCCTGACGAGGCCTCCAGCAAGGTTCCAACGGTCTTTCTGAAGGTGTGCGGGGTGACCCATTGGAATCCAAGATCCAAACTCGCAGAACGCCACTGCCGGCGGAAGTTGTTGGGATCGCGCAGCGAACCGACGGCCGAGGGGAACACGACGTCCCATGGGTTGGCCGCCAGTTGCCCAATTTGCCGTCTCAGGAGCATTTCCACGGCGAACGACGGTAGGAAGTACTTTTGCCGGGAATTGGCGCTCTTAGGGTGGTCCTGGATGGTCAGCCCCTTCTTGGGCACGTAGACAATCGTTCCGTTCACCGTGACGGTTGGTTTCTCGGATTTCAGATCGACGTCCTTCCACCGTATGGCCAAGGCCTCACCAATGCGGGCGCCCGTGGCGAGCATGATGTCGATGACGTCTAGGATGTCCACGGTCGGGTATCGGCCGGCCTGCTTTTTGTCGGCCTCCCATTGCCTGAGACCCGCACGCAATGCACCAACCTCTGTCACGGTTAGCGCCCGGACTTCCTTGTGATTTTTCGGGATCGTCGCCACGTCCCGCAAGGGGTTCCCGTCGAGTGCGCCGTGGCGCGCTGCGAGCCCGAGCATTCCAGACAGCACTGTTTTGCACTGCTTCGCCGTTCCGTTGCCATGCTTGATGCGCATGGTCTTGAGGAAACGATCCAAAGTGGAGACTGTTGCTTCGCGAATGCGCAAGCTCCCGACTCCGGGAGAAACGTAGTTGTCCAAGATGTCCCTGTAACGAGTGCGCGTGTTGATGGCGCGATCAGCGTCCTCAAATTCCGCCCACCAAATCAGACCGAGCTTGGAGATCCGCGTGTCCGACGTGATGTTTTCGCCTGCGGGCATCGCGCGGTCAGTGAGCGACGCAATCAGCAGCCGTTCGGCTTTTCCTCCTTTGTCGTTCTTCGACGTGGCCGCTGCCCGGGCCTCCACTTTGCGCGTGACGCCGTCGAAGTCCCGGAATCTGGCCATTGCGCGCCAGACCCCTGGCGATACCACATCTCGGCTGATCTTGCCCCAGGTGCCGATTTGGAGCGGTGGCCTAGACATTGCGAGTGCTCCCTTCTCGCCCGATTGCCCTGCTCGAGCTCAGTTTAAAGCTGCCAGCCGACATTCATTGGGCTGGGCTCTCGGGTGGGCGGCTCGTCAAGCCACATGCCGGGCTGCTGATTGGCGACTGCCCTGCTTCCGGCGGCCTCGATGAGTTGCTGAACGCACACGATCTGAGAATTCCGCTCCCATTCGTACTCCGCCGGGACACGTCCGAGCGGAAGCGGTGAGTCGTCGATGCCCCATCTGTCCCGGTAGATGGCGACTGCACCAATCGCGCGGCTTTTGTCCTCTGCGCCCGTGTTTGGCGGCAGAGCCTCTAGGAGGTTTCGTTTCCATCCGGAGTCATGCATGAGTGCTTCGAAGGTGACTTTGTCGGCCCGGCGTTGTATTCGCTTCTGTACCTGGCTGATTGTGTTGGCAAGGTCGGGCCGGGCGGTGTTGATGACCTCAAATAGGGGATCAGGCGCGGCAACGGGCATCTCGGACAAGAAGTGATGGAGCCGGGAGTGGATGATTGCGGTGGGGTCCTTAGCGGACCCGCTTGTCTTCAACGCATTGACGACAATCCGTCGTGCACCTGGCACGCTAACACTTGTCGATCGGCGCCAGGCTGCCACGGTCGCTCCCCACGACGGGGATTGTTGCAGTTCCTCTGCCGTTCCCGGGGCGTAGCTGATAAGGAACTTGGTCAGGTCCTCGGCGGCAGCGATCTGGGCGAGGTAGTCGTATTCAGCGCTGAGCCGTTCCAGGCTGTCTGCTTTGGATTCTTCGGCGTCGCGAACTTCGTGGGCGGTCCGTTCGGCACCTTCAGCCGCGAGCACTTCGGCGAGGATCTCACGCCATTGCGGTTGCAAGGAGGGGTCCAGCGGTTCGTGGTCGGTGGGGTCGTTTTCGCTGACGTACGCGTGGTTGCCTGAACGGCCGCGGGTCATGCTGACGTAGAGAAGCTCGCGCGTGAGACGTCCTTGGGTAACGACGGTATGGCCGGTGTCGACCGTGATTCCTTGGGAGCGGTGGGCAGTCGTCGCGTATCCCAGCTCCACTGCAGACTCAACATACTCGCGGTGCAGGGTGACGATGGCGCCGGTGTCCCTGCGGACCGCGGTGAGGGAGCCGTCGCGCCTGCCGGCACGTACGACGTCCAGGAGGGTGCCGTTGCGGATGAAGTCACCGTTGCTGTCAGCAACGGTGCGGTCGTTGCGGCGTGCGATGATCGTGTCCCCGCGTCCGGCGCGCAGCCCGTCGCCCAGAAGTACCGCCTGTTCGGCGTCCACTAGACCTTGGATCACGCGTTCTGCCTGGGCGCGTTCGTTGAGCATGCTCACGGTGTCGTTGTCCGCGGCGATAAGGATAGACGATTCACCGGCCCGGATGTCGGACTGCCAGTTCAGGTAGGCCTTGTCGACCATGTCCAGGTACGCGCCGTGCCGGATCCGTTGGTGCGCGTTGTAGGTGGCGATGGCTGAAAAATCCCCGGCGCGGAGTTTCAGCGAGGCCTCGCGTTCCCAACCGTGCTCGAACCGCCAGATGGTACTCAGCCGCGCGGTCTTGCCTTGCCGGTCCAGCCAGCCGAGGACGCCGCCGGCATCGATCGCATCTAGCTGCCCGGGATCGCCCACCAACAGAACCTTCGCCCCGGCATCCCTGGCCTGGTGCACCAGCGCTGAGAGCTGAAGAGTGGACACCATGGAAGCTTCGTCGACGACGACCAATTGGTTCGGATGGAACCGCCACCGGTCCTGTTCGGCGGCCAACCGGGTAGCTTCCTGTGCCAGGCGGGAGCTTGGAGCCGGGGAGTTGCCGAGGCCCTGCTCGGCGGCGAAGAAGCGCTCAGCCCTATGGCCGGCTCCCGCACCAACGGATTCGTAGAGCCACTTAGCCACATTCTCCGTGGCCATGGACAGCTCCCGTCCCAAGACTTCGGCGCTCGCCGCGGCAGGAGCCAATCCGACCACGCTGCCGGGCCCGAATTCCGCTTCCCAGGCGGCCTTGACCGCGCCGAGCGTGGTGGTCTTGCCGGTTCCGGCCGGGCCGACGACGGCGTTCAGCCGGCTCCCACTCAGCAGTATCTCGGCAGCGGCGGCCCGCTGGTCAAAGTGCAGCCCGAATTTGCCCTGGTGTTTGTAACTGGCGAGTGCCTCCATCGCAAGGGTGGCGGGGATGGAGGGGCCGCCGTCGTCGTTCCTTGCTTCCATGACGGTCTCCTCGCTGGCGAGGGTCGTGATGTCGGTGTAGAGGCGGGAGCCATGGAAGTCGAAGACGCTCTGCTGGCCGAGGCGGAGATCGGGAAGCGCGTCCGCTGGGACGCTGTAACGGTATTCGTTCAGAGGGACCGACTGGGTCTCGGCGGCGGTAGCGACGGCATCGATCAGGGCATTGCGGTCCTCCGGCGTGTGGCAGCGGATCGCAGCGCACACACGTTCCGCCTCGGCCAACAGATTCCACCGGTTCCATGTGGAGCGCTTGGCCGCGACACGTTCCCGGGTCAGTGATCCGACGGCGTCGAGCCAGGACTCTTCGAAGTCGCAACCTCGGAAAGGGGTGGCATGCGCGCGTCGCACAGTGTTGGCCAGCACGAGGCGGGGTTCGAAGCCTTTGGCGAGGGCCCGTGCTTGCCATTGTGCGGAGAGCTCATGCAGTGGCGTGACCGTCTCGGGTTTGGGCTTTCGAGTGGAAAGGGTTGCCTGCTGGCGGAGCTTGATGGTGGTGGTCGCGGTAGGAGGAGTGCCGAGGGCTTTGGTCCATTCGGCCACCAGGCGGTCGGTCTCCGCCTCGATGAGGCGGGAACGTTTGGAGAATTCGCGAATCAGGCCGTCGTCGACGCCGGTGAGCTGAGGGCTGGGGTTTCGAGTCGTGGCTGCGGGGTCGCGGATGTCGGTGTCTGTCCCGAGGTGTCGGTGGAGGGCGTCGAAGAGCAGTCCGTTGTAGTGTTCGCTGGCAGCGACCGCGGCCTTGTAGAGGCTCCTGGAGTCCAGAGTGACCCAGGCGCCGTCGGTGATGCGCCGGATGCGGTTGGCGATGACCAAGTGCGTATGCAGTTGCGGGTCCCCAGCCCGCGACTCCCAATGGTCGAACGCGGCAGATATCACGCCTCGGGTGCCGATCCGGGCAACGCCGTTGCGCCCCGCCCTCGTGTGGATGACCGATTCTTCGAGCCATTGAAGGGTGGCGTCGACGGCGTCGTGGTGGGTTTGAAGGATCCGGTCTTGGAGGGCCCGAGGGCTCAGCGCCCAGAGCACGGACACGGACTTGGGCACGCTGAAAGTCAGGTCGAAACCGGCCACGGCCCGACGCGTAGCGATTTGTCCTTCGGTGTTTTGGGCGACGGCAGGCTGGTGGTGCGGTCGGCCGAGGGGCGCGCCCGTGTCCGGATGGATGGTGCTGTCGAAGACGGCTTTAGCATCGGTTTCGGTGACGGCGTCGCCGCGGGCCCGGCTGATGCCGTTCAGACCGGAGCCAAGCCAGCGCCCCTGCGGGGTCCCGGCCTTCATGTAGTAGCGGGTTGCATCCGGGGGAGTGGGCGAGACGTCGTCCATCATCGTGGTCTTGAACAGGTACCTCAGGCCAGACTGGGCAGAAAGCCTGGCGATGGACATGGTCATGGCCGGGGCACGGTCGGTAGCCGAAGGCTGGGCGTCCATCCACGACGCCGCAGGATTGGGGACGGTTCGAACCCATCCCCGCACTCCTCGCAAATTTTCCCGTTCACCTCGATTCATCGACTGAGAGCGCAACCGCTACATGACCTGCCGGGAGGCGTGGCTCACGGCGATACTGGCGGAGGGGTCGTATTCTGCTGGGTCGAGTTCAGCGTTGCGCGATGTAGGCGTTCCAGTTCCGGGAGGAGAGTGCGGCCCAGCGGAGGGCGGTGGTCGTGGAGATGCCGAGCAGCTCTGCCAGGATGGGCGTCGGGATTTCGGCGGCGAGTTGGAACAGGGCTGCTTTGCGGGAGTTGTAGGGTTTGATGCCGCGGTCAACGAGTTGTCCGCGGATGTTTTCGGTGGCCAGGTGGTTGCCCGGGATCCCGCCCGGAAAGAGCCAGCGGCTGTTCCGGCTGGCGTAGGAGGCCTGGCCGCGCCGGTTCATGTGCTCGATGATGATCCGGTCGAGGGGTTCGGGCATGAGAATCGGCGTGCGCTCGAACGTGACGGTGACCTGGCCGTCGTCGGTGAGGGTGACTTGGTCCGCGTGCATGCGGCAGATCGTGGTCAGGGGCTGGGCGAACAGGAGCATGAACAGGCCGCCGATGCGGGTGTAATGGCGCATCGTTTGGTCGTGGAGCAGGGTCTGGACGTGGCCCCACCGTTCTTCCTCGCTCATCGTGACGGAGGAAAAGCGCCGGGGCTGCTTGGGGATACGCAGGCTGGTGTTGATGCCGCTGGTACGGACCCAGCCGATGAAGGCATGCTGTGATGTTTCGCTGCCTGGGTGGGTGATCAGGTAGCGTTCCAGATCGGCCTGGCCCATGCCGGTGAGCGTGGTGTCGTGGCGGGTCAGCCAGTCCAGGAATCGGGCCGCACCTTTGATCTGCGCACGGCCTTGCAGGACCATGGATTTGGTGAGTTCATCGCGCGCGGCCTTTTGCCGCAGGTGGCGCAGGACACGCCATTGGGCGAACCGCCGGACGATGTCCGCATCGGCTTTCGGGATGGTGTCCAGCTGGTCCTCAAGCCAGGGCAGCATCCGCTCGATCCTGGCCTCGTAGTGGGGGAGGACCCCGAGCGCGGTGAGGAAGTCGCGCAGGTAGTTGGTGGTCTTGTTCGAGGGCAGCAGTTGGAACGTTTTGTGGCTGATCTGCAGTTCGCCGGTCGCCATCCGGTGCAGGATTAGGGGTCCTTCGGAGCGGCGGAACCAGTAGAGCGTGGTCTGCGGGCGGTCCACGGTCATGAGCGCGTTGAACACCGGCTGCAGTTGCTGGTGGATCTGGGCGGTGTCCGGGTCGGTGAGCAGCTCGGTGGCACGCTCGGCGAGCGTGCAGGGGCCGCAGTTGCGCCCGTAGCAGTTGTCCTCCCGGCCGCAGCGCTGGCAGGAGTAGGTGGGCTTTTCTCCGGCACAGCCGGCGCAGATCTGCCTCTTCTGCCGGTCGTGGAACGCGAGCACCCGGTGTTGCTGGCAGCCCGGGCACGGCCCGGGGTTGCGTTGCAGCCGGGTGCGGCAGCCCTGGCAGATGTTTTTGCCTTGCACGCTGATGGCCGCGGGCCGGTTGATACCGCATCGCGAACACGGGGCGGGCGTCCGTGCGGGGCCGGTCACTGTGGCTCGTGGGGCCTGCGGATCCTCGCCCGGATCGGTCGGAGCTCACCGATGCCGGGCCCGGCCTCGCCGGCGACGTGGCGCAACTCGCGGACTTCCTCGATGCGGAACTCGAGCAGGTCAGCGGCGGTGCATCCGAGGATGTCGCAGAGCGCGGCGAGCAGCTCGATGTTGACCCGTTGCGGGGGCTTGGTCACCAACCGGTGGACGTATTGCCTGCTCAGGTGGACGTCCCGTTCTTCCAGCAGCGGGATCAGGTCGCTGGTCTGGAACAGGCCCTTGGCGGCCATGAGCTGGCGCAGGTTCCATTGCATGCTCAGTTTCCGTGCCATCTACGGCTCCTTTGTCGGGGTCGGGGTGTAAACGCGTTTCAATGCGGCCTGGAGGGCCTTGTTTTTGAAATCGTTGCTGACCGAGGTGTAGATCGCGGTGGTCGAGGCATAGGAATGGCCGACCTGTTCCTGGACGAAGCGTTCCGGGTAGCCAAACTCGATCAGATGCGTCACGTAGGAGTGCCGCAGGCAATGCAGCGTCAGCGCCTCATCCAGGCCTGCCTCGGCACGGAGCCGGCTGAACCGTTTGTCCAGGTGCTTGGCCGAGACCCGGCTCAGCCGCTCGCTCACCCAGAGCGCGGCATGGTTCCTCGGGCGCACGATCGGGCGGCCCTGCTCGACCCACTGCTTGAGACCCTCGATCGCCCAATCGAACTCGGGAACGGCCAGCACCGTGCGTCGCTTCGGGGTCCCGCCCTTGGACGATTTGCCGTGGCGGACGTGGATGGACCCGTAGGTTCCCCAGTGCGGCATGTGCGGATTCGGCCGCAGGTCCGCAACATCGAGCTGACACAACTCGTTGCGGCGCAACCCGAACGCGTAGGTCGTTTTGATCATCTGCGCATCCCGTAACGCGGCCAATGCGCCCTTGCGGCCCGAGCGTGCCACCTGCTCCACCCGGGTGTCCAGGAAATCGAACAGGTGCTGCAGCTCGTCATAGGTGAACGGACGCCGTTCCGGCCGGCCTTCGTAGTCATGCAGATGCGCGACGGTATTGAAGTCATGACATACCTGGGAGGGGATCTGCTCGAACCGGTCCGCGCATGCTTGGATCCACCCGTAGCGCCCGTCGATCAGATAGTCACAAAACAGCCGCAAGGTGAAGTGGTAGCCGCGAATCGTCGAGGGGGCCAGGCGGGCGCTGCCGGACATCAGCGAGACCGTGAAATCCTCGAGATCGCCGGCGGTCCACTCCCACGGATAGGAGCCGGAAAATTCCGTGAACCGCCGCAGCAACGCCATCCGGGGAGCAATCGTCGTATCTGCCAGCAAGCGGGACTTCTGCTGCCGCTCCCACCCGGTCAGCATCGCCTCGAACACGGCCATTTCCTCGTCAAGGTGGGTGATTCCGTCCACGAGGATCAACCGCGCCGATCCCGGAGCCTCGGTCACTCCTACCCCCAATGGTGTATACGTAAATCTTACGATGTCACCTTTAAGTTACCATGATCGAGGAAGGCCTATCACCGCGCGGGCCCCGCACCAGGACATAAGAGAATAGACCCCAGGCCCCGGTGCTGGGCTGTCACTTTTCCGTCTATAGGCGTGAGTCGGACCTTGGGTGCCAGAGGTGTGGCTGATGCGGAAGTATCTTCCGCGGGCCGAGGAGCGGGAATTGTGGTGCCGCTTGGCGACGTCTATTCACATTGGTGCGGGTGAGCCCGTCGAGGTGCGGGAGGGTGTTCGTGGGTGCCGCACCCGAATAGAACGCCGCGGCCCGGAACAAGCACAAGGTCTCCAGGACCGGCCTCGAGAACGCAACATCGCCGGCGAAAGCGTGGGTAGAATACACCCGCAACGCGGCTGCCCATGCGGACCTGCTACGGACGATTCCACGCGATGACCACGTGACCTGGGCGAAGGCCGCACGTGAAGTATTCGGAGCCTTGGCGCGCCGAGGGGCGCCCCTCGTTTTCAACGACGGAATTTACAGGACGCGGAGGAAGTCGCCGGGCTCCTGAGTGCACTGATCGAGTCGCTGTAGTGACAGGAGCTTCTTGAACATGAAATCGGGATTTTCCGAGACGCATTTGACCTGGGGAATGGGCAGTCGTTATCAGCGATGTGAGGCGGGCCACCCGCTACGTGAATCGTGCCGCTCAGCGCGCATTCGAGGGACAGCAAAGCGGCGCGCCGTCATTTGACGAAGCGATCATGAAGGACCTCAGGCCGCCATCGACAAAGGCAAGCACCGTGAACCGATCATTACCCGAGTGAAAGGCTACTAGCAGTCAGCGGCTGAATGTCTTCTGCGCTGGTCAGTGTCAGTTCCCATGATGACTCCAGATGCCGAAGTGGGCCGGCCATCATCACGGGAGTGAATTTGTCAGCCGACATGAGTGCGCGCGTGAGCGGGTTGACGAAGAGTGTTTCGACGATGGAGCCCACACCTCGGCCGCCGAAGGCGAGATTCTCGACGGCTTTTGCGTGTTGCTTGTCCACGTCGATGTCCATACCATCCCCTCCGCGCGCTTGAACCCGTGATGGATAATCAAAGATCGGCCGCTAGAGGCCTTTCCCGCCAGTGACGGGGAGAACTGCTCCCGAGATGTAGGAACCTTCGTCCGAAGCGAGAAGCACATAGGCCGGAGCCAATTCCGCTGGCTGCCCCGCCCGGCCGAGCGGCGTGTCCTGCCCGAACTCCGTAAGCTTGTCCGGCCACTCCGTCGCGGGAATCAGCGGCGTCCAAATGGGTCCGGGGGCCACTGCGTTCACCCTGATGCCCTTCGGTCCCAGCTCCTGGGCGAGCGCCTTGGTGAAGGCCACTTGCGCCGCTTTGGTCATGGCGTAGTCGATAAGTTCGGGTGAAGGGTTGAATGCCTGGATGGAGGCCGTGACAATGATCGATGCGCCCGGATTGAGGTGGGGGATTGCCGCGCGGGCAGTCCACATCAAGGAGTACAAATTGGTTTTGAAAACCCTGTCCATTTCCTCGCTCGGCAGGGTATCGAGGCTTTCCCGGTTTTTTTGGTACCCTGCGTTCAGCACCAAGGTGTCCAGCCGGCCAAGCTCGGCCACTGTGCGTTCGACCGTGGACTGGCAGAACTCTTCCGAACGGCCGTCACCCGGCAGGCACAAGGCTCGGGTCCCGGCCTCGTGGATCCAGCCTGCAGTGCTCCGCGCGTCTTCGGACTCTTCAGGCAGGTGCGTGAACGCGACGTCGGCACCTTCGCGGGCGAAGGCAATGCCAATAGCCGCTCCGATCCCGGAGTCGCCCCCTGTTATGAGGGCTGCCCTGCCCCTCAGGCGGCCATGGCCAGTGTACGAGAGTTCGCCGTGGTCAGGCAGGGGATCCATTGACGCGGTCAATCCCGGCTGCTTCTGTTCTTGCTGGGGAAAAGATCCTGTGTAATAGCCGGAACGGGGATCCCTCGGTGGAAAAAGCTGGGCACTACCTGGTTGTTCCGCTTCGCTTTGCTGCGGTTCTGACTGGTACATGATCACCTACTTCGTCGGTCCTTCGACGCTTGCGTGAGCCTGCTACCTCATCGAAATTAGTAGCCCGGATGGTCCCTTGTCCATGGATTCCAGGAAATTGATCAGCAAACTTACGATATTGATCGAAACGGCCTGGGCTAGCGCGGATTTCGGTCAGCGAACTACGGTTCCGGGTTTTTGGACGCCTTGCCCGATGCGTGTTCCCGCTTTGGCTTTTTACGCCGGGGTGACCAGGAAAGCAGGGGGTATATGAGTACGAGCGCGGCGAGAGCGGCAAGAATGCTGCCGCCGGCGGCGAGGCCTGCTTCGGGGTCCACGGCAACGCTGAAGATCAGTCCGGCGCATCCTGCGATCAGGAGGGATACGCACGCTACGACGGTCTTGACGATCATGTCCCCTGCAGCGACCAACCGGTCTTTGACGTGGTGTTGGAAAAGTCGCCGGTGCAGACTGACGGGAACCAGCATGAGGCCTGTGGTCATGGTCGCCAGAACGACCAGCAGGAGAAACCACCACTTCTGCGCCTCGGTCAGGGTGCCGAATCTCTGCTGGAACGGCAGGGTCTGCAGGAAGCCGCCGATAATTTGGACCCCCGTCTGGAGGACGCGCATTTCTTGGAGCAGCTCATTCTAGTTGCGGTCCATCCGTTGGTCCTCGGACTCGTGCCTGGTGTCGGCCTCCGGCCCGGGGAGCGGCGGATCTTCCGGTCGGCTCACGACGGCCGAGGCAGTTCGCAGCCGGCTACAGGGTTCAGTCCCATGTAGTTGAGCGGACCGGCAATAATGTTCAAGGAGATTGTCGCGAACTGGGAGCATTGTGCGGGGACTGCGTTGAAGTAGCCGCGCTGGCCGGCGGCTACCGCTCCAATGATGAGCCAGATCACCATGATCAGCCCGAAAATCGACCCGAATCGCATGGCCATCGACCAACCTCTCATCGATTCCGAATATCATCAGCTTACTTATTCAGTGGCGTCGACCATAGGCTGGCCGGGTGGAAACTCATGTAGGTACCTCAGGGTGGAGTTACGACCACTGGACCGACGTGCTCTATCCCGCCGGCACTTCCTCGCGCGACCGCCTCGGCTACTACGTGCAGCAATTCGACACCGTTGAACTCAACGCGAGTTTCTATCGTTGGCCGCGCGATGCATCGTTCGCCAGCTGGCGACGCCGGCTACCCGAAGGCTTTGTGTTTTCGGTCAAAGCGCCCCGTGGGCTCACACACGGCAAACGTCTCTATGCCCCCGAAGCCTGGATCGGCAGGATTACTTCGGCGTGGCATGAACTCGGGGACAGGCGCGGAGTCCTGCTGGTCCAGCTTCCGCCGGGAATGGAGCGCGACGACGACCGGCTGGCCTATTTCCTTGACCTCCTCCCTGCGTGGATGAAGGTCTCCGTCGAATTCCGCCATCACAGCTGGTATCACGAGGCTGTCTACGAACTGCTCGAAAGGCACCAAACGGCCTACTGCATCATGAGCGGAGCGGATCTCCCGTGCGTGCTGAGGGCCACGGCGCCATTTGTCTACATCAGGATGCATGGGCCGGATCACCAGCACCTATACGCAGGCTCATACTCCGAGCAGGACCTGCGCTGGTGGGCGGAGCGAATTGTGGAATGGGAGGCGGCGGGTAAGGAGGTCTTCGTCTATTTCAATAACGACGGCGGCGGCAATGCGGTCCGTAACGCCCACACCCTCCGCTCGTTCCTCGGCAACCACTAGGGGAGATTGCCAAGGATGCCGACATCCCCGTCCTGTACATGGACGAGGGCTTCGGGCCGCACATGGACCGCGGCTTCGAGTCCGTGTCTACGGCTCTGGAACACAGCGGTCTGGCCCTGGAACGGGGAGGGATTCCGGGCCCCAATCGCGCGAGCCGGCACGGCAAATCCTCGGTCTTGAACCGGAATGGGTCCCCGCCGTCAAGAGAGAATGCCCGGCTTGAATCGAGCGGGTACAGCCTTGAGCGGATATCAGAGCCCAAGCAGTTCCCAGATGCCCCTGGCTGCTGCGGCGATTGAACCGATATAGGCCAGGAGGACCATGAGCCGCCTCGCCGATTTCGCGGGCATTCGTTTGGCGAGGGCTTCGCCAGCGAAGAGTCCAAGGACGATGGCGGCGGCCATCGACACCCATATCCATGGCGGCAGTTGCGGCATCGAGGCACTCCACGCAGACGGACTGTATGTAGACAGAGACTTGGAACTACCCGTGAAAAGAGCCTTGATCCGGGCCGCTGACCATGTAGTCGTTGTCGCGACAAGCGGCAAGATGAACCACCTGGCAATCGTCCATCTGATGGATTTCGATGCCGTCGACACCCTTGTCACCGATTCGCCCCTGCCCCCGGCGATTGCAAAAGCACTTGCCAGGGCCAATGTCCGCGTCGTCACGGCTGATCAGGCCGGCTTGAACGGCCATAAGCCACCCCCATAGCCAAGGAATTTCGCGACTCTTCCTTGGACCTGCCATCCCGTAGTCCGGAATTTCAGCACCTTGCCAAGAGGCTGGGCTGCCAAAGTGGGACTCATCACCGCACGGGGGACTGTCCGATAAACAATGAAGATGGAGTTGCGGCTCCGGCCGCAACTCCATCTTCATTGACGGTCCGGCCGGCGGCAATCATCAGTGTCGGGTCAGGCTGGCCGGCACGGCTTCCGGGGGAGTTCTCCAGTCAGGGCCGGTGAAGTCTGAGACAAGTTTGGCTTATTCTCCGGTCCTTGCGGTGGTGTCGTTGTATTTGCCGTCGAGTACGTCTTCGAACATGACCGTTTCCCCAATGGTTGAGGAGATTTACACGGCGCGGACTGTGGCCAGGGCATGAACGACTGCTAGCAGCAATACCGCACAGATGCGCACGGCGCGTAAGAATGATGGCATTACTGTCCCCCAATTTCATTTGTGTGATGAGTTGCGATATTTGCTGTGGTTCAGTGACTCTTGAATCCCAGGGTGTCCGGGCCGCTGAGCCATGTCAGTGTCCCGCTGGCATACGCCAGCTTGATCGGGCGCCTGAGAAACTCCAGGACCCAAGCTTCCTGTGAAGCGGGTTCGCCCGGGCACGACATGGCGCCGACGGCGATACTCCGGACCTGCAGAATGTTCCCAGTGATGGATGCAGCCCCACTCAGTGGGGCGCACGGGGTTGTGACGGTCAGATACAGGGAGCCGGAAACGGATTCGAGCCTGGCCGTGATGCTGCCGGAACCGGCCCAGGCTACATCCTGGCGGCCGGACGCACCGCGGACGCTGGAATATAATCCACACGGTGTCGAGGGCAGGAACTCGGCACACTCGACAGTCGGCTGGGTAGAGCCTCGGGACGAAGGACCCGGCATGGGCGTGGTGCTTGCCGGACGGGACAAGTAGGTCACCGGCGGCGTGGTGCTTGCCGGAGGGAATGAAGTTATGGGAGGGAATGTCGACGGCCCGTAAGGGACAGGCGCACAGGACGTCAGGAGAATGCAGAGCAACGGCACTGCGATAACGCCAAACCGCTTTCGCATGATTTACATGGCCCCCGTGGACCTCAGATTTACGGCATAAGTGTGGTGCGTCAAATCGATAGAGCCAAGGAACTGCGCTCAGGGTAGCTGTCCGGAGGGAAAGTGCACAAGGAATCAACGTTCCCGGAGGTATTGACGTGAGGCAACAGGGGGCCGATAAGGAACCCCCGCGCGAGTCGGGAGGACTCCAGCGCAGGGGTTCCCGGCTGCTGCGCAAAGGGGGGATATGCGAAGCCGCCGGGAACAACCGCACGCCACCACGGGCGCCATCAACCCCGTCCCTTGCGGGGGCCGGCCACGGGAGCGTGCCGGACCGATCGGTGAGCAGGGGCTCCGGACTGCTGGCTGCGACGCCCTCCGCAGCGGGTGCGCATGAGATAAGACCAGGGCCTGCGTCGTGACGGGGTTCGGGCGCAAAGCGGGAATCATTGACACGGGAGGAGCGCAGGCGTTCGATGATCGCAGAGGGTCACACCTGTCGATGAGGAAGGACCGTCCATGCGGGTGGTGAAGAACCCTAAACCGGTGTCCGTGATGATCGGCGGTGGTGTCGTGTTGGCCGGATGCTTGGGCATGTGGCATGCGGCCGTGCTTTCGAGCGGACCACAGGACGGCAGGAATATCGGGTTTTCTTTCTTCTTCGCAGTCTTTGCCTTGGTCCGAGGCGTCGTCATACTGTCCTGGGAGCGACGGTCACAGCCCACGACCTTGCTCCGAATACAGGCCGCGGACACCCTTCCCGGACTCCTGCCTCTGGCCGTGTTCGCATCCACCCTTCTGTCCGTGCCCGAGCTCGCAGATCCTGCCCGTCCGTACCTGTGGATGGCCGGTCTGGTTCTGGCGTCGGCCGGCATTTCAGCAGCGCCGGCAGAACAGGCGGCGGCCTCGGAGATCCCGCCCCTGCGTCCCGGACGTTATCTGGACTGGCTCAGATGGCAGAACTTCGGCGCCAGTACCTTGCTACTCTCGATTTTCTATACAGCCATGTTCTTTACCTATCCACGGCGATCTGACGCCTTCACACCGCTGATCATCGTCCTGGCCCTTGCCCAAGCGACCGTGAGCGTCTGGCGCATCATAGAACACCGCCAGCTTGCAAAGGCCGGGGTGCACCTGTCCGGTCTGCAGATCAGCTGGTTGAGAGTGATCCATATCAAGCGCGGACATGAAGCGGCCGTGAGGGAGTTACGCACCATGTATCCCAAGATCAGCCCCCTGGACGCCGACATCGTCATCGAAAACCTCTACCGCACGGAGGAAGCGCCAGGCCGCCAGTGAGTATCTGCAAGGAAATTCCGGTCACTTACCCTATGAATCGTCATGACGTTGGCCCTGCAACGTCAATGGACCGACAAAGAGGTCTGGCTCGGATCGAGGCCGAAATCGTCTGCACTGGATCCCGCGGAATTACGGGGCGCGTGCAGAGGAACATCGGGTTGTCAGAAGTCCAGTGCAGGCGCCTGTGCCTGGCAAGCAGGGCACTGGACCCGACGGGCAACGGAAGGGCACGATGGGCCGCACGGGGAAGCCGGCACTGAATGCCTGCGCCATCACCTTCGACGGAGAATCAACTAAATGCCAACCGCTGATCCGGCGGACACTCCCAAGGCGGCGGGGTCGGAAGTGGGGATTGGGTGCTGGGGGCGGTGTTGGGGCGGATTTATCGTTGCCAGCGGCGGCGGTGTGGAGGCATGATGCGTTTATGAGTGCTGTTCTGGATGGTTTTCGGGGAACGGTTTTAGTGCCTGGGGATCCTGATTATGCGGAGGCGCGGCGGATTTGGAATGGCGCGATTGACCGGCGGCCTGCCCTGATCGCGCGTTGCGGCGGGGTGGAGGACCCTGCGTTGGCGTTGGCGTATGCGCGCCGGGAGGGTCTGTCGGTGGCTGTCAGGGGTGGCGGGCACAACGTTTCGGGCTCGGCTTTGTGTGAGGGCGGGGTGGTGATCGATTTCTCGGCGTTGCGTGGTGTTGAGGTCGACCCGGGTGCCCGTGTAGCGCGGGTCCGGCCGGGAGCGTTGTGGAGTGATGTTGACGCTGCCACGCAGGCGCATGGTCTGGTTACGCCTGGCGGGATCGTGACGCACACGGGCGTTGCCGGGCTGACCGTGGGTGGGGGGTTCGGCTGGCTCAGCCGCCGGTGGGGCCTGACGTCGGATAACCTGCTCTCGGTGCGGATGCTGTTGGCGGACGGGAGCCGGGTCCGTGTGGCGGCGGATGAGAATGCGGATCTTTTTGGGCGGTCCGGGGTGGGGGCGGGAACTTCGGGATTGTGACCGAGTTCGAGTTCGGACTCCACCAACTGGGCAGGACGGTGCTGGCCGGGCCGATCCTGTTCAGGGCCGAACAGGCGCGTGAGGTGCTTTCCTTCTATCGTGAGTTCATTGCCGGGGCGCCGGAGGAGCTCGCGGTGTACTTGAACCTGCGGACCGCTCCGGCGCTGGAGTGGGTTCCCGAGGACCTGCGCGGAACCGATGTCCTGCTCGTGATTCCGTGTTATTCCGGTGACCTTGATGAGGGAGAGGCGTTGTTGCGGCCGCTTCGGAGCTTCGGGCCTCCCGCGGCGGATCTGGTCAGGCGTAAACCGTATGTGGAGCATCAGTCGATGTTCGACGCCGGGGTGCCGCACCACTGGGGTTATTACTGGAAGTCGCACTACCTTCCCCCGTTGAGCGATGACGCGATTGAGGTTCTGATCGAGCGTTCCTGGGCCAAGAATTCGCCCGCGTCCTACACGCTGCTTTTTCATATGGGCGGTGCCATGGCCGACGGGCCTGGGGGCGGCTCTGCGGCATCGGGCAGGGACGCGGCGCATGCGATGAACATCAACGCTGCGTGGCCGGCAGGGGGTCCGGATCATGCTGACATTTCCTGGTGCCGGGAGTACTTCGCCGCGATGGAACCGCACGCCACCGGCGGCGTGTATGTGAACTTTTTGCACAATGACGAGGGGGAGGCCCGGATCCGGGCTGCCTACGGCAAGGGCTACGTGCGGTTGGCGCAGATCAAGGCCGACTACGACCCTGGCAATGTTTTCAGCTCCAACCAGAACATCAAACCCTCCACCGGCCAGCCGGCTGGCTGATCCTTCCTGGCCGGTCCGGTTCTAGCTAGCTTGTTGCAATGGCCTGGGCGGTGAGGAATTCGAGGATCGCCGTGTTGACGGCGGCGGGGTTTACCTCGTGCATGAGGTGGGAGGCACGGGGTATGCGGATTGTCTGCGCGTTCGGTAGCAGGTCGTTGAGCCGCTCGGTCAGGCGGTGCAGGAAAGCCGGGCTTTGCTCTCCGGTGAGCAGGAGCACGGGGATGGTGACTTCCCGGACGTCCTGATCGTGGAGGGGCGGAAAACCGGCACCCAGCATCTGGGCTTTCAGGGCACCAAGATTTTCCCTCATCTGTTGCTGGCGGGGCGCCGGGACGCCATCGAGGCCTTTTTTGCCGAGGACTCCGTTGACGAACAGACGCATGGCTTCCTCGTCGTTGTCGTTGCGGAAAGCTTTCTGCACCCGGGCGATCCTGGTTCCGAAACCGAGGATGCTTGCAAGAGTCCGGGGTTTGCGGGCGAGCCGGAGGAGTTCGGCCGGCCGAGGGGGTGTGCTGACATACAGGGGAAGGACCGGCGGCTCTTCAAGCACCAGGTTTGCCACGAGGCCGGGGTGGCCGATCGCGGTGAGAAGGCAGATGAAGGCGCCCCAGGAGTTCCCGACCAGTGTCGCCGGGCCGCCGTCCAGGCCCTGAAGGATTGCGGCAAGATCATCCGCATGCGGGAACATCTGGTCATCGGCCCCCGCGGGGACGTCATCATTGGGACGCGCATAGCGGCGGCTATAACTGATCGTGCGGTACGAGGCGCTGATTGCCTGGAGCTGCTTTTCCCAGGTGCGCAGGTCGCTCAGACCCCCGTGCACGAATACGACAGGCGTCCCGTCGGCGCCCTTTTCGCGGTAGGCGAGCGTTGTATCGGCCAGCGTGAAGTGCCCGGTGACTTCGAACGGATCCCCTGCCATGTTCATAGTATGGGCTCGCGGCGGGGTCTCTGTCAGCAGGGCGGACGAGGCTCACCCTAAGTGCTCGCGAAGCGGGCGCATGCCTGACCTTAGCTGAGTGCGGTCTTGCAAGGGTCGTTGACCGGACGTGATGGCGCTCGGCACTCTTGCTTTGCACTCACCACCGGAGCGCAGTTATCCGCCGTGCAGGCGTTGATGCCACTGGTCAGGGCCAAGTAATTGGGCAGGCTCGGGTGGGTGAATTCCTTGTAGTTGCCGTCCAGCGCGCACAATCGGTGGCCAACTGGTTGACGTATGCAGGCAACGGTCTGCGGGGCTGTGCATCCGGCCATGAACAGTCCAAGTGCAAAAGAATCCAGATGGCAGCACAGATGATCGCACTTCCTCCCGATCCCGATGTTAGCCGCAGGAGCCGCAACCTGCCATGACTTCTTGGCTTTTCACAGTTCAGGCCGATGTTGCGGACCGGAATTCGAACGACCGAGAGCATTGGCAGGAGGCGGCAATCGTGTCGGCGGCGATATCCCGTTTGTGCCCGTTGGCCCTCTTGTCCGCGTTGTGGCTGCGGCTGTCCGCTCCGGGGGTCAGGCATGTCGCTTCAAATCAGTAACGTCAATTGGCTTCGTTTCGTTTGCGACAAGTTGAATAATTGAACTGCAGTCTGGGGGCTTCGCATAGGAGGGCCGATGAAATGTCACGCATCAAGAAGAAACCCTTCCTTCTGGCGCTGGCCGGGACGTCCCTCCTGATTCTTCTCGGGGCATGCGTGCCACCGGACTACAATGCCCCGGCGGGCGTTGATCCATGCAGTCGACTCACGGCTGCCTCAGTCAAGACCGCGTTCGGTTTGGACACCCATGTGGCCGACGGTTATGGAAGACTCCCCGCACCTCCGGCTCAAGGGCCGTCTGGCTGCATTTTCACTGCCGACACGCAGCTGCCAGGATCGGCGTACGCGTGGACGTACCAACTCCACCCCCTCTCCCTGGATCCCGGGCATCCGCCTGCGGGTGGAATGCCTGACCCGGGAAAGGCGATTGGCACTCCGGTGTCCGGGCTTGGAGACAGCGCGGTCCTCCGTGAGCTGCACATGCCCCCGCCGGTGACGCTTCCTCCTCGGACCGGTGAATCCTTGCCGTCACCAAGGGTATCGATGCCGCAGACGAGCATGCTCTTGGTGGTATGGAAAGGTTCCTGGGTCTATGAGTTTAAACTGGACTACACGACGGACGCGCCCGGCGGGTTGTCTTCGGACCAGGCAAATAAAGGACTCGTCGAGGTGGCACGGGCCAGCGGCCTCTGAGAGTCTGTTGCCAAGCGTTGGAAGTAGGCCGTGAGCATCACAGCACAGATAGTCGTTGGATATACGGGCCAGACCTCTGGGGAAGAAGACCATGAATTATGTCTGCACGCGGTGCAATAGTCTTGTTGTCAACAAGTGGGTTGAACTTCCCGCTATGGGAATGATGGCGGCCAACGGAACGCACATTCCCTATTTGTGCACCAACGGAGAGTGCGACTATTCCACCCCTGGGTACCCCAAGCCTCCGAATTGGGCCAGGGAGGGTTAGGACCAAGATCAGTAAAAACCACGGAATCCAAGGGCTATTCCCAAGCCTGTGGCGCCCCGAGGACGAACGAAGTACCGGAGGTGGCCCGCGCGGTGTCAATTTGCCACTCGATGTAAGTAAGAACGAGTGGGTCGACAGAGTGGCGTTTCCCGGAAATAGGTATCGCCCACTCGTGCCGTGCTGGTCCCGGACGCGTACACTCCGGTCATGGCTCTTGTCCCGGCCGGCGCCAGCTCGCTGAGCGGCCGATCGCCTGCAGACCCGTGCCTGCAGGCGCTCTAGGAATCGCATATTCCACATTGGGGGAAACCCATGGAAACCAAAGCAAGACGCGGATTTCTCGCGCTGGTCACGATTCTTCTCCTCTTCCTTTCAGCGCTGGTCAGTGCTGTCCCGGCTCAGGCCGCCGGCACCGGTTCCATCAGTGGCACGGTGACGGTGCCCGACGGCATAGACGTGACCCAGATCGCGGTGGTCGTCTTCCATGCGCCGGATGTAGTTAACCCAACGCATCCAGATGCTGATGGGACTTACACCGTCACCGGGTTGCCTGCCGGTTCGTACCCGGTGAGTTTCCAGGCTGGGCCGGATGGGTATGGCGTCAGGCAGAACGTTGTGAGCCGGTTTTACGGCGGCGACGGAAGCGGTCTCGGGACCCCGGTTAACGTGGCCGCGGGCGAGGCGAAGGCCGGTATTGACGTGCAGTTGGTGCTTGGTGCCACCATCAGTGGCATGGTAACCGTGCCCGAGGGCATTGACGTCAGCCAGATCAGCGCGACTGCCTTTTCGTTGTCGGGTGGGTCCTTCAGTCCTTCGTTCGGGGCCGTGGATTCCGACGGAACATACACGGTTGTCGGGCTGCCTGCCGGTACATACAGGGTCAATTTCGGCAATTTCCCCGCGGATCCGAACGGCGTGCGCCAGAACGTCGTGCCGCGGTATTACGGGGGCGATGGAAGCTTCGCGAACGCGACACCGGTGGCCGTGGCTGCAGGGGAGGCCAGGGCAGGCATTGACGTCCAAATGGCACTGGGCGCGACCATCAGCGGCACGGTGACGGTGCCTGAGGGCATCGACGTGAGCCAGATCTTTGCGGTCGCACTCCCAAGCGGGCCGGGCGCCGGCGTCGGGGGCAGTGCGGCTGTCAAGGCAGACGGGAGCTACACGGTCGTCGGACTGCCGGCCGGGTCCTACAAGCTCAACTTCGGCTCCCAAAAGGAAATGCCGCAGAATGTTGTGTCCCGGTTCTACGGCGGCGACGGAAGCTTCGCGAACGCGACCCCCGTGGTGGTGGCGGCCGGGGAAGCCAAGGAAGGCACCGACGTGGAGTTGGCGCTTGGCGCAACGATCAGCGGCACGGTGACGGTGCCTGACGGCGTTGATGTGAGCCAGATCTTTGTCTCCGCAACGTCCAGTGCGTCCGGTTTCGGCGGCGGGGCCGCTGTCCAGTCCGACGGGACGTACACGATTGTCGGACTAGCTGCCGGTTCCTACAAGGTTTACTTCGTGGGGAAGGGGACGCCCGTTGTGTCCCGGTACTACGGCGGCGATGGCAGCGTCGCGAACGCGACTCCGGTAATGGTGGCCCCGGGAGGAGCCCTTGCCGGCATCGACGTTGTATTGGTGCTTGCCGCGCCGCGGTGAGGGGCGGGCGCGTGGTGCCCGTCCGGCTCATGGATGCCATGTGCCGACCGGCTTAGGCGGGTCAGGGTCTAGGGACGCCGGCGTTCACTCGCAAGGTTGGGACGGATGTTTCCGAGGCGCCGACTGTTGTTGTGATCAGGGTGGACATGATTTCGACCGCATCGGGGTTCGAAAGGCCGTTGTCATGGCATAGCGATCGCCATGTCCAGAAAGAGATCCCGTGACTGAGGGTGGCGATCAGCCTGGGGTTCCTGTCTGCTTCGGAAAACGGCTCGAGTAAAACGTCCCGGAAATAGGCGTTTCTGGATTCGAGCTCTGAGCGGTGGGTCTGCGGGAGAGCGTCCCAGTCCGCATAGATTCGGGTGAGCATGGCCTCGCCGTCGCGATAGAACCGATACAGGTCGGACAGGCCAACGGTGAGGCGCTCGACGGGATCGGCATGCCCGGACCAGGCCGCGGGGTCCGGAAGTTGCTGCTGTGAAAGCCAGTGCGAGGAGCAGGCAGAGAAGAGTGCTTCCTCGTCGGGAAAATGCCGGTAGACCGTCAGCCTCGTGACACCGGCTTTCTCGGCGATGCCCGCGATCGTGGTGCGGGCCGGCCCGACGGACCCATGCAGTGTCACGGCCGCGTCAACGATGCGCTGGTGCGTGCCGCTGATCTGTTCGGTCCTTTTGCTCATCTCGTAGCGCCGACTCTTGGATGAACGCTGGTGTTCACTCAATGTATTGACTCTGGTCCTTCCCGGGCGCACAATTTCGATACACACCATTGTATATTGAAAATTGGAAGGTGGCCTTTCATGGACATGGATAATGCTCCGCGGTTGACAGTAGTGCAACCGGGCCAGGGGCGGGAGGGCAGTCTCGGATCGATCGGGGTTGTCTTCAAGCTCTTCGGGGAGCACACCGATGAACAGATCTCGATTGTGGAGCACCCGTTTCCTGTCGGGGCTCTGGTCCCCCCGCACACCCACACCAGGGAGGATGAGTACTCGATCGTCATTGAAGGCGAGATCGGGTTCCGTTCCGGCGATCGTGAGGCCGTGCTCGGCGCCGGTGGCTACATCACGAAACCGCGCGGTGAGCTCCACACGATGTGGAACGCCGGAAAAGTCCCGGCGCGAATGATCGAGATCATCAGCCCCGCGGGATTTGAGCATTTCTTCTGGGGGCTCGCAGATCATTTCGAAGCGGGGCCGCCGGATCCCGAGGTGATCGGCAAGCTGGCCGCCGAATACGGCCTTCATTTCGGCCAGCCGCCCTGGCTGCCGGACATCATCGCCCGGTACGGGCTGACACCTCCAATGGGCTGACAGGAGCGGGGCATGGGAATCCTTGCTTCGCGTGCGCGCCCGAAATCCGGCGGCAACGTCCTTAGGGGCCGGAAATTGTTGTCTCCGGCCGGTGCGATAGCCGGTACCGTCATCGTGTTGCGCGTGGCGGGCCGGGGTGTTCGGTGTTGTTCCGCAGTGCCTGCACATCAGCTCCACGCAGGTCTTCGGTGCGGGGGCCGGTGCGGGCGCGTTTGTGCTCGGGATTAGGCGCGTTTTCGATGTCGACCATATTGCTGGCATTTACTGCACTACGCGTAGCTCATCGGGGATGCCGCAGGCCGCTCTCGGTCGGTTTATGGTTTTTGCTTGCCATTCCAGCGTTGTCTTCCGTTTGTGCGCCCTGCTGGCCGGCGGAGCACAGTACCTGGGAGGCCTGCTCGGGGAGGACACCTCGCCGTTGAGAGAAGCCCTGGGATTCGCTGCGGCCTGTTCGCCACGGATCTGATGGCCCGTATCCTGCTGCCGGTAGCGAGCATCACCAGGCCTTGGCAGATGTATGTGTTGGCCCGCTTTTCGGTTTGGGGCGGACGATCTTCGCCGCGGGCATGTATCTTATGGACACCCTGGACGGGTGGTTCATGACCGTGGCCTACGGCAGGCATTCTTCAGCCCGGCCCGAAGACTGAAGTAAAACATCGTGCCCACGGGGTTCTCCGCTGCCGTTGCCCTGAGCATTGGGACAGCGGATCACATCGAGGGCCATCGAGGCTCCATGATTAATGCGGGCTTGATGAAGGACTCGCCCGTCCGGTTGCACACCGCCGAGGAACGCATGCGTAAACAGGTCGTATACCGCGACGAATGGCAGCCGCCAAGTGGACGTTCTGATGGTGCCGGGAACGGCAGGTGCTGGATCTGTTGTGCGAGCGCCTGATTAATCCCGAGATCGGCCGTCGGCTCTGCATCTCGCCCAAGACCGTCGAACATCACTTCGGCCGGCTCCTGGCCAAACTTGGTATGTGCAACAGGGCGGAGGCATCCGCACTGAGCGGACGGGCTCCCCTGGCGCCTGCAGCAACCCCTGACCCGGAAGGGGGGCGTTTCTCCGACGAAATACCCGGCATCCGTGCCGCACACTGGAGGGAAGCGCCCGCCCGGGCGATTTCTGACCAGAGCCGGAACAGCCCGGCGCTTCGTACGGAGGATTCCATGCACAGGACAGCTCATCAGATTATTCGTAGGACCTTTCTTTCTCACTCCCGCTCTGCGTCCGGGGCCTTCGCCGTCGGGAGAGTGGTCCTGATCGAGACCGGGAAGCGCGTCTTGCCGGTGCGAGCGTGAGCGCGGTGAACCGGGCCTCGGAGGCCGGGCGCACTCCTCCAATGCCGGGACGCAGGCTCGGAAGCAGCGGTCCCGTTGTGTCCGCGATAGGCCTCGGGTGCATCGGCATGACCGGAGGCTTCTACGGCGCCCCCGACCCGACGGTCTCACTGCGGGCCCTGCACCGTGCCCTGGATCTGGGCTGTACGTTGCTGGATACCTCAGACGCGTACGGCCCATACACCAATGAGGAACTGCTCGGCCGGCTGTTGGCCCAGCGGCGTGAGGAAATCGTGGTGGCCACGAAGTTCGGTATCCGGATGGATCCCGTCACCATGCGGCGCACGGTGGATGGTCGTCCTGCCACCGTCTACGCCTCCTGCGAGGCCTCCCTGCGCCGGCTGGGAGTGGACCGGATCGACGTCTACTTCCCGCACCGGGTGGATCCTTCCGTTCCGATCGAGGAAACAGTGGGAGCGATGGCTGACTTGGTCCGGCAGGGCAAAGTCGCCCATCTCGGTCTGTGCGAAGCGTCGCCGGAAACGATTCGTCGCGCCCACGCCGTCCACCCGATCGCGGCGGTGCAGCAGGAGTATTCGCTGTGGTCGCGCGACGTGGAGGACACAGTGCTGCCCACCCTGCAGGAACTAGGTATCGGCCTGGTGGCGTACGCGCCTTTAGGACGCGGGTTCCTTCCCGGCAGCCACACCGATCCTTCATGCCTGGACCCCTCAGACGTGCGCCGTAATCTGCCCCGGTTCGCCCCGGAACACCGAGCCAACAACCTCGCGCTGGTCGAGGCGATCCGGGTACTCTCGGCAGAGAACGGCATTACCCCTGCCCAACTTGCGCTCGCGTGGCTCCTACATCAGGACCCGGGTATCGTCCCCATTCCCGGCACCACCGATCCGCAACATCTAGCCGACAATGTCGCTGCCGCCCGGATCACATTAGACGAGGACACATTAGAACACATCTCCAATGTCGTACCGGAGGCATCGGGGGAACGCTACGATCCGGCGGGAATGAAAAGCGTCGGAATCTGAACATTTTCGCCGGCCGCCTTCATAATTCCCCTGCGCCTGCTTCGCGCCCCGGCGACCGATAGGTAAGTTACCAGGGCGGGGTTTGGCACGTCATGCAGTTGGGGTGATTCGGCAACCGGGCCGGGAGGTCGGGGCCAGCGGGTCAGCAGTTTCCGGAGTCGTTCTGATAGGGGATCCGCTGCTGGGCATGAGGGGCCGGAGTGCAACTTGGGGTACCGGGAGCGGTCCAAAAGTTCGCGAGGAAATAAGCGAGGCAGGAGCGCCGTACGAAGTTTTGGATTGCGAGCGGCGCGTAGCGCCCTGGTTGCGCGGAGGTTCCGCCCAGCGACGATCGAAGATCGGAATGACAAAGAGAGATATTTCTTATCGCTGCCACGGGCCAACAGGGTGCCGTCCGGCATCTCGTCTCGGCGGAAGGTCACTAAGCAAAAGGACGTGTTAATGGAAATTGATTTGTCTGATGAAGCCGATCGGCACGGCGGCTACCGCCAGCGCCCAAAATCGAGTTGCAACGGCTGGGAGCGGGCATTCTTCGGAAATTATCTGGCCGGAATTCGGCGCCTGCCCAGTAGGCTCATCGGAACACCACGACGTAGCGCATCGTACCGTCGCGCCACAGGTCCTTGTTGCGCGGGATTCGGTCCTGCTTGGCACGCAGGCCGGAGACAGCCTGGCGCGAAGCCGGGTTGTGCCAGATGGTTCTGAATTTCACCGCGATGCAGTCAAGGGGTTCGAAGGCGTGGGTGAGCTTGAGCGGTTTGGCTTTCGGTGTTCGCGGCGGCGCGGTGACGCTCTTGGCCAATCAGGTCGAACCGATCTCCAGCCGCCGGTGATCGGCCCTGATATTACAGAATGCAGTCGTCCTGCAAGTATCGCCGGTATGCTTGTGGCGGCTGGTCCAAGGCGCCCTGGTCCCCGCCTCCTTGAGCGCAAGCCTTTTGTGAATCTCCGCCATCATCTGATCCGGTGCCGGGGTGCGCGTTAACGGCCCAGTACTCCTGAAGCTGTCATAAGGTGCCAAACCCCACAGGCGTCGCCGTACTCGTGCCGCCAAATTTTGTCTAGTTCCTAGGGTCGGCCTTACGGATGTATTCGTAGACGGTTTGGCGGCTGATGCCGTACTCGCGGGCAAGGGCCGCTTTTGGCTCCCCCGCTGCGGCGCGCCGGGCCAGGTCTGCCGCCCGTTCGGTGGTTAGGACTTTCTTCCGTCCCCGGTAGGCTCCGCGTCGTTTGGCCAGGGTTATCCCTTCTCTTTGGCGTTCACCGATTAGGGCACGCTCGAATTCCGCGAAGGCGCCCATGACGGAGAGCATGAGGTTTGCCAGGGGTGAGTCGTCCCCGGTGAAGGTGAGGTTTTCCTTGACGAACTCGACGCGTACGCCCCGGCCGGTCAGTTTCTGCACCACGGATCGCAGGTCATCGAGGTTGCGTGCCAGCCGGTCCATGCTGTGCACGATCACGGTGTCCCCGGCGCGGGCGAACTTCAGGAGTTCTTCCAGCTGGGGCCGTTTCGTGTCCTTGCCCGGTGCCTTGTCGGTGAACACGTGCCCAGCTCGATGTCCTCGAGTTGACGCCGGGTGTTCTGATCCAGGCTGCTGACCCTGACGTATCCCAGACGCTGGCCGTTCACGCTACCTCCACGATCGAAACTGTCAGGGTGAAATCTAAGACCCCCGCCAACGCATGTCAATAAATAGAAATACGGACTTCATTCTGACATGTGGCATGAGATCATGCCTGACGTCAGTCTGGGGTGTACCCCAAACTGACATTCTCAAGGCTTAGCGTTCAGTTTCGCAGCCTTTTCCAGCGACAGGACGGCGGTCACAGGAGACAGGCACCGACGAAGGTGACCGGCACGGCGAGACTACACTCTCGAAGGAGGACCGCTCCTTCATCCGCTCAAGTCCGGCGACGCCGCCGCCCTCCGCCGCGAACACCGGTTCCTCGAAAGGAAACAGCCCTGAACCTCCGCGGACCGGCGCGGCCGGTCAAGGGGAGCGCGGAAACCCCGATCTCTATCCGGACCCCTGGCCGGCTTTCAAAAGAGTAGAATGACTCGCACCCCCCGCTCCGGTGTGCCAATGGCGCACGCGGAAGCGTTCAGTCGAACGTGGCCCGGTGACGGGCTGAATGCCGGATCTCTCACATCCGCAGAACTAGACGATGCCACGACCCTCCAACCTGGTCCCGGGACCCCGCAAGGGCATCAGGTTGGCGAGAAAGTGCAGGCCCGTATGGCAATCTCAGCTCAAACCAGCCGGAAGCAAAACCAGCGGCACCGCATTCCCGCTCAGCCACCGGCTCTGCCGGGGTGCCCCCAATGCGGTACCGATGCGCATCTGGAATTCACCCGGTATGTGCCGGCCTCGTACGCTCCCGACCCCGAAACCCTGCGGCCCCCTGCCGTCAGCTACATTTGCAAGCGCTGCGGCAACCATTACTCCCACCAGACCCCGGACGACTGGGCCCCGCCCGGCTGGCAGTGGTACGTATAGGTCTCACCGTGCCGAGACCTTGTAATCGAGGGAGTTGCCCGGCCGGCAATCCATGGCTCTGCGCAAGGACGCCAGGTGCGGCAAGGCCCGGTCCACCGGTCCGGCAGCGGGCTCAAGTCAGACGTGTCTCGCTGAGAATTCATGCAAGAGGACTGTTCTCCTCTCTTGTCTGCCGGAACGGCACTTCGGCACTGACAGCCACGGTAAAGGTTGAATGCCCGTGCCGTGTCACCAGAATGCCGTACTGTCCCGCCTTCATCGCGTACTCCAGTGCTAAGTCCACAGCCTCGTTCAGGTCCTTATCAATCAGGTCTGGCTTGTTGGCCTCGACGAAATAGGTCCGTCCGGGCTCGATCGTGCTATTCATTCCGCGGTTCCTACCGTTGTTTCCTTAAGATTCGGTGTCTCGGCCATTTCTTTTGGCTCCAGCGCCTCGGCCGAGGCGACACGAAGGAACAGCTTGCCTGACGCGGTCTCGATCCCCAGGGCGGTTGCCGAAATATCCTCCAAGGCGTCGTGAATCCAGGTCACCGCGGTCTCGTTTGCTCGGTCCCTCGGCAGATCGCAGGACAGGACCGCCCGTAGCATCCCAAACCGAGCCACCTTCTTTTTCAGTTTTCGAACCAGGTCTTCGATCTCGGCCAAGAGTCGATCATGGAGCAGGATTGCCGAACCTTGCACGCTGCTGCCACCCGTTCCGGTCGGGGGCACGTCCCTTGGACCCGCTTCCTGCTGCCCCCACGAGGGATCGGCAAGGTCGGCGGCCCGCGGCGGCTCGGCAACTGCCCGGGCTGACAGCTCTGATAACGGGAGTCGTTCCTGCGGACCGTCATCCGCTTGGACCTGCTGTTGCAGACCGGCTTCCGTGTGTGGATCATCAGTGATCGGACCCGACCGGTGAAACGGGTGCGTTGACGCGACTCTGAGGAGGGGGTTGCCTCGCATCAATGGGGATCCTTCCGGTTGGGGCGCCGACAAAATGGCGAGGCCTAAGTGAACTGCACCCCCGAAAGTCGGGTCTTTCGTTCTTTAGCGCTACAGCAGACATCCGTCTGTGTGGCTCAAGACCAAGTGAGAGGCGTGCGCCGGCCAAGGCACCGGGCGGGGCGGTTCACTGGCGAATCTGGCCCCATCGTTCAACAGTATCTGCCGGCAGGTCAGTGGTGTCCTGGATGGATCCGCCGATGCTGAGTTTCACTTGGCGTTAGGTGAGGTATTCGATATTGTCCCCGCCGTCGGTCAGGCGCGCCTTGGGAGACGGCCGAACGTCGGACGCGGAACGGTGCCGCCGGCGCAGCCGGACCGCTGCCGCCTGACACAGGTCGACTCGCCGGCTGCTGGTCGAAGTCGGGACCGGCGGGCTGCTTGAATGGGATCATCGGTCCATGAGTCTTAGTGGCGTCCCGGGTGCCCCGGGTAAGGGTTTCAATTCCGTGGCGCATCATTCGCGGCTTCGGGTTCTGGTGATGGCCGTTTTGGGTCTGGGTACCGCCCTGGCTGTTGGAATGTTGAATTCCTGGGCGTACGCGCCGGCGCTGGGCTGGGCGGTGGCCTCCCTGACGTATCTTGTCTGGGTCTGGGCGGTTGTCGGGCGGCTGCCTGCCGAAGCCACGGCTGCCCATGCACGGCGCGAGGATCCGGGCCGGGGCGTCTCGGACGTGTTGGTGCTGGCCGCCACCGTGGCCAGCTTCGGCGGGGTGGCGCTCATCCTGCTGGAGGCTTCCAATGCCCAAGGGGGTGCGAAGGCGGCGATCATCTCCGTGGCCCTGGGCAGCGTTGCCTTGTCCTGGTTCCTGGTCCATACGCTTTTTGCCCTTCGCTACGCGTCGATCTATTACCGGGACAGGGCCGGGGTGGACTTCAACGAGGACACACAGCCCCGTTTCCTGGACTTCGCCTATTTGTCCTTCACGGTCGGGATGACCTTCCAGGTTTCCGATACCGACCTGAAGACCGACGCGATCCGCACCACCGTGCTGCGCCAGGCGCTCCTGTCCTATCTGCTGGGAGCCATAGTGCTGGCCACGACCATCAACCTCGTTTCTGGACTGATCCACTGAACGCACCCACGGAGAAACGGGCGGGCCCGACCCCACCGTACGGAGCCGGGCCACGGCGGACGCGCTGCAGACTGCAGCCGTGAAAGGGGCGGTGTGCGGGGTGATTCCCGATCGGCTAATAGTTCATCCGGCTTTGCAGGGCCTCGAGCCGTTCCTCGGCCTGGGCGGCAATTTCTTCCAGCCGGTGTGCCACCCAGGATCGTCGTATGCGATGACCCTGGAATGGGCCCTGTTGAACGCGTCGATGCCGGCTCGAAGCTCCTCGATCGGGTCCTCAGTGATTCCCATCGGGCAAGCATGCGGCGGAGGAGAACCCACGGCCAGTGCCATGGATCTCTGGTAGGGCTTTCCGCAACCCAAGCTGCGGGCCCTGAACGTGCGCAGCCATGTCGCACGGCGCCGGCTCTTCAACCGCTCAGGGGCACACTGAGACGCCGACCCGGCCGGGGAGGTGGGACCGTTGTCAACGCGGCCGGGTGCTGCTATGACCGTTGTATCGGCGGTCCCGGGCGGCCGGTTGATGGGAGTCATGATGGATGCGCAGTGGATGGTCGGCTTTGTCGGCGGCTATGTCGCAGCGGCGGCCACAGTGTTCCTGTTGTACCTGCCCTTCCTGGTTCTTTTGGTTGTTCTGCTGCTTGCGGCGGGCTTTCTGGAGCTGGTGGCGTTGCCGTTCCTGGTGTTGTTCCGGAGACTCCGGGGCCGCGGAAAGCCCGGCTCTCCACCGGGTGGATCATGGCTTCCCGGTTGACCCGTCACCGGGTCCAGGAAACTGGCGCTCTAAGTAAGCGCTGGCTTTCCGGCCGATCCAGACACGAAGGTGCGGCGTCGGGCCGCGGTCAGGTGCGGAGGGTTTTCAGTGCTGTGGTCCAGGAGATCAGCTGGTCCAGGAGGGGGTTCAGGGCCTCTTCGGCGGTTTCGCTTGGGGTGAAGGTGGTGAAGTTTTCGAATTCGGTGGCGAAGGGCAAGGCGACCTGGGCTCTGACGTCGGCGATCTGGAGTTCACCGGCGATGAGGCGGAGGTTTTCGACGGCGCGGACCCCGCCGGAGCTTCCGTAGGAGACGAAGCCGGCGGCTTTGTTGTTCCATTCCGCGTAGAGGAAGTCCAGGGCGTTCTTCAGAACCCCGGGAACGGAGTGGTTGTATTCGGCGGTGACGAAGATGAACCCGTCGAACCCCGAGATGGTCCGGGCCCAGGCCTTGGTGTGCTCGTGCTTGTAGTCCCCGAGCGATGGGGGTACGGGCTCGTCCAGCAGCGGCAGCTTGTAGTCGGCCAGGTCCAGGATCTCGAAGTCGGCGCCTCCGTGCGCGGTTGCCCGCGCCAGGACCCAGTCCGCTACCTGCCTGCTCCGGCGCCCGGGCCGGGTGCTGCCGACCACGACGGCGATCCTTACCATGTGAACCACTCCTTCTTCCTGTCGGTTCTTGTTGCCGGTTTTGCACGCGACATGTTTTCGAAGCCCGGGCGGGCCGGGAGCGGGTGATGAGGTCCTCGGCGGCCGGGAGTATTCGGGGTCAGCCGGTGTTTGAGGTGTTTGCCAGGGTGGCGGTGAAGGTCTTGGTATCTGGTCCTCGCCGGGCGGTGAGGTCGACTTGTTGGCCGGGTTGGGCCTTGCGCAGGGCGGCGAGAAGGTCGGTGACCTGGGTGATTTTCTGCCCGGCGAAGGAGGTGATGATGTCTCCTGCCCGGATGCCGGCCTTGTCCGCCGGGCCTGCGGGGGAAACCTGGATGACGAGTGCGCCCGTTGTGGTTGCCAGGTTGAACCGCTGCACGATTTCCGGGCTCAGATCGGCAGGGACCAGCCCGAGGACCGCGTGGGAGGCTTTCCCGTTCTTCAGCAGCTGGTCCGCGACGTTCGTCACCGTGGCCGAGGGCGTGACGAATCCGATGGCCACGGCTCCGGAGCTCGGGGGCAGGTATGCCTCGGAGAGCCCGATGACCGCTCCTGTTGCGTCGGCGACGGCGCCGCCGGAATTTCCGGGCGAGATGGGGGCATCGGTCTGGATCAGGTCCAGCGCTCCTTGCGGCTGTTCCCGGGAGGGCGGCATGTTGCGGTGGAGCCCGGAGACGATCCCTGAGGTGACGGTTTCCTCCAGGCCCAGCGGGGTGCCGATCACGACGGTCAGATCCCCGACCTCCGGAGTGGCTGTGGAGAACCGTGCCGCGGGAAGACCTGAACGGTCCGCCTTGATGACCGCCACGTCCGTGGGGTCATCGACGGCAATGACTGACGCAGTCGTCTGGGTGCCGTCGGCCAACTGGACCCGGACGCTCTTGAAGGGCTGTCTTTGCTGGTCTTCGACCACGTGCGCGTCCGTCACGATGCTGCCGTCCCCGCGGTAGATCACGCCGCTGCCGATTCCTGTCTGGGTGGTGATCGTCACCACCGAAGGTTCGACTTCCTTCACCACCTGCGGTATCGACAGGGTCGCCGCCGGCACCGGGAGCACGCCGGGCGGGCCAGGCGAAGCAGTTCCGGCGGAGGACCCGCCACCGGAAGCCGGACCTGAGGTGGCCGGGGCTTGCCCGGCGCCGGGTCCGGTGCAACCCGGAACCGTGAGCAGCACCGCTGCGGCGAGAACCGCGGCCGCTTGGCCGTTCCTGAACCTGAAGCCGAACATCCTTGTTCCCTTCCCTCGGCTGCCCTTGGCCCCTGCCCGTTGCCGGCCCGGCTTCCGTTTTGTGGCTCCAGGCAACGGGCTGCACGGAAATTATCTCTCCAAAGAGCCTCGGGCGCACCAGCCCGATCGTGCCGGTCCTGGCCCGATGCGGTCCGCACGCGTTCCGCGGTGCTTCATGCACTGGCCAAGGCTGCTGGAGGATTCAGAGGCCCAGATGCCGCTTCCGAAACAGGATGGCCTGCCGGACGGGCTCCAGCGGCGCGGGCCACCGTCCGTCAGGGTGCCGGCCGGAGCGGGGGCGAGGCATAAGTGTCCCGAGGGGCCTATTCAGCCGTGTCCGCTGCCGGTCCGGTCTTGGGTTCAGTGGTGGCGGCCCGGTCCTGCCGGCGCTGCCATGCCAGGGCTGCTGCCGCGGCGGCCGCGGCGAGGATGCCGGCGGCCAGCCAGGCCTTGCGGTGGCCTGTGGGCCTGAGTTTCCGTTCCGCCCGGCGGAGGGTTGCTTCGGCTGATTTCCGGGCCTGTTTGGCGGCCTTCTTCTTCCCGGTGAGGGTCAGGACCACGGCGTGGACCACGTCGGGCACATTGGCTTCCCCGAGCCTGGCCAGGGCCCACCGGATCGCGGCTTCGGTCTGGGGCGAGGGATCCTCGATGGCGTGTCTGATCCAAGCGGCGGTGCGGTGCTGGATGTCGTGCGTGGATTTGTTCAATCCGGTCATGGTCATCCTTTCCGGAGCGGGTTGGGGGGGCC
Source organism: Arthrobacter sp. MMS18-M83 (assembly GCF_026683955.1). Lineage (NCBI taxonomy): Bacteria > Bacillati > Actinomycetota > Actinomycetes > Micrococcales > Micrococcaceae > Arthrobacter > Arthrobacter sp. MMS18-M83. Next base: position 1,032,664 of record NZ_CP113343.1, on the reverse strand, counting down.
GATACGAGGCCGGGACCTTGGCTGCAGCACATCCGTGTGTCGGACATGCCGGGATGGGTGCGGCCGGTTACCGGCTGCGGGTCCGATCGGGGTGCGGCGGCGGTACCGGCCCGGGGTCCGGGATTGGGAGGGGCCCGGGCGCCGGGTTCGGGTCGGGGGCCGGGTGAGGGGGAAACGGCGGGGCCGGGTCCGGGGCAGGTGCCGGACCGGGGTCGGGAGGGAAAGGTTCGGGTTCGTGTTGCGGCGGAAGGGTCATCGGTTGCTCCTTTGGCGTTGGGCCAGGCTGCTCACTTCAGGCTACGGGCCGGCATTATCCTCGCAATCCAGGCGTGCCGAGGCCGGTTCCCGGCCGGGCGTGGGTGTCAGGGCGGGGGTGTTGGTGTGTGGCGGTTGCGGGATCTGAGTTGGATGATGCGCACGGCACCGGCTACGGCGACCAGGGCCCCGCCGCCGACCGCGGCGATGAGCAGGGCGATGCCCAGGGAGATGGTCCCGTTCAGGCCGAAGAACCTGACCCTGGCGGCGTCCTGGTTCTGCACGATGAACGCGATGAGCAGGATCAGGAGTACGAGGGCTGCGATGGTGGCCGTCCATGCCCTTCCGGCGCGGGTGACTACCGGGCGGCGTCCTCCTGCCGGCGGGGACGCCCCGGGTGCGGGTGCGGGCTCCGGGGCCGGATGTTGTTCTGCGTCCATGGGGACTCCTCTGTCCTTCGACGGTCGGCGTCAGCGTTATCCGGGCTGTTTTGCGTCGAAGATCCGGTGGCCGGGCGGGGCGGGCGTTCCTTCGGCCCGGGCCCGGAGGAAGTCGAGGTCTTCGGGGGAGAGGCTGGCTTGGTCGTGCTGGTCCGAGTCCGCGGTGATTCCGGTTTCCTGATGGATGATCTCGGTGATGGTGCGGGGCAGCACGACGCACCCGGGGTTCTCGGTGAGCCATTGCCGGGTTCCGGGGCTGAGGCCGTCCCAGTGGTCCCTGATGTTCATCTCCATTGATGATGCCTAACTGTTTGAATCCGGAGGCGAAGAACCCGGGCCGGGCCGGTACCGGGGACGTGATCAGGGTACGCCGGGCGGATGGGGAAAGACAGGGCCTGATAAGGAACCCTCGCGCGAGTCGGGAGCGACTCCAGCGCGGGGGTTCCCGGCGGCTGCGCAAATGGGGGATATGCGAAGCCGCCAGAACAACCGTACGCCACTGAGGACGCCGTCCACACCGGCTCTTGCGGGGGCCGGCCACGGGAGCGTGCCGGACCGATCGGTGAGCAGAGGCTCCGGACTGCTGGCTGCGACGCACGCCGCAGCGGGTGCGCATGAGATAAGACCGGGGCCTGCGTCGTGACGGGGTTCGTGCGCAAGGGCACTGGCCACCGCGGGTCCCCTCCGGTAAGGTTGACGCCTGACCTCATGTGGCGTGACTCACATGTTCTTTGGAACACGCATTCATTCCCGGCCCAGGGGCCCCGACGCAGCGCCGCGTCCGGGCCCCGGGGATACGTCGAGCGTCCGGCTGGCGGCCGGGCGTGAAGGAGGACTTCCATGACCGGTTCGTTCGAACTCTTCGAAGATGAGCGTGGCTGCTTCAGGTTCAGGATCACGGCCCCCGACGGGGCCGTGATGGCCCTCTCCAGGGATTTCCCGGACAAACGCTCAGCGGTAGATGGCATCGAAGCCGTGCGCGAGTACGCGGGCATGGGGCTGATCACCGACCAGTGTCCGGCGGTCCCCCTCCGCGCAGCGGACGCCGGAGGCACCGGGCGCACAGACCACCAACGCCCCTCGACCACGTCCCGCCCGGGGCCCGCTTCCACGCCCGCCCCGCAGAAGGTCCCCCACCTGGCCGGCAGGATCCACGCCCCGCAGCGCACGGCCGCGCTGGAACCGGCCGGGACCCTCGCCCGCGCAGCCGCCGGCCGTCCCCGCCAGCTGCAGCCCTGAGGTGTCCGGCCAAGTGGACCCTCGTACCGGCCCTTAAAACAGGTAGCCGGTACTCGGGTGGCGGCCCGGTTCCGGGGCCTACGATCGGCGCAGGAGCGTTTTCCGTGGAAGATGCTCCGGCGGTAGCTGCGCCAATGCCCGGCACCGGGTGACACCGGGCATTGGCGCGTTTCCTTGCCCCGCCGGCCCGGCCGGGAGCCGCTTGCCGGGAAGCAGCAGCGCACGGATTTTGTTGCAAAAGTACCCGTGCGGCGAGGACAGCGGACAGCCGCCGGGAACGGCGCCCGGCCCGTTTTCGCGGCCCCCGGAAGCGGTACTTTCACGGGAAGTCAGCGTCAAATACAATAAGAATCCTCATAAAACTCCTCCGGCGTGACGTCAGAGGAACGCCGGGGTGCAGTCCACATCACAGAGGTGGTTTCAATGAAGAAATGGACGCGATGGCAGGATTGGGTCGCGGTCGCCGCCGGGCTCTACGCTGCCCTGTCGGTCATCTGGGCCACGGCGGCCGGTTCGTCGGCTGCCTTGATGGTCGTGTTCGGCGCTTTGCTGGTCATCAGCGGCGTCATCAATCTGGCCATGCCCGGAACCCCGGCCATGGAATGGATCCAGGCGGCCTTCGGCGCCCTGCTGTTCCTTTCCCCGTGGTTCGGTTCCTACACCATGCAAACAGGCGTCGCCTGGACGTCCTGGATCACGGGTCTGGTGGCGCTCGTCGTCACCGCGACCGCGATCAAACCCAGCACCGAGGAACACCGGCACCACAGGGTCAGCCCCTCGCACTGAAGTGCTGAAAACCTGAATAAGGGCAGCACCCACTAGGGGGGACATCGGATAACGGTTACTGGACAGCGGAAACCTCGGCCGGCGGATCCGGTCCTGGGTCCGGACCCAACGGTGGCGGTGGTTTCCCGGCAGGGGCGTCTCCCGGGCGCGTCAGTGTCCGGGAGACGCCCTGCGGACCGTTCGCACCGGTCACAGGAGGTTGACGGGGAAATGAAAGAGGAAATCGGTCCCGAAGTACCCGAAGCCGATGCTCTCGAGCAGCGCACACCGGTCCTGCCCGAGGGCACGGGGGAATTGACGGAGATGGACGGTTTGCCCGGTGACGTCCCGCAAGCGGACGTCATCGAACAGCGCACGGAGGTCCAGCCCGGCGGTGCAGGCTACGGGCGGATCGCGGCCACGGAAGCGGAGGCCGCCGAAGCTGACCTCATCGACCAGGCCACGGATCTTTCCCCAGGCGCCGAGGACGAGTACCCGGACGCCGCCGAAGACCCCGGCACGTGAGGCCACGGCAGCCCCGGGCGTGACAGGAGCCGGAGGCCCCGTCGCCGGCTCCTCCGCAGGCAGGCAGATGTTGGGCTATTGGTCCAGGACGCTGTCGATGAGTTCCTTGAGGATTTCCCAGAAGTCCCGGGCCCGGTACGAGGTGACGGGTCCGCGGCCCTGGGCTTCGCGGATGGTGTCTGCGATGGCTATGGCTTCGGCGAACAGTTCGGCCGTGACGGCGGGGACCCGTTCTGATTCAAGGCTGAGGATGTGCCGGACCAGTTCGCGGGAGTGCCGTTCGGTCTCGCCCGCCGGTTCCGGGTGCAGGCCGCTGTGTTCCAGACGCGTTGATGCGGACTCGAAGCCGCGGTCCACATGCGGGCCGAAGCCCTTGTCCATGTACAGGATGGACATGGACGTCTCCTTTCCAATTTCCTCTTTTGCAGTCCCGGGAGAACTGCAGGCCCGCGGCCCGAACTTCACCGGAGCGTCCAGGCGGAAGGGTTCTCCGGTTCAGAGCTGCGTGCCGTAGATAAATTCCTTGGCGTGGTTGACGGCTTTCCTGAAGGCGTCGTTACGGAGCGTGATCTGTTCTTCGGTGCCGTTCTTGCCGGGTTCAAGGTAGGCGGTGTGCCCGGGGTGAAGGACCCAGATGTCCCCGGACGGGGGCAGGTAGAAGACACCGAAGGACCGGTGCCGGGGGTCCGTGGCCCAGATGGGCACTACGGCGACGGCCGCGCCGGTGTCCGGGTTGATCCATTGGGCCCGGGGCAGGGGCTGGAGGTGGATCTGGACCCCGGGGTCCAGGAAAGGGGCGGTCCCTTTGCCCCAGCGTTGTTCAAAACGTTCATGGAACGCCGGCATCAGAAGGTCATCGTAGGGGTGCCAGGCGCTCATGGCAGGCTCCTTCCAGGTTCGGGCGCCGGGTGTCGGGATGGTCCCCGGCCGGGCGGGCCGGGGACCATCGGTGCGGGAGGCATCGTCGGGGGCCGCTTTTTCGGTGCGCTACTCGCGCGGTGGCGTGGCTGATCTGCATCGCCCTTCACTGCCGGCGGCCGGTCCAATGCTCCCGGTCCAGCGGTGCCGGCCCCGGTCCTAGGCGTTGATCGCCTGACGCGGGGTCGACTCCGACGCGATCTCGATCCGGCGCGGTTTGGCCTTCTCGGCAACCGGGATCCGCAGGGTCAGCACCCCGGCGTCGTAACTGGCCTTCACAGCATCGGTATCCAGGGCCTCGCCGAGGACGAGCTGGCGGCTGAAGACACCCCGGGGCCGTTCGGCGGCGATCATCTCGGTGTTCTCCCCGGCCGGGGCCTTGCGTTCGGCCTTCACGGTCAGGACATTGCGTTCGACGTCGATGTCCACCGAATCGACCTCGACCCCGGGAAGATCCAGGGCGACAACGAATTCCCCGCCTTCCCGCCAGGCATCCAGCGGCATGGCCGCCGGCCGGGCCGCAGTGCCCAGGACCTGCTGGGCCAGCCTGTCGAGCTCGCGGAACGGGTCGGTACGCATCAACATGGTCTCCTCACTCCTTACAGATCGGTACGATCCTTCCATCCCAACCACCTATTTCCTATGCTGGCTGGTATAGATTTTTTATAGCACTGGAATGAAACCGCCGCAAGAGGGCTGTCCGGGTTTTTTGGATGGTCCCCGGAACCGGACCGGCGCGCGACCCCCGGCTCCTGCCGTTTCCTCCGACCCGCGGGCGGAAGAGGGCCGGCGTCCCTCCGGGGAGCTTGGCGGTGCTGAAAAGGCGGGTGTAGAACAAGGGAGGGGCGCCGTCATCTGTTGCCCGTTCTCCGGATGCCGGGACGGCGGCTGGCCTCGTGATGCCGATGACACCCGGCGCAGGCCCCGGTTCCGGGACGGCCCCGGTGCGGGCGTGGAGGGGCGGCCAGCTCCAGCAGCTCGCCCCGGCCCAGTCCGGAGGCTTCGCTGACTTCGGCCACGGTGGCTTCCCCGCAACGCAGGATCGCCGCGGCCACCTGCCGCAGGGTCAGATAGGCGGCGGCGAGCTCCTCTTCCGCGGCCTCGATGGCGCCGGCCAGGGCGCTCAGGCGCTCCAGCTCCGCACTCATTCCACTCTCATCCCTTCCTTGCCGGGCAGGATCTTCTCGGCGGGTCCCCGGACGACCGCGCCGGGGAACGCCGGAGGAGATCACACGTCCCGCTATCTAAATTGGTTGATACAGATTTTTTATATCACTTGAGATAGTCAAGGGCAAGGCCTTCCGCGAGGTGCGCCAGGCCAGGGGGCGCGTCCCTGCTATTTGTTCCGGGGGTCGTTTCCGATGAACGTCCCGGGCGGCATCCCGGGCGCCGAACACGGGGCCCGGGTCCGGCCGCTTCGCACGGCGCTCTTCCTCGGAGCTGCGGTGTGTGAGGTGCCGCAGGACCCAGGGGACCAGGTGTTCGCGTGTCCAGATGATGTCATCGGCCCGTGCTTCGCGCCAGCTGCGCGCAGGCAGCTCTTTGGAGGTCATCGGCTCCAGGGAGTGGGGAACGTTGAGGGTTTCCAGGACCATGATGGCGATGGTGTGCTGGCCCAGGGGAGAGAAGTGCAGCCGGTCCGGATCCCACATCCGGGGGTGGGTGAGCTGGCGCAGGGCCCAAAGATCAGCGATCACGGCGTCATGGCGGGCCGCGATGGTGCGCAGGTTCTCGTTGAAGATCGCCACCTTGCCCCGCACGTGTCCGAGCACGGGGGTCGCGCCCCAGTCCGGTCCGGCGAACAGTACAACCGTGGCCCCGGTCGAGGCCAGGAGCTGCACGCCGGCGTCCATCCGGGCGGCGAGCGTGTCAGGGTCGGTCCGGTGGAAGATCAGGTCGTTGCCGCCGCCGTTGAGGGTGATCAGATCCGGTTGCAGGGCCAGGGCAGGACCGAGCTGCTCGTCCAGGATCTGGTGGAGCAGCCGTCCTCGGACAGCCAGGTTCGCGTAAGCGAAATCCTCGTGTCCGGCGCTCAGTTCTTCCGCGACCCGGTCCGCCCAGCCCCGCAGGCCCCCCGGGCTGCGCGGTTCCGGGTCCCCGACCCCTTCGGTGAAGGAATCACCCATGGCCACATAACGGCTCCACGGGTGCAGGCGGGCCCCGGAACCCGCGGAGCCATCCTCCGAAGCCCCGGCTGCGGGAACGTTCATCCCCCCATACTGCCCCTGCGGTGCCCGTCCGCGCCATGGCCCGTGACGGTGACCGGCCCGCGCCGGACTCGCAGGGTAGAACCGAATGTCGTAGCAGTCAGAGCGCTGGACGGACCCCGGGGGCCGCGGGCGGGGTCTAGGCGGCCATCCGGGACTCCGGGCCGCGGGATTTCCGGGTACGGGACGAAGCGCCCCGGGAGGATCCGGCGTTCGGGATGCGTGCGCCGTCGGGCACCAGGGTGTCACCGTGCAGCCGGACCCCGTGGCCGATGAGTGCCCACGCCCCGATGCGGGAGTGGCTGCCGACGTGGACCCAGCTGCCCAGGACCGTTCCCCGACCCACGTACACGTCGTCACCGATGAAGGCATGGTCCCCGACCGTTGCCCGCTGGTCGATCCAGCTCCCGCGGCCGATCCGGCACCCGGAACCGATACGTGCGCCGGCCTCGACATAGGTCGTTGCACCGATGAAGGAATCCGCCTCCACCCGTGCGCCGGGACCAAGCAGCCCGCCTCCGTTCGGGTGCCGGTGGTAGGTGGTGGTCATACCGGCATCGTCCTCGACCGTTTCGATGTTCCTGTTCCTCCTTTTCATCCTCTTCCTTCCTGCCGCACATCTGCGACAAGAAAATCAACGCCGGAACCCCGGTGTTGATTCCGGCAAACCGGCCGGACGAAGGCCTGCAGGACGGAGGGCTGCGTGGAAGGCATGGCCGGGACGGGCTTCATCCGGCGGGCGGGCACCGGCTGACACGGAGCCCATAGCAGGCCCGGGCGCCAGGGTGGTCTAGCTGCGGCCTTCGACCTTGCCCCCGGCGATGCTTCCGCGCCAGGCGCCGGTCTCCACTTCCCGGCCCTCGATGAATTCCTTGAACTGTTCCAGGTTCTTCTTGATCTGCCGGTCCTCCAGATGAGCCGTGGCCCCGGCCCGTTCCAGCACGGTCCGGGGTTCCCAGTCCACTTCGACGGTGACCCGTGTTTCCACGGTGCTCACCGCCTCGAAGGTGACGGTTCCGGAATGGTGCGGGCCCTCCACGCTCTCCCAGCTGATCAGTTCGTCCGGGATCTGGGCGATGATCCTGGCGTCGAAGCCGCGCCCGACCCCGGCGATGCGGGTCTGGAAGTGCACGGTGGTTTCATCGACCTGGCGGACGGACTCGACCCCGGTCATGAAGCGGGGAAATTCCTCGAACTGGGTCCACTGGTTGTAAGTCTGGCTCAAGGGCATGTTCACAACGACGGTTTCCCGCACGGTGGCCATGACTGCTCACTCCTTCCTCAAGGACGGGCCCGGCCGCCGGGGGTCGCCGGCCATCGGCCTCGCTTCCACGCTAAAACGATCCACGGGAGCGGACAAGATGACCGGCCCCACGGACTGGAACAGCCAGGATTGCTGTTCCGTTTACCTCGAAGATGACGAAAAGATGGAAAGGAAACCGACCGCGCTGATCATTCCTGCCAGCCTGGGAGAACCCGTGATCCTGGGCAGGCCGCGCCCGGACAACGCGATGCCGGGAAGGGTTTGCCTCCGGGACTGGTGCATCCGGTGGGGTTCGAACCCACGACCCGAGGATTAAAAGTCCCCTGCTCTGACCACTGAGCTACGGATGCGGACCGGCCGACTCACTGAAACGCCTTACCTTCCATGCTGCTCCACCCGTGGTTCCGCAGCCAAGGCCCTGGAGGCAGAGCTGCTTGGTCCCGCCCTCGGAGCCGCCATGCCCCGGGCACCACCGCAGCGCCGGCGTATCCGGTGTCAGCTCAGCTTTTCGGCCCGGGCCCTGACCCCGCCGGCGAACCGGTCCGCGGACCGGGACAGTCCCGGGTTGTGTTTTTGGATGAGCGTCCGGAGGGAGCCGGTGAAATCATCCCTCACCACCAGGCGGGTCTCGCCGTTCTCAGCCGTCACGGTGATGGTCCGGACCGCTTTGAACAATCTCCCCGGCAACCGGAACGTCCAGGACATGGCGCCGTCCCCATACCGGTGGACCGCCACCCTGACCGGCCTGGCCAGGCCGGCGGGCCGGACCCGGATGCTCTGCCCGTGGCCGATGTCCCCGATCAGCCCGGCAATCCCCGAATCCCACTCCGGGTAGCCGGCCGAATCAGTGATGACGGTCCACACCGTTTCCGGCCCTGCACAGATCAGCGCACGGCCCCCATACGAATCCATGGACGACAGCATAAACCCCGGCCGTCCGGCGTATCCCGGCAGGCTCCGGTCCCGCGAGCAGCCAGATGCCCGGGCAGAACCACCTGTGCCCCGGCCGGAGCCGGGCAGAACCGTGGATGAAGGGGACCGGCCGGGTCTACGATAAAAATGTCCGGCCCGCACGGGCCGGCCCGTCCACCTTGAGAGGAGCCGTCATGGGTCTGGGTGACAAAATCAAGCACGCCGCCGAAAAGGTCGGCGGCAAAGCCAAAGAAGCAACCGGCGATGCCACGGATAACGACAGGCTGAAAGCCGAAGGCAAAGCCGCACAAGCCAAAGCGGAGCTGAAGCAGGCCGCAGACAAAGTGAAGGACGCCTTCAAAAAGCACTGACAGGAAATGCCGGGAGCACCAAGGGTCCGGGCCCCTCGCCCGCATCCCGCCTGGGCTGGCCGACGACACCGCCGGGAACGAGCAGGCCGAGGGTCCGGACTGCGGGTGCGGCCGGGGCCGTATCCGCGGGACTTTTGGCTGTGAACAGCGGCGGTGATCGGCAGCTCAGCGGCGCCAGATGACCGTGATGGCCTCACCATCGGGAACGGCCTGGATATGCAAGGAGACGTCCAGGCCCCCGGGATCACGGCACGGGTTCGTGCCGGTGGAGGCGATGATCTCCTGGATCAGCCGGTCCAAGGCCAGGGCCATGGCCCGCCCCCAGTCCCCGGGACGGGTGCTGGAGGCCTCCACGGTCACCGAACGCACGGCCTCTGTTGTGGGCCGGGGGTCTGTCTGCATAACGGTCTCCTCTGTGTTCCTGCACCAGGACGTGCAGTGCCCGTGATGCGCAGACAGACCTCCAACCAGATGTAGATGGTCCGTTGCCGTCCCCGGCGGCAGCGGCCCGCGCGTCACCTCGTTGGCCCTCCGCAGCAGGGTATGCCCAGTCTAGAAGCGCGGCAGCCTGGCCGTCCACGGCACGGACCGACAGGCCCGGGCTCGGACGGGCCCTCCGGGACCTCCGGCATGACGCGCATGTTGCCCGGAAGCGATTCCCGCCGCCGTCCCGGTGCCTGGGCCCGGCATTCCCATCCGCCTCACGGCCACGACGAGGTGGCTGCAGCGAAACGCGGGTCTGCCTCGGGTGCCCGGGGCTGAATGCGTCAAATCTTCGCGTTTGATGCGTCGGGGCACGGTGCTCCCGGGCTGTCCGGTGTGGTGGGTGGTGCTTTTTCCGTATCGGAGGGCTCATGGAAGTCTGGGCGGGCAGTGCCTATCCCTTGGGGGCGACGTATGACGGCAGCGGCACCAACTTCGCCGTCTTCAGCGAAGCGGCCAGTGCGGTGTATCTGTGCCTGTTCGATGAGCGAGGGACCGAGCAGCGGATTGCCCTGGAGGCTGTGGACGCGTTCGTCTGGCACTGCTACCTGCCCCATATGCTCCCGGGACAGTCGTACGGTTACCGGGTGGAGGAGCCCTATGACCCGGCCAACGGGATGCGATGTAACCCGGCCAAGCTGCTGCTGGACCCGTACGCGAAAGCGGTGAGCGGGGACATCGCCTGGGGGCAAGCCATGTTCTCCTACGATCCGGGCGATCCGCTCTCGTTGAATACAAGCGATTCGGCCGGCTCGACGATGCGGTTGGTGGTGATCAGCCCGTTCTTCGACTGGCAGGGCGACCGCCCCCTGCGGGTCCCGTACAGCGACTCGCTCATCTACGAAACCCATGTCAAAGGCATGACCATGCTCCACCCCGAGGTGCCCGTGGAGGAACGCGGCACCTTCGCGGGCCTGGCGCACCCGGCCGTGATCGAGCACCTGCAAAGACTCGGCGTTACCGCGATCGAGCTGATGCCGGTGCACCAATTCGTGCACGACAGCGTGCTCAGGGACAAGGACCTGTCCAACTACTGGGGCTACAACACCGTCGGGTTCTTCGCCCCGCACCACGGCTACAGCTCCACGCGTGTGCCCGGGCAGCAGGTCCAGGACTTCAAGGCCATGGTCCGTTCCGTGCACGCCGCCGGGATGGAGATCATCCTCGATGTCGTCTACAACCACACCGCCGAAGGGAACCACCTCGGCCCGACCCTGTCGTTCAAGGGTATCGACAACCAAGCCTACTACCGCCTGGTCGCGGGCGACAAGCAGTATTACATGGACTACACGGGCACGGGGAACACGGTCAACGTGCGCCACCCGCACGTCCTGCAGCTCCTGATGGATTCCCTGCGTTACTGGGTGACGGAGATGCATGTGGACGGGTTCCGCTTCGATCTGGCGGCCACCCTGGCCCGGGAGTTCTACGAGGTGGACCGGTTGTCTAGCTTCTTCGACCTGGTCCAGCAGGACCCGGTCGTGTCCCAGGTGAAGCTGATCGCCGAGCCCTGGGACGTGGGCCCCGGCGGCTACCAGGTGGGAAATTTCCCGCCGCTGTGGACCGAATGGAACGGCAAGTATCGGGACGCGGTGCGTGACTTCTGGCGCGGCGAGCCCTCGACCCTTGGCGAATTCGCCGCCCGGCTTGCCGGCTCCGCGGACCTGTACGGGTCATCAGGCCGGCGTCCGGTGGCCTCCGTCAACTTCGTCACCGCTCACGACGGCTTCACCCTGCATGACCTCGTCTCGTACAACGAGAAGCACAACGAGGCCAACGGGGCCGGCAACAACGACGGCGAGACCCAGAACCGGTCCTGGAACGGCGGCGCCGAGGGACGCACCGACGATGAAAGCGTGCTCGCACTGCGTGCCCGCCAGCAACGCAACTTCATTGCCACCCTGATGCTCTCCCAAGGCGTCCCGATGCTGCTCCACGGTGACGAGCTGGGCCGCACCCAGGAAGGGAACAACAACGCATACTGCCAGGACTCGGAGCTGAGCTGGATCAACTGGGAAAGCACGGACAAGCCGCTGACCGAGTTCGCCGCCGCGGCCGTCCGGCTGCGGCGGGACCATGCGACCTTCCGGCGGAACAGGTTTTTTGAAGGGCGTCCGGTCAAGCGCAGGGAAGGCCAGCCGCTTCCGGACATCGTCTGGCTGAACACGGACGCGTCCGTGATGGTGCCCGAGGACTGGCACAACCCGCTTGCCCGGGCGCTCGGGGTCCCTGCTCGCCGCAACCAAGGGCCCGGCGTGCCCCGCACGTGCCCCCTTGGCCCGGAGGAAGCCATGGACTCCCGGGCCCGGCCGGCCCGGCGCTCCTTCAGCGTAGTACTCCCCGGATCCGGGGACCCTGTAGCTTCTCCCATGCCGGCGGCGTCCTGGAAGTCCGCTCACCGCTTCCGGAACCTGGGCTTCCGGCCGGGCAGCAGCGGAGAATCTGCCCCGGCGGCCGATGGCGGCGCAGGCCACGGTGCGGTGCGGCGCTATCCGCTGCGGCGGCCGGCGCGGCGGGTGAGGAGCACGCAGGCACCTGCCAGCAGCAGGATGAATCCCGGGAAGCCGATGCCTGGAAGCCGGGCGGCCATGGCCATGATGATCAGTTCAATGCCCGCGACGGTCAGGGCCAGGCCGGCGGAACGGCGAAGCCACCGGAGGGCCGGCCTGCCGGTGCTCAGTTCCCGCGCGAGAACCGGATCCTGGGCTGCCAGATCCGATTCGAGTTCCTCAAGCCGCCTGCGTTCAGAGTCGGACAAAGGCATCGAGATCCCTCCACCGGGCCCCTCAGGCCGCCCGGGGGCGGGGAAGTTCCATCTGGAAACCGCAGCGGCAATGCAGCACCCGGGTCTGGAGATAGACCTCCAGGAGCCTGCGCCCGGTGTTTTTCGCCGCCTCCGAAGCGACGCTCCGGCCGGCCGGGCGGCCCAGGGTCATGGGCTCGCCGCAGTGCGTGTAGATGCCGGGCTGCTCATCGCCCGGGACGGGCAGCATCCCGGCCAGGACCTTCGGGTCCAGGGCGCCCGCGGGGACCTGGTGGGCGTAGTAGCCCTCGCATTCGGTGCAGGTGTAGCTGACGTCCAGTTCACCGGCCGGACCGCCGGCCGGGAACGCAGCGGTTTCGAAGATCAGGAACTCGTCGCTGTCGCACGTCCCGCACCACGGACGGTCCCCGCCCGCATGGTCACTGTGTGTTGTTTTCAGGGCCGTTGACGTCATTGTCATCTCCTCCATTTCCACATGTCTCGTTGCGGGTCAGTGGTGCGGGGTCTTCTTTGCAGGGCGCAGGCCAGCCATGCGCAGGGCGGTCCGGAAGGCCTGATGGGGGACGGGGACTTTCCGGTTCAGGCCGCACCAGCTGACGTAGAGGAGGTAGGACGCATCGGCCTCGAGGCGTGCATTGCCGGCGGCTGCGCGGATGCTGCAGTCCTGGAGGAACTGGCAGATCTGTTGAGGGGTCACTGGGTACTCCGGGAATGTCTGTCAGGGCCCGGGCCGCGGCGGAGGGGCCGGTCCCCGGGGCGGATCCGATGGACGGTTCACCGCCGGGCTTGCCGGTTGCCTGATCCGGGTGGTCGGGGGCGGTTTTCAGGGTTGGGTTCCGTAGATGAATTCCTTGGCGTGCGCGACGGCTTTCCGGAAGGCGTCGTTGCGCAGGGTTACTTGCTCAGGGTTTTTGGGGTCGGTTTCGAGGTAGTTCGTGTACCCGGGCCGCAGGACCCAGATGTCGCCGGACGGGGGCAGGTAGAACACCCCGAAGGAGCGGTGCCGGGGGTCCGCGGTCCAGATGGGGACGACCGCGACCGCGGCGCCGGTGTCCGGGTTGATCCACTGGGCCCGGGGCATGGGTTGTTCGTGGGTTTCGGGGTCCAGGAACGGCGCTGTTCCTTTGCCCCACCGCTTCTCGAAACGTTCGTAGAACGCGGGCATCAACTGGCTGTCGTACGGACGCCAGGCACTCATCGGGTCTCCTTCGTCATTGCGATGTGGTGCGGACGGTGGTCAATGCGGGATTCGCCGGATCAATGTGTAACCGGGCGGATACGGGCCCGGCCACGCCGGGACCGCGCGGGACAGTCCGGCGGCCGGCTCCCAGATGACCGGTCCGATCAGCAGTGAGGCGGCCGGAAGCAGCGGAGCCGGCGGCCGTGCCAGGGGTTCCCGGGGGTGCGGTTCGGTCGGAGCGGGCCGCGGGTGGTCCCTGTCGTAGGCTGCCCGCTTTTCCGCGTTGCCCAGGATGGCATAGGCGTTCATGACGTCCTGCAGCTCCTTTTGTGATTCGGGCGTCGTCGGGCCGGTGCCGGTGCCGGGTTCGCGGGACGGCCGGGTATCGGGGTGCCGGCTGCGCATCTGCGCGCGGTAGGCACGGCTCACCTCCCGCGCCGTGGCGGTCGGGTCAATGTGCAGGATCTCGTAGGGGTCCGGGCTGTTGGTCTTCATCGTTGGTGGTGCTGTGTGTTCATTTGGGGGACAGGGATGGTCCCCGGTCCGTTCAGCCGGGGACCATCGTTGCGGGAGTCATCCTCGGGGGCCTGTATCTGTGCGCTACCCGCGCCGTGGCGTGGTCTGTGAAACCCATCACCCAATTACGTGTTGGCCGCCGAGGCGCTCCCGGTCCGGAAAGCCGTGCCGGTGCTCAGGCGCTGATCTCCTGGCGCTGGTTCGCCGTGGTTTCGATTTCGATCCGGCGCGGCTTTGCTTTCTCCGCCACCGGGATGCGCAGGGTCAGGACCCCGCCGTCGTAGCTTGCCTGCACTCCGTCGGTATCAAGCGCGTCGCCGAGGATGAGCTGGCGGCTGAACACGCCGCGGGGACGTTCGGAGGCAATCAGTTCCGTGCCCTCGCCGACGGGGTCCGGGCGTTCGGCCTTGACGGTCAGCACGTTGCGTTCGACGTCGATGTCCACCGAGTCCACGGTGACTCCGGGCAGGTCGAAGGCGACCACGAAATCGTCGCCTTCTCGCCAGGCGTCCATCGGCATCGCCGCAGGCCGTGCCGTTGTTCCGAGGACCTGTTCGGCCAGCCGGTCGAGTTCACGGAAGGGGTCCGTTCGCATCAGCATGGTGTGTCACTCCTTGCAGATCGCAGCTTTTTTGTTGTCAACCCAGCCGATCTGTTGCGGCTGGTATATATTTCTTATAGCACTGCGACTGGGTCGTGGCAAGCCTGATTTTGGGAAGATTTGGAGGTGGCTGATGGCAGGCGGTAACAACGCGGGCAGGGGGGTGTACGCGATTTCCGTCGCGGCAGAGCTGGTGGGCATGGGGCAGCAGAACCTGCGCCTGTACGAACGCAGGGGCCTGATCGAACCCGGCCGGACACTGGGCGGGACCCGCCAGTACAGCGAGGAGGATCTGGCGACCTTGCGGCGGATCGGTGAGCTGCTGGACCTGGGCTTGAACCTGGCAGGCATCGGGATGGTCCTGCGCCTCGAAGCCGAAAACCGGCGCCTCCAGCGGGAACTCCGTTCCGCCACCGCTGAGCGCGCGAACGCCAGGGCCCGGTCAGGATGAGACGAACCGGGCGCCTGCAACCAGCGCTCCCACCGAAGCTCGAGAGTACTTGGCCTTTCCCCGGCGTTCCCGTTCAGGAGCCGGCCGCCCGGCGCCAGGGGTACCCGGAGGCGCCGCCGCACATCATCAGAAATCCCAGCACGCCCAGAGCCGGAAGCTGCACGGCAACGCCCAGGATCAACAGGCCGGTCCCCGCCAGTGCCAGGCTGACGCCGGCGATCCTCCGGAGCCGCCGCCCGGGAGGCGTGCCCGACGCAAGTTCACGGGCCAGGACCGGGTCCTCGGCCGCCAGATCCATTTCGAGCTCCTGCAGGCGCTTGCGCTCGTAGTCCGACAGCGGCATTGCAAGTTCCTTTCCCTCGGCCTTCAGCCACCGAACCGGCAAGCGACCCTCACGCGTGCTTGCTTTCACTGTCAACGTGCAACGCACCCACCCGGTTCCAGACCGGCCGGCACACGGTCCACGCTGCCGTTGGGCCGTCCCCGTCGGCAGCTCACGCGCGGCCGCCGCATCAACCGGGGACACACCTTCGTGGACAAGACGTCCGCGGCCACAGGGATCACCGACCGCGAAAGGAACCGTGATGTTATGGGACCGGTACCCGTGGCGGGACGCCTGTTTGCGCTGGCTTCGGAGCTGGTGGGCCGAGTTCGAGGCTGCTGGTCATGTCGAGCTTGAAGCTTCCGTAAGGGTTGATGTGCGTCCAGAAGAGCGGCGTGAGACCGCGGCGGTCCTCGGGGCCCAGCAGGTCGTTGAATTCCTTCTCTTCCAGGATGGTTTGCAGCAGCAGGGTGTTCACCAGCACCAGGGATGATTGCAGCAGGTGCAGGGCGAGCATGGACACTTCGGTGGTTTCCCGGTCGGCGCCGGTCAGATCACGGTTCTTGCCGTAGAACACCACGTCGTTGCCGCTGTTCCAGTTCTCCACTACCTGCAGACCCGAGTTGATCTCCCGGCGCAGACTCTCGCTGGCGAGGTAGTCGGCGGCAAAGATGGTCCGGACGGCGCGTCCGAGTTCCTCGAGCGCCTGGTACGTCGGATGCTTTGGTCCTCCCCGGGTGAAGCGGCGCAGAATTGTTTCCGACTCCGCAGTACCGAGTTTGAGGGCCGTGGCGTACTTGACCATCTGATCGTACTGCTGGGCAATGATGTCCCAGTTGATGGCGCGGCTGAGGACCGGGCCAATCTCTGAGTGGTTGACCTCGTTGTCTGTCCGGTAAAGCCTGATCGATCCGATGTTCTTCAACCGGGGCAAGAGCTTGAATCCGAGGAGCTCGGTGAAGGCGAAGCCCACCATCGAGGCGCCATGGGTATCGACGTAGTTCGCCTCGATCTCGGCGTCAGTGTTATGCCGAAGGACCCCTTCGATCATGGCAGCGACTTCGGATGAGGAGCAGTTCTTCAGCTGCGAGTAGATGCAGGTCGATTTCTTGTCGACGTGCCAGTAAATCATCACCCCGGGCCCTCCGTAGCGGTTGTGCCATTCGGTCATGAGGTTCGATTCCCAGGAGCCGAACTTCTTCGAGTCCGAGGCGCAGGCGTTTCCTTCTCCCCACCATTCAGGGTTTCGTGCTTCAAAGGTTGCGTTGACGACATTCACGATGGCCTGCCGCAGGTTGTCTTTTGGTGATGTAGGTTCTGCGCACGTGCCGTAGTTCCCGTTCGGTCTCGGAGTGACCGCCGGCGTCAGCGATCGCTTTGATGCCCATGTTCGTGCCCAGCCCGAACAGACACAGCAGCAGCCGGCGGCGGAGCGCGTCCTTGCCGAGAACTTCCCTTGACGCGATCGAGGTAAATCCCGGCGTGAACGCGGCCAGGAAGTCAGCCTCCTTCAGGACCTCCAGAAGGTCCAAAGTTCCCCACCTGGCCAGTACCTCGTCTTTGAGCCGGCCAAGGTTGGCAGGCTCTTCGAGATTCTCGAGCTTGGGAACCTTCACCCAGGGTGCGCCCTTCCGCCGGGTAATGCTGACTCCTCCGGCGGTATCCGTCAGGAGAGCACGGTCCAGCGTGTGCAGCGATTGGGCCATCCTGGATTGCAGGTCTGCGATGAATTGAGCCGGGTCCAAGGGCTTGCGCAGGGCTTCGTAGTGGAGTTCACGGGAGGCCTCGAAGTCCGGGGGCAGATCGTCCTCCGGATCCCGCCATTTACCGGCACCGTCGACGAAAACCTCGCGCCGGCGCAACGCATCCCGTAAAGCAACGAGCACGCACAGCTCGTAAGGTATCCGCTCGACCCTGCCCTTTTCGTCCCGGACTGCCGTGACCCAATTCTTCGGAACCACGCCGGCAATAGGAACGTCGTCCTCCGGGCTGAAGTATTGCGCCTTGCTTCCCGCCAGCGCGTACCTGTTCAAGAGATCGATCGACTCCATCACCGGCCTGAACGCCGTGTTGTGGCACCGGAACCGCAGTACCGACAGTAACGCCGGCAACATCCGGCGGTAATAGCTTGAGTAGGATCCGCGCAGGACCACCCGGACCTTGCCTTGGAATGCCGATTCGTTTGCCCTGGATTCCCGCACCAGCTGCCGAAGCGTCTTCTCGCTCACCACCGGAAAGACCGCGTTCCTCACCGTTTCATCCGGATTCCCCACAGCAGTCTCGGCCAGACGGAACAGCAGAGCCGTCTTACCGCGGACCATTTGCAAGTCCGCAGTGAGTTCCTTTTCAACCTTCCTCACGGCGCTGGTGTTAATCTTCAGCACCAAAACGAGCAACAGATCAACCAAGCTGTCAGCGATCTCCGCCGTGCGCTGATGACACAACGCAGCCAACAACGTCAGACGCACCGGTCGCGGCGCTTCCCATAAATCCGACGGATACATCCGGGAAGCCCGCGCCCTCCACGCGCTCACGACCTTCTCCGAGACACCGTCAAACAGCGCACCTGGCAGCTCCAAAGCCTGGGCCGCAGCAAGTTTCCCCACTTCAGAAAGAAGAGCCTCAAGCCCGGCCGGTCCCGGATCAGCCTTCAACGTTGACAACAAGGACCCCGACGCATCGCCGTCCAACAAGCTTTCAAGCCGCTTGGCACCATCAGCGTCAAGGCATTCGAGCACCGAAGAACAAAGCCGCTGTTCGAATAGAGTCCGTGCACTTCCGACGATTCGCGAGATCCTTGCCGGTGGCTCCAGCCGTTCCTGACGACACCGAAGGAGCAGGGCCTCAACCAAGGCGGAGTCACGGACCTCGGAAGGGCACACCCGCTCTGCCAGCCAACTTGCCACCCCGGCTTCGTCTTTTGCCGCGAACTCACGAAACCCAAACGAAGTACGAATCTGGACGCGGAACCTCTTGGCCGTACGCCCGGAAAAATCAAAGTCTTTCAGCGAATCCGGTGCGATCCTGACCTGCTCTGCAACGTACTGAACCTCCTCGGCGGCAAAGTCTCCCGGATAGCGGGGGAAACGCGCCTCTCGCTCAAAAAACTTCAGGAGCAACGCAAACCCGAGGCGAGTAGACCCTGTCTTCGCGCCAACCAGGGCCCAGTCAGCCTCGACCAGAGTCCAATCCGTCAAGATCGCATCAGCAGGCATTCCCGAAGACATGCCCCTCACTCTAGCGTTTGGCACCTCATGACAGCTTCAGGAGAACCGGGGCTCGTGCGGGTTCTCAAACAGGGACAGCGGCGCCTGTTTGCCGGTCGGGCGCAGGTCTGTGACCATGATCCCGGCCCTGGCGTACCGGATTCCCTCATTGATCAGGGGCAGGAGCGCGTGAGCAGCCTTGGTGAGAATGACTGGGTCCGCGGTGGGCATCGGCAGCGGGACACACACCGAGGGGTAGGAGGTGTCTTTGGGATTGAAGTGTGAGGTGCCGGCGAACGCGGTGAGGACTTTGGCCTGCAGGTCATGTTTGGCCAGCCGCGCCGAGGCCTGCTGCCCATACACGCTCAAAACCTGCCGCATCCCGGCCGCGGTGGTGATGGGCTTGGCGAAGGAACGGGAAAAGATCAGCTGATCCCGCCCGATCCGTTCTTCCTCCATCGGAATGCAGGGGGTGCCCTGCAGTTCCAGGACGGTGCGCATCATGACCACGGAGAACCGGTCCCGGATCATCACCGGATCGGCCCGGGACAGGTCAAGGATCGAAAAGATGCCCATCACGTTCAGCCGCCTGGTCAGCCGGGTCGCGACACCCCAGATCTCCACCACGGACAGGCGCCCCATCAGAGCCTCCCGTTCGGGCAACGGGACGGAGTCCCAGTGGCAGACCCCGCCGAACGCCGGGTTGTTCTTCGCCCATTTGTTCGCCAGCTTCGCCAGGGTTTTCGTGGCGGCGATCCCGACACAGACCGAACCCCGACGTTCCGCCGCACGGCAGCCTTCATGGACCGACCAAGAGCCAGTAGCTCGGCCGGGGTGCCTTTAACGCCGAGGAAGGCCTCGTCGATGCTGTAGACCTCCAGCCATGCCGAGTACCGGCCCAGCAGCTCCATCACCCGGGCGCTGATGTCCCCGTAGAGCTCATAATTGCTCGACAGGGCAACAAGTCCCCATTCCTTCGCCCTGGGGGCGAGCTTGAACCACGGCTCACCCATCGGGATGCCCAGGGCTTTGGCCTCGGGGGAGCGGGTGACCGCGCAGCCGTCATTGTTGGACAGCACAATGACGGGCCGGCCCTCAAGGGACGGGTCGAACGCCCGCTCGGCCGAGGCGTAGAAGCAGTTCATTCTCCACCCCCTTTGGGCGTGTTGCCCATCTTTGGCAGATCCCGCCGACATCATGGGCGCATGACGGATGAGCGGACGTTGTGGCAGGTCTTCTTCGCCCCCGATCGGATCGATTGGGCAGGCGATAAACTTCTTGACCGTGCGCTGGGTGCATCGGCGGATGATCATGATGCGTCGGGCGCATGGCTACCGTGGGCGGGTCGTCCGATCTTCCTCGACAAGACCGGAGCCCCCCACGCGGCCTTGAACCGATTCTTCGCCGGGGCGAAGATGCGCAACCGCGCCGCAGCGACGAATCGCAGGTACGCGTACTCACTGTCGGTGTGGGTGAACTTCCTCGCGGCGCGCGGCAAGGATTGGGATTCCACGGTCGAAGACGATGTCATGGATTTCAAGTTCTGGCGCCGCAGCGACCCACGCAACCCGCGCCGCATTTCCGGCTCGGCGTGGGCCAGCGATCTCGCAGCGCTGACCATGTTCTACGACTGGTCCAGCCGAGTCATGGGTGGCCCGCCGCTGATTCCCGCCGCTGACGCAGGCGCCTTCCGGATGGCCTCGGCCGGACGAGGCGCCCGCGGCACGGATTTGCGGCCATCGACAATCCGCGGAGCGGACGTCAAATGGCTTTCGCCGCGGGCATACCGCCGCTGGCGCGATGTCGGGATTCACGGTTTGACGCCGCTGGGGTCGGAGCGTGCGAGGTGGCGTCCCCGTTCCCAGTCGCGGGACGCGGCTTTCGCAGACGGCTTGTACGGTGGCGGGCTTCGTCTGCAGGAATGGAGCAGCGTCCTGGTGCTTGAGCTGGACCGCGAAGTCCCGAACAGCCAGTACGCGTCGTTCCGGCTGGCGGATGCCTGCGCGAAGGGGATGCACGGGCATCCCTATTGGCTGCGGGGCGACGTGCTGGAGCAAGTGGCAGCCTACCGGGAGACGGAGCGTGCAACAGCGGTGCGCTCTGCCCGGGCGAGCGGCTTATACGAGGTGATGAGTGGGCGGATGGTCGTCGAGGAGGTCCGGCGCGGGGTGTTGAGAGTGAGCACATTTCGTGGCGGGAAGTCCTTCCTTTCGGCGGTCCAGGTCAACGATCTGACCCCGAGGGAGAGACTTCGCCTGATGGTGCGCACCACGGACGGGCTTGAACCGGCCATGCTGTGGCTTAACGAAGACGGCAGCCCCAGGCCAAAGACTGCGTGGCATAAGTCTTTTGCGCGCGCGAACACCCGCGTGAGGAAGGCCGGCATCGACCGGCTCGAATGCCGACCCCATATGTTGCGGCACAGCTTCGCTCTGCGCTGGTTCGCCGTCGGACGGCTCATCTGGTCCCGGCAGGTCGACGGGCTGGAGGCCGAGCATCAACGCGATCTGCGCGAGCAGTTCGGCGATACCTGGTCGCTGGTGCAGACGATGCTGGGCCACTCGGATGTGAACACGACGAAGAATGTTTACCTTGAGCCGTTCCGGGGGCTGGAGGCCCGGTTACTGCTGGAGTACGGCAGATCGGTTCTCGATGCGGAGTCGTTGCTCGCAGTCCTCTCCAGCGACCCCAGGGTGCGGCTGCTCGATGAGACCGAAAAGGAGCTCTGAGGATGCGTGCCTCGCTGCCGAAGGGACCGTATACGCGGCCCGAAGCCGTCATCGACGCGGGAGAGCGCCTCATTGTCCGCTTTGTGCCCGAGTCCGGCGGAACCGCAAAGGACTTCGAATTCCGTCGGCTCGGTCTCGCACCCGAGATCGAGTGGGCCATCGCGAAGGGCTTCGCCCGCGCCTGCGGCCCGGCCGGGACCCGAAAGACCGTGGAGTCCGTGAAGACCCTGTACGCAGGTGCCCGGATCTTCGCCCGCAGTCTGAAGGAACTGCCCACCCCACCGCAGTCGCTCAGTGCACTGACGCCTGCGCACATCGCACCGTTCAGAATCCGGCATACCCGTTATGCGGACTCCCTGCTTCAGGTGCTCCGGGTCATTTTCCGGCCGGTCGAAGGCCTCCCGACCGCATTCCGCGAAGCACTCTACGCGCCCCACCGGCCAGCGTCCCAGGCACGGACCCTGTCCGCGTACACCGATTCCGAAGTGCGCCGTATCCAGCGGGCCGCGCGAGCCGAGGTCCGTGCCGCGCTGACCCGAATCCGGGAGGCGGAGGCGGAGCTCAAGGAATGGGAGACAGCAGGGCCGGGCGCGGATGCGGAGGCTGGACGCCGTGGCGCGCTGCTCGCACTGGTGGCACGCACCGGGGATGTGCCCCGGGTCCGCGACGGCAAGATCGACACCTCCGGCAGGCACGGACGCTCTTCTGGTGTTCCACGCCACGGGCCCGGCCGACCGCATTCCAGGCGGGGCCCGGATCCGGGCGCTGCCCACTCACGCATTGGAGTGGTGGCGCGGGAGGACCCCTGACGGGGACCTCCTCGCGCGGGTGGACTCGCGCCGACTCAGGCTGGCGTTCGTGCAGCGCCATCAGCGCCCGGTCGCCCACAGTGCGACGACGCTCGCGGCGCAATACCTTGCCAAAGACGCCACCGCTCTGCCCGAATACCAGGTCATCGTCGACAAGGCGCTGCACGGCGAGGTGGAACGCATCCGCGTCAGCCACAGCATCCTCGTTCTCACCGACGCCGAAGCGCGGGAAGCGTCGGACGATCCCGAGCCGGCGGCGCGGAGGCTTGGAACAACCGTGGAGCGCCTGCGGCTGCTGCTTGAAGGCCGTCTGGACACGGTGGCCGCCGCTTGCATCGACCACACGAACAGCCCCTACACACCGTCCGGGACCGCGTGCAGTGCCTCGTTCCTGCTGTGCCTTGGCTGCCCGAACGCACGCTCCGAACCCAGGCACATTCCGATCCAGGCCGTGATGCTCGAAAGCATCACCCGGCGCCGCGCCGAGATTCCCGCCGCGGAGTGGGAGGAACGCTTCTCCATCCCTTCGGAGCAGCTGACCGATCTGCTCGAGCGGCAGCACACCGGACCCATGGTTGCAGCCGAGCAAGCCAGTAACGAGGACCGCCGTCTGGTCGAGATGGTGCTGGACGGCGGATTGGACCTGCGATGATTCCCGATCTGCTGCAGCGACCAAGTCCGGTCGACGATGACGTGGTACTCGCCCGACGCCCCCTCCGCGAAGGTACCTCCCCTGCTGTGCTCTCCCGCTTCGCAGACGCCGTCTGGGACCTCACCCCAGCCATCTTCGAAGACCATTCGCAGAAATACAGCGTCAATTTCCGCCACTTCCCGTCCGCCTGGCAGCAGCCGGTGAAGGCCTATTTCTGGATTCTGATCAACGACGAGACGCCTCGAGCCGTGCAGGGTGGACCCAGCGCACCCAGGCCTCTGGCCCTCTCCAGCATCTCCCACGTCCCGACGCACCTGCGGCGCCTCGTCTCCTGGTTCAACGAGCACGGCCACAACTCCCTCCAGGCCGCGAGCCCGCAATTGCTTGATCGGTTCCTGGCCGAGCTGGGCGAAACGGATCTCGGTTTCGCCCAAAAGCGCCGGGTCATCACCGAAACCAGACGGCTCTGGGCCTACCGGGACCTCGTGCCGCCCCGGCTCCGACTGCCGGATGGTTCTCCGTGGCAGGAAGAAACGGCCGGGGACCTGCTTGCCCACCGACACAAGAGACCGGGAAACCTCACTCCGCGCATCGGCGACAAGACCCTCATCCCGCTGCTGTCCTGGGCCATCCGCTTCATCGAGGACTTCGCCCCCGACATCACCGCCGCCTACCACCAGTACTGTGCACTGCTCGGCAGCGGGCACCGGCATACCCCAGCAGCAGCCCGCCAAACGCCAGCCACAGGGTCCCGCAAACCAATCCTGCGCGCCGTCCTCGAGGGCCTGCGGGAACAGGGGCTGGGTCTGCCTGGACAGCCCGGGCCCGACGGTGAACCCATCATCAACTGGACCCATCTGGCCAGGCTCACCGGATTCGTAGGCTCCACCCACACCCTCTACGATCGAGAGATCGTCGAGGGCAGCGGCTTGACCGTGGACGCCGGAAGCTACCTCACGGTCAGATGCACGGCGCAGCTGGACGGACGCCTCTGGCACGACCCCTTCATCGCCTGGGAGGAAGCCGTTCCGCTGGCAGTGCACCTGCAGACCGCCTGCTTCATCGTCATCGCCTACCTGTCCGGCATGCGCCCCGGCGAGGTGCTGAACCTACAGCGACAATGCCACCGACAGGATCCTCGGACGAACCTGCATGAACTACACGGCACCAGATGGAAGGGCGCGCGCACCCCTGAAGGAAGCAAAGCCCCCGAGGGGCAGCCACGGCACAACCCCTGGATCGTCCACCCGCTGGCCGCCCACGCTGTCGACGTGCTCGAACGACTCCATTCCATGGACCTGCTCTTCCCGCGTACCTTGCGCCCGCAGGCCGTGCGCTGGACCACCGGGCGAACCGACGGACGTGCCGGCAACGGGCAGACCACCGCGAAGACCACCTGTGACATCGCCTCCTTCGTCCGCTGGGTCAACGAGTACTGTCAGGATAGTCAGCGCAGGGACCGCATCCCGGAGGATCCGGATGGTCGCATCACTCCCAGCCGCTTCCGCCGCACCCTCGCCTGGCACATCGTCCGGCGCCCCCGTGGCCTGGTGGCCGCTGCCATCCAATACGGTCATGTTGCCGACCTCGTGACGCAGGGATACTCCGGCAGCTACGACTCCGGGTTCCCCAATGAGCTCGCCATGGAGCGATGGCTGGAGCGCATCGAGCGGATCACGAACATCGATGGCTACCTCAAGGCCGGCGGGAACGTCAGCGGCCCCGCCGCAGACAAGCTACGCGAACGCACCAGCGGTGCCGCCGCGAAGTTCGCCGGCCGGACCCTCCCCACCCGCCGCCAAGCCGAGAAGCTCCTTCAGGACCCGTCACTGCAGATCTTCAAAGGCGATGGACTGCATTGCGTCTTCGACCAGGCAACAGCGCTCTGTGCGCGGCAAGCGAACAGCCCGAACCTCGGCCAGTGCCGCAGCGCCTGCACCAACATCGCCCGCACCGACAACGACATCCTCGAACTCCAAGCCACCCTGGACCGGCTCGCCCAAGACAGACTCGCGCCCCCGATCCGTTACGAACGCACCCGGCAGGTTAGTGACCGCCTCAACGGAATCATTAACGACCACGAGCAAGGACGAGGATGACACACGCTGATCCCAACACCATCCGCGAAGCACTTCAGAAAGCCGCCGACGACCTCCTGGAAGGCCGCGCAACCGGGCCGCTGACCGGCGTTCGCCTGGCCGAACTGGCAGGGGTCAAACGGCACCGATTAACCCTCGCCAACCCGGACATCAACGCAGCCTTCCAAGAACGTGCGCGGCAGATCAATCGGAGCAAACCTGAAGTCGATGCTCTACGCACGCAACTCGCCGAGGAGCGAGAACGCGCAGGCCGACTCGCCCAGGAACGCGACGCGCTGGCCCGACAACTGCGCAACTACGCCGCGGCATTGCTGGCAGTCACCGAAGAACGCGACCGGCTACTGGACCGGCTGCGGTCCTCCGGCAACGTCACGCCACTGCGTCCGGGAGGTCGGCCTGGCCATGGCAATCCCAAAGACTTTGAGAACGCCTGACCTTAGACCATTTTGCGCGCCGGCGAGTCTGCGCGGGCACGGCATGTTCGAACCGAAGGTCGCAGTAGAGCATTTTTCAGCGAGAGATCTGGCCCGTTCTCAGCTTTGAGACCGCTTTCGCCGATCAACTTTACACTTTTTGTCATGAATAAAAAGCTTGCTTACTATTCGCGGGTAATTTAGCCTCGTCCCATCATTGGTCTCGAGGCTCCTGGCTTTTCGTTGATGAACGCAGTGGGGGCTTTTTCGTAGAAAGTCCGTGGGGGATGTCCATTGCCAGGAGCCGGCGCGAGCCTGCCTTTTTCCAGCCTATGTCCGTCGTTTTCCTGACCTTCAGGATCCTTATTGCCGCAATTGTTGCGGCCGCGCTTGGCGTGTACGGGCTCAGCGCCCCGGCATTCGCCGCACCCGCTTCCACACAATCGGGGCCGCTTGGGCTGGCCTCAGCCCAAGCGCCAGCCCTAGCGCCGATGCAGTCGACCCCCTCAGTACAGGCCGGCGTGTTCTACCCGGTGGAGGGCCAGGGCCGTGCCGTGGACACCCGCAGCGGGCTGGGCGGGATCACCGGCCCTGTGGCCGCAGGTACCTGGTATCCCTTTCAGATCCTGGGCCAGGCAGGGGTCCCGGTCACAGGTGTCGCCACTGTCCTGGTGAGCTTGACCATCGTGAATGGAACCCAGCCCAACGCGGCGCAGCTCGTGCCCAACAGCGGACGCCACCATGACACCACCGTACTGTTCTCCGGCACCGGGGACACGATCTCGAACTCAGCCGCCATCGCGGTAGGCAGCGACGGGAAGCTCGCTCTCTACTCCAGCACCTCGCAGCAGTTCATTGTTGACGTGCAGGGCTATTTCACCTCGGGCAGCACTCCGGCCCCGGGCGGTTTCGTGTCCGTGCCGACGTCGCGGGTGGTCGATACCCGTAACGGGACCGGCTTTCCGGCCGGCGCCTGGACCGGGACGGCAGTCAAGTCCGTGACCTTGAAAGGCAAAGGCGGGGTCCCGGACACGGCGACCGCTGTCTTCGCCAACATCACAGTGATCAGCACCGACCCCTCCAACCCCATCTTCGCAACACTTCCAGGGGGCTGGTTCGCCAACGGAAGCGATCCGGGGACGACGATCAACTTCCGCGGCAACCAGACCACGGCAATTGGCGCGGTCCTGAATCTGAACGCCGCGGGCGTGACGGACATCAAGCATTGGGCATCCGTCACCCCGGGAGTGAACGTTCTCATCGACATCCAAGGGTACTTCGATGGCCAGGTCTCTTCGTCGAGCTCTTTCACCACGGTCGAATCACGGCTCTACGATTCCCGCCTGGCCCCGAATACCGCAATCCCCGCCAACACCACGATCGAGGTCCAGATCGCCGGAGTAGGCGGACTGCCCGCCGCCTCAACCAACGTCGCCGGCGTCATGATGAACATCACCCCGCTCTCTTCCGGCTTCGGGTACCTGCGCGTCTGGCCCTCGGACGAGCCTGAACCGAACCTGAGCACGGTCAATTACAGCTCGGACTCCGCCTCGAACGTCGTGATAGTCCGGCCCAGCGCCACCACGGGCAAAATCAAGGTCTTCAATGCCGGCAGCAGTTCCGTGAACATCATCATCGATTCCCAAGGCTGGTTCAGCAACGCGAACCTGCTGCCACCAGTCACTTCCGACGGGACAGGTTCCGGATCCCGTGCCACGGCCTCCATGGTCAGCCATTCCCTTACCGACTCTTCCAAGCTCGAGGTGAACCCGACCAATGGCAACGTCGTACTCACCGGTCGGCTGTTCAACGTCCGGGGCATCGGCCAGGACGTGAATGTCGCCTGGCGGTACAACAGCAAATACGACCAGCGCCCCACCTTGTCCATGGGCAAGCTCGAATCCGGAATGCGGGCCGATCCGTCCACGGGGAACATGATCTATATCGCCCCGGACGGCGGCTGGTACACCTTCGTCCTCTCCGGCTCCACCTACACCATGGCCCCCGGGTTGAACGCCTCCCTCACCCAGACCCAGAGCGGTGTGTTCGATCTGCGGTTCAATGACACCGGCATCACCAACGAATATTGGGACAACAGCGGCAACTTCGAGCTGGGCAAGTCCTTCGACTCGCAAGCACTGAACCCGAACCACGTCGACTACTACTACAGCAACGGTCTGCTCAATCAGACCTCGGACACCCAGGGCAGGTTCTTCACCTACGCTTACAACGACACCCGGAACCTGAACCAGCCCTCCTCGATCACGGACAACTCGCTGAACCGGACCGTGAACATCGAATACGGCGGAGGGCAGGGCCAAATGTCCAAGATCACCGACGCGACCGGCGCGGTCACCACCTTCACCTACACCAACGGCAAACTGACCTCCATCACCGGCGGCCGCAGCAACGTCACCGCTCTGGCGTACGCGGCTGACAACTGGGTCAACACCATCACCTACGGCCAAGGATCCCCAGCAGCCGCGACCTGGACCCTCACCCACAACACCGGCCCGACCCTGTCCTACCTCACCGACCCGAACAGCAAGCAAACCACCTATACCCTCGACGCGAGTAAAACCCACGTCACGACGGTCACTGACCCGAATGGACACACAAACCAATTCACCTTCGATGGCCACGACAACCGGCTCACCAGCGTCAACGGGATGAGCCAGACCGCCACGACGACGTACAACGCGAACAACAGCATCACCAAGATCACCTCCCCGCTGGCCGGCTCCAGCGGCACGGCAGGGTCCGTATCCTTCACCTATCCGACGGCGACCGGGGACCCGCTGCTGAATTACCGGCCCGCTACGACTACCAACAGTGAAGGCAACACGAGCACGATCCAGTACGACGCGAACACCAAGGAGCCTTCCAAGATCCTTACCCCGGATAACCTCGGGGGCACCCCGCAGCGCTTCTACGAGCAAGACAGCGTACCCACATACTGCGGCGCCAAAGCCGGCGAGCTCTGCCGGTCCACGGACGGCAACGGCAACACCACCAGCTACACCTACGACAGTGCCGGCAACCCGATCACAGTGACCAGGCCCGCGCCGCTGGGCACCATCACCTACACCTACGACGCTGCAGGACGGATCGCCACCGCCACGGACGGCAAGAGCCAGACCGCCACCTACACTTACGACGCCAACGACCGCCTCACCCAAATCCGCTACGGCGCCACCTGCGTGGCCGCAACCTGCGTCACCTACACCTACGACGCCGCCGGCAACCTCACCACACGCGTCGACGCAGCCGGGACCACCACGTACGCCTGGGATGCCCAGAACCGGCCCACGAGCAAGGCCATCGGCGGGACCACCACCACGGTCACGTACGACGGAGCCTCGAACATCCTCACCTACGTCGATCCGCTCGGCACCGTAACCTACGGCTACGACGCCGCGAACCGGCTGATCTCCCTGGCCGAACCCGGCGGGTCCTGCCCGGCAAGCCCGGCCTTCCCGAACGCCACGATGTGCACCGGCTTCGGGTACGACAACGCCAACCGGCGCACCACCACCCAGTACCCCAATGGGGTCACCAACACCACCGTGTACGACAACGCAGGAAAGATCCTGTCCATCTCGGCCAAGAACAGCAGCGCCACCACCCTGGCCAGCAGCACCTACACCTACACCCAAAGCGGGAATGGGGCCCTGCGCACCACGATGACCCCTAACGGCAGCCTCGCGACCACCTACGGTTACGACAAACTCAACCGCCTCACCTCAGCCATCACCGGAACCACCACCGAAACCTGGGCCTACGACGCCAACAGCAACCGCACCCAGGCCACCAAGACCGGCGCCGCAACCGTGTACGCCGCGTTCAACGCCGCCGACCAGCTCTGCTGGACCGGCGCCAGCACCGGCACCTGCACCACAGCCCCCACCGGGGCCACGAGCTACGCCTATGACGCCAACGGCAACACCACCACAGCGGGCGCCGCCACACAGTCCTACAACACCTTCGACCAACTCACCGGCTACACCAACGGAACCACCACCAACTTCAGCTACGCCGGACCACGCAACGACGAACGCCTCACCGCCGGAGCCACCAGCTTCCTCAACGGAACCCTCGGCATCACCCAACAAACAACGGGCGGCGCAACCACTTCCTTCATCCGCGACCCCAACGGCACACTAGTCAGCATGAGGAACAGCAGCAGCGGGGCAAGCTTCTACTACACGACCGACGCCCTCGGCTCCACCATCCTCTTGACCGACAGCACCCAGGCCTCCGCCGCGAGCTACGCCTACGACTCCTGGGGAAACACCAGCGCGACAGGCACACAAGCGGGAGTAAATCCATGGCAATACGCCGCCGGGTACAAAGACGCCACCACCGGATACACGAAGTTCGGAGCCCGCTACTATGACGCCTCAGTAGGCCGCTTCACCCAGGCAGATCCAAGCAACCGAGAGGCCAACCGATACGGTTATGTTCAATGCAACCCTGTCAACTCGACAGACCCGACAGGTTTGGACTCGATTGACTGTGGGTTCGCGGCGCTGTCTGCATTAGTTGCTGGAGGCGTCGTTCTATTTGCCGCTGGCGCTATTCTCGCAGATGTAGCATCTGGACTGCTAGGTGATTTGCTAATACCGGCTGAAACCGATTTTGTTTTGGCCGGAATCGATTTCGCGTACGAGTTATACCAACAATCTCAGGACTGTTCCTCATGATCAGCGGACGCATTACATCTCCACCAGAGAAGGGAAAAGGTTTGGACCAGCCTCCTAAGCGTTCACGACAGAACACCATCATTGGGTATGGGTTCATCTGTCTTTCAGCTGTCGGAATTATCAGCGGCACTGCTCAGATCTTGTCAACCGGAAAAATTATGCCTGGACTGTCAACGGTGCTCTTTGGCATAGTTTTCACGATCGTCGGAATCATGAGACTTCGTACAAAGAGTCCATCCTGAGGTCGCGTTGATCTCCATCAGACATCGTCGCTCAAGTGCCCTCGCAATGATCCTGTGATGGTACCCCGTCGCGTAAATGCCTTTCAGGCGGCCATTACGGATCCACTGCAGGGCTTCGACTTGCTTCTTATTGAGCGGGGAAGGGTTAGTGACCATGAAGCCATCATGTCGAAAAAGGCCTTATATGGGCTCTTCGTGGGTCGTGGGGAATTGAGTTCGTGTCGTTGAAGACAAGAGTGCCCGTGGCCCTGCTGGGATGAGTGTGTCTAAGCATTCAACCTGGAACAGGACCACGAGCCTTGAACGAGGCTATCGGGGTCGCGGCCGATGCTGCCACCATCTTCTTCAACCTGCCTGACTACCCTGTCATCTCCACCACCATCACTGCCGGATGCCGGCAGATCATCGCTGAGACCGGCCAGCCGCCGGGCTGCCCCACGTGCGGGGTCGGTCGCGTCACGGCGTAAGGAACGCCGCTTCAGCGGATCCGGGACATTCCCGTCGCCGGACCCGTGGAGGTCCTATGGTCCAAGTACCGCTGGTATTGCGAGGAGCCGGCCTGCGAGAGGCTCTCGTTAGACCCCGATCCCGACCTGACGCCCTTTGGACGTTGCGCCGTACAACAACACTCTTGAGGGAAGTGAAAATTCACATCCACATGCGCGATCTGCGGCATCCGCCGCATCACAGCCGGCTTAGACATGGCCCCGCCCTAAACGTAATGAAGGCATCGGGTGGCCACACCCCAAATAACCAGGTCCGACAACGCCGGGACGCGGATGTCCGGATAGGCAGGATTCTCCGCCTGCAGCACCTGTCAACGGCAACTTAGAAGTGACCGGTGGCGGCATGTTGGTTTGACCGGTGGCGGCATGTTGGTTTGACCGCTGGCGGCAAGTGATTGACCGGTCGCGGCAAGTATTTTTGGACAGGGTCAGGCGCCCCGGGCATGCCGGGTTTCAGTGCGCCTGACCAGGGTTTGGGGTTAGTTCATGGGGCGGGTTCCTTTCCCGTTCTGGGCTTGCATGAGCCGGACGGACTCGCCGCTGGTTTGGCAGAGGTGGGCGTGGTGGAGAAGCCGGTCAACGGTCGCGGTGGCGATGGTTTTGGGCATGAGCTCATCGAACCCGGAGGGGTGGATGTTCGAGCTGATCGCCAGGGACCGCTTCTCGTAGGAGGCCTCCACGACGCGGTAGAAGCCCTCGGCCGAGTCCGCGGAAACCGGCAGCAGGCCGATGTCATCGATGCAGATCAAATCCACGTTGGTGGCCCGGGTGATGGCTTTGTTCACGCTGTCATCGATGCGGTGCCGGCGCACGAGCGCACCGAGGTCTTCCATGCTCAGCCAGGACACGGACATGCCCTGGTCGATGGCCTGCTGGCCCAAGGACTCCAGCAGCAGGGTTTTGCCGGTGCCGGAGGGCCCGCACGCGATCAGGTTCTCCCGCCGCCGCACCCATTCCAGCGTCCGCAGGAACGATGTCGTTGCGGCCGGGAGGGTGGACAGAGCCTCGTCCCAGACATCGAAGGTCTTCCCGGAGGGGAAACCTGCGCGTTTGCGCCGGGTGGCCAGCATCGAGGCGTTCCGACCGGTGGCTTCGGCTTCGAGCAGGACACGGACGACCTCGGTGGGGTCCCAGCGCTGGGCTTTCGCGGTGGCCAGGACATCGGCGACGACGGCGCGGGCGTGCGGCATCCGGGTCGTGCGCATAAGCGCGATCACCTGCTCCACCGCCGCGTCGGTCAGGGGCGGGGACATGGTGTCAGCGCTCATCGAGGGCTCCTTCAAAATCGCCGTCAACGACTGGATCGGTGGTCGGGGCGGTCGTGGGTGTCGTGCCGAAATTCGCCCAGGAGCCGGTGCCCTGGCTCAACCATTGGCCCTGGTCGGTGACGGTGCGGGTGGTGCCGGTTGTGTGGCCTGTGCCGCCGGCGGTATTGACGATGGAGCACAGGTCCTCGTGGGTGAAGCGCTGGTGCACCGCTGCCGCCCCGAGGCCCTTGTCGACCTCGCCGGCGCCCAGGACCTTGGCCAGGGTGACGGCGCGTTCCATTTTGTGCCGGATCTTCTGGGTTCCGGCAGCGGCGGCTTCCTTGAGCCAGAGCGCGGCGCCGGCGCCGATGGCCAGGAACTCTTCCTCGGCCTTGTTGGTGGGGCGGATGACCCGTTCGAGGGCACCGGACGGGGCCGGCGGGAAATGGGCGTCGATGATCGCCGGGGTCCCTGGGCGGGTGAGCTGGTGCCGTGCGACCTCCACCGGGCCGGCGTCCCCGACGTGGACGATGACGACCTCGGTCTCGGTGCCGCGGACCCAGACCATCTCACCCATCAGGGTGTGCGGGACGGAGTACCGGGACTGCTGAAAGGTGATCATGGGCGTGTTCGGCGGGACCTGGCGGGTGTGGCCGAAACTGGCCGTGACGGGGGTTTCCGGGACCGGGTGCAGCCGGGGACGTTCGAGAACGCGGAGCATGTCCTTGGGGATCTCCAGAGTGGCCCGGTGAACCCGCGAGTTCACCTCCTCCATGAACGCCTCACACGCAGCCTCCAGCTCGGCGAAGGACCGGTACTCGGGCAGCAGGTTCGTCTCTTTGGGGACGAGGTCGGCTTTGGCGATCTTGACCGCGTTCTCGACCCCGCCCTTGGAGGCCGGGTCGGCCGGGATGCACGTCTGCATGGACGTCGAATAGTGCCTGGAAAACGCCACGATCTGCGCGTTCCGCACGGGGATTCCGGCGACGTGCTCGATCGTGACCGTCTTCTCGTTGTCAGTCAAAATGTAGGTCGGGATCCCGCCGATCAGCCTAAACGTCCGGTCCAGGGCGGCGAAGACGCTCGGCATGGTCTTGTCCCGCAAGGCGATCACGATCCGGAACCGCGAGAAGGCCAGCCAAGCGACGAACAACACGGTCTTCACACCGTCAACCACGGGGCCATCCCCGTAGTCGAACTGGAGCCATAGACCCGGCTCCGGCGTCCAGGGCCGGTGCACGCGCACGTTCCGGGCCCGGTATTTGGCCTTCAGTTCAGCCAGCGTTGTCCTGGTTGTCCGCTCACACCCGGTGAACCCTAGAGCGAGGAGCTTCTCATGCACGACATCACCGCGGATCTTCCCACGGGACTGCTCGACCCAGGAGATCATCTGCGGCAGGAACGGGTCGGTCATCCGGCCGCGGTGCCGGGCCACCGGCGCCTGCGCGCCTTCCTGACGGGCCTTCACATAAGAGCGCACCGTATTGTGTGAAACGCCGCAGATCTTCGCGGCATCCCGGTAGGACCGGGTCAAATCGTAAGCAGCTAAAATTTCCATGAACTCTCCTGGAGACTTCATAACGAGCCCCTTCCTTCCCGCAACGGGTGAAATACACGATTGGCATCGCCATTTCACCGCGGAAGGAAGGGGCTCTCCCCGTAACGACACGAGGAATGGACAAGGGGGAATCCCGGCACGCCAAGCCACCCGTAGTGGCCGACTGCTGTTCAAAAATGCTTGCCGCCGCTGGTCAAAACCACTGCCGCGAACGGTCAATCAGTTTTGCCGTCTCCGGTCAGTTTAAAGTTGCCGCTTACAAGCACCACCCCGGCCGGGGTGATCCGCAGCCGCTTGATCGTCAGCTCCCCGTCCAGAACCGCGACGACCACGGACCCGTCCACCGGTTCCAGAGCACGGTTCACGATCAGCTCATCGCCGTCGCTGATCCCGGCGCCTTCCATCGACTCCCCGCACACCCGCACCACATAGGTGCTGGTGATGTCCTTGATCAGATGCTCGTTCAGGTCGATCCGGCCATCAAAGTAGTCCTGCGCCGGCGACGGGAACCCCGCCGCAACCGGCACCGGAGAGACCAGTACCGACAACAACGACACACCCGCCTCTATCACGCGGGGACCGACAATAACGCCCACAACACACCTTTTATTCGAATATATGTTCGATTCATTCAGTGTAGCCCCTGGCCCGGACATTCAAGGCACCTGCGTTCCCGCTCGGCCCCGGCACGGGGCGGGTTGTGCACAATGGGGACAGCTTTGAGCTGCGCGGAGGGCTCCACCTGACCCCAATGGGCACAACCCGGACAACGCGACTTAGGCTGGCCGCCGGTTGTGGTCAGCGCTTCAGGAACAGCGGGGGATAGTCCCCATTCCGGGAATGGCGTACGTGGTCCCAGCCCAGGGACTGCCAGAACGCGTCCTCGCTTTCAGGCGGCCTGGCGAACACGAGACGGCCGGGATGCTGCCGGCGCAGCAGCTCGATGGCCTGTGTGCCAAAACCTTGGCGGCGGCGGCCTTCGGCGACTTCCATGAAATCAATCTCCAGACCTTCCGCCGCTTCCGGGACGCCGTAGCCGGGATCCACGTCCGGGTGATCGACGACGATCAGGCGGACGACTTCCTCCCCGGCCCTGGTGAAGGTGTAGAACAGGTCCGAGGGGGAGGCAACGATGACTTCGTTCGCCTGCCAGCAGGCCTGCGTGAAGTCCTCCGATGCCTCAAACGGCGAGAGCACCGAATGCCCGCGCGGTACCGGCCAGACCTGCCTGATCACCAGTTCATCGCTCACACCATCAATCTAGGCCCGCGCGCTCAAGGCATGCTCGCAGGGCTCGCACCCGTTCGGGCGTCCGCTGGCGCGGCCGGCTGTTGGGTCCAGCGCTGTCCGTCGCAGGGCTCCGGCCCGCCCTGGCCCTGTCTTGTCTACGACGATGCTCCTATAGTCGTCAAACTGGTTTATTGCGGGGGGTTCTCACTCGTATTGGGGCCTGCATCCGTCAGTTTTTTGAGGTCACGCGTGTTGCCTAAGGGAACGCATTCGAAGGGAGTGCCGGATCTCGTCGAGAGGTACGCCGCCGTCCCTGAGTCTGCTCTTCAGTTTGGCATGCTATGTTCCTTTTTACTGAACGAGAACGTTCAGTAAAAGCGGTCTTGGCGATTTGAACGGAACACATTTTGGAGGAGCGCGAAGGGTCGCGACCGGAAGGCCGGGACACTGTTACCGCCGGCCGGAAGCTGCGGGGGCGCCCACGAGAGGGCAGGGTGGATGCTGCGGTTCTTGCCGCAGCGGCAGAGCTGTTGGGGAAGCCGGGTTCGCGCGCCTGACGATGGAGCTGGTTGCGGCCCGTGCCGGAGTGAGCAAAGCCAGCGTGTATCTTCGTTGGCCGAACAAGACAGCCCTGGTCGCTGATGCGATCGGGTTCCGCGCCAGTCCGGTACCGGAACTGCCGGACCATGGCTCGCTCCCTGCCGACATGCGAAGATTCCTCGAGGATCTGGTCCGCAGCCGGGGCGCGGCGAGCCGGGCGGTGTCGGCCCTCAGCGGGGAAATTGCCAGCAATCCCGACCTGCGCAAGGCGTGGCGGGCAAAGGTCTCCGGGGAGCTCACAGTGTCCCTGCGGCGCCTCATTCAGCGTGCCGTGGATCGGGGCGAACTGCCCACCAGCACCGACGTGGACCTGCTGGCGATGCTGCCGTTGGCTTTGTTGCAGTTCCAGCGGTTCGAGGACAACGCGGTTCCGGGGGGAGATTTCTTCGAGCGGATCGTC
Source organism: Arthrobacter sp. MMS18-M83 (assembly GCF_026683955.1). NCBI lineage: Bacteria > Bacillati > Actinomycetota > Actinomycetes > Micrococcales > Micrococcaceae > Arthrobacter > Arthrobacter sp. MMS18-M83. The sequence continues at coordinate 997,057 of NZ_CP113343.1, read as the reverse complement.
GCCCAGTTCTACACGCCGGACTCGGGGTCTGATTCTTCCGGCGACCAGCCGCTGTCGGGAGATAGCGGGTGAAGTATCTCCGTTCTGGTTTATTCAGCGTCCTCCGCTTGGCTGGGGCGGCCGGCCTCCGTCTAATCTCTGCGCCACAACCAACACGACCTACCGATTGGAACCCGCATGCCCGTACCTATTCTCACTGCACGCGAGCTGACGAAGACCTACGGACGAGGACCTGACCGCTTCGACGCCCTCAAAGGTGTCTCCTTGGACATCCATCACGGCGAATCCGTGGCGATCGTCGGCAAAAGCGGATCGGGCAAATCCACGCTCATGCACCTTCTCGCCCTTCTGGACACCCCCGGGGGCGGCACGATCACGGTGGACGGCACGGAGGCCCGGAGCCTGAACGGGCGCAAACTCAACGGGCTGCGCAACGCGATGTTCGGATTCGTCTTCCAGCAGTTCTTCCTCAACCCAGCCGCGAGCGTGCTCGAAAACGTGGTGCTGCCCCTGAAAATTGCAGGGGTGAGCGCCAGGGAACGGCGCCGCCGGGGCATGGAAGTCCTGGAGCAGCTCCAATTGGCGGACAAGGCACGGAACAAGGCCGCGAATCTTTCCGGCGGACAGAAGCAGCGGGTGGTGATTGCCCGCGCCTTGGTGAACAAGCCCCAGGTCCTTTTCGCGGACGAACCCACAGGAAACCTCGACACCGCCACGGGGCGGATTGTGGAAGACATCCTGTTCGACTTGAACCAGAACCACGGCATCACCCTGATCGTCGTGACGCACGACCATGACCTGGCGGAGCGTTTCCAGCGCCGCCTGTACATCCGGGACGGCCTGCTGATCACCACCGACGAGGAGCACGCGGCATGAAACCGCTCGAGATATTGAACACCGCCATCGTGAACAGCTTCCGCAGCAAACTGCGCACTACCCTGACCGTCCTGGCGATCTTCGTCGGCGCATTCACCCTGACCATCACCAACGGGCTGGGCACAGGAATCTCGAACTATATCGATTCCCAGCTCGCGGCCGCCGGACCAGGCAACGCCTTCACGGTCAGCAAAACCGATACCAGCAGCAACCCGGGTAGCGGACCCAAGAAATACGATCCGACCATCAAGCGTGTGGCCGCCGGTGGCAGGCCCGGTTCCTCACAGCTCACCATGGACCAGAACGACCTGGATAAAATCGGCGCGATTTCCGGGATCACGGGCGTCGCCCCCGTCACCCGGATCAACCCGGACTACATCCAGTGGAGCAGTCACGACGAATACCAGCTCTCCGTCAGCACCCTCGCCGGCGCCCAGCCCCAGCTCGCCTCCGGCACCAGCCTGGACGAGGCCAGCAGCCAAGCCCAGCTGCTCCTGCCCATCGGCTACATCGGCCCGCTCGGTTTCGCCGACAACAACCAGGCGATCGGCCAGGACGTGACCATCGGCATCACCGACGCAACCGGCGCTATGCATACAGTGGCCGGCCACGTCACCGGCGTTGAGCAAGACAGCCTGCTCAGCAGCTCAGGGATAGCGGTGAACAAATCACTCTCCACCGCCCTGACGCAGGCACAGGCCAGCGGCGCCCCCTCCACGGCTACCAGCGCATGGACGAACGCAACGGCGACCTTCGCCCCTTCGTCACCGGCCCAGGTGAACGAAATGAAATCCAACCTTTCCGCGGCCGGTTACACCGCCCAGACCCTCGATGACCGGATCGGCACCGTCAAGACCGTGATCAATGGAATCATTGGGGTCCTGGACGCCTTCGCCGTCATCGCCCTCCTGGCCGCAGGATTCGGCATCGTCAACACGCTGCTCATGTCCGTCCAAGAACGCACCCGGGAGATCGGCCTCATGAAAGCCATGGGCATGGGCAGCGGTTCCGTGTTCGCGCTCTTCAGCACTGAAGCGGCGTTCATCGGGTTGCTCGGAAGCCTGATCGGTTCAGCCGCAGCCATCGGCCTGGGCACAGCAGTCAGCGGCGCCCTCGCCCGCGGCCCGCTCAGTGACCTCGCCGGCCTCCACATCCTGGCCTTTGCACCAGGCCCGGTCGCCGCCGTCGTCCTCCTCGTCATGGCCATCGCTTTCATCGCAGGAACATGGCCGGCGTGGCGGGCGGCACGCCAAAACCCCATCGATTCGCTGCGCTACGAGTAGGCAGCCATGGCCCTTTCCTCTGATCCCGCAAGGGGTTTCGCCATTGAAACCCACGGCCTGAGCAAGCATTTTGGTGCGCATGCCGCAGTCGATGACCTGTCTATCCGTGTGCCTGTCGGATCCATCGCGGGTTTTATCGGTCCCAACGGAGCAGGCAAGACGACCACCATCCGCCTGCTCCTGGGACTGGTACGACCCAACGCGGGCAGTGCCACGATTCTGGGCCACCCCCTCACCGGGCCCGAACGCTACCTGCCGCGCATCGGAGCGCTCACCGAGGCGCCCGCGTTCTATCCAGGCCTCTCCGGGCGAACCAATCTGGAGGTGCTCGCCCGGCTTGGTGGCCTTCCCGGTTCCCGCGTGAGCGACGTGCTGGAGGTGGTGGGCTTTTCCGATCGGGCGCGTGATCGGGTCGGAACCTATTCGCTGGGCATGAAACAGCGTCTTGGGTTGGCGATGGCACTGTTGCCGGATCCGGAGCTGCTCATTCTCGACGAACCAGCCAATGGCCTCGATCCCCTGGGCATCATCGAGATGCGTGAGCTGCTGCGCCGCCTGGCCGCGCAGGGGAAGACCATCCTGCTTAGCAGCCACCTGCTCGGAGAGCTGGAACAGGTCGCGGACTGGTTGATCCTGCTCAATCAGGGGAAGGTCCTGTTTTGTGGCCCGGCCCGCGAGCTGCTGGCCCATCGGGTCGACGTGATGGTCGAAGCTGACGACGCGGTGCAGTTGGATGTGGTGGCCAGGATCGTGGCCGAGGCCGGCTATGCGGTCACACGGGAGGATCACGCCCTTCGCATCGCCTGTCCCGCCCGGTTTGCCGAGACTTTGGGCCGGCGCGCCAAGGAAGCCGGCGTCCCGGACTTGATAATCCGGGTAAAAGAAGCCAGCCTCGAAAAATTGTTCCTTGCTTTGGTGAAAGGAGACCGCTCGTGATTTCAGTGATACGCGCTTTCCTCAGCGAAGTGCTCAAACTTCGGCGCAGGAGCGTCCTGGCCGGGGCCGTGGTAATGCTGGCGTTGAGTACCTTCATCGCGTACTTGACCTTCCACCAGATCGCCTCCGGAGCCACCGGCAAAGAAATGACGGGCCTCATCGCGGCATTCGATACCCCGCAAGGATTGGTCTCCATCATCGGTCAGGCCCGCTCTGTGATCATTGCCATCGCGCTGGTGATGGTGACCGCCAATCTCGCCGCGGAATGGTCACAGGGGACACTGCGCAACCTGCTCGTGCGCGAGCCGCGCCGCCTGCGGTGGCTGGCAGGCAAAATGCTGGCGCTGGTTCTCTTCGTGCTGCTCTCGATGCTGCTCACCCTGCTCATCAGCGGCACGTTCATCCTCATCCTTGCCCAAGGACAAGGCATCCAGACGACCCCCTGGACCTCAGCGGAGGGAATACGCGTCTTCCTCGCGTTTGTCGGCAACGAGGTGCTGTGCCTCATCGGGGTCTGCGCCCTGGGCATGGTCATCGCAGTGCTCACTCGTTCGGTCGCGGCCGCCGTCGGGATCGCATTGGCGTACATGCTGGTCGTCGAAGGGATCATCGCGGTGGTTTTGCCACAGGTGACCCAGTGGTTCCCCGGCCGGGTGTTCAACACCATCGTGGGGGCGGCCGTGCCCCTGGTGGGTCCGACGCCACCCCAAGGTTATCCAGCGGCCCTCGCCGCCGCCCTCCTGTGGATTGTCGGCTTCGTCCTGGCCAGCGCCTCTGTGTTCCCACGCCAGGATGTCAAGGCCTGACAGGAGGGAGCGGGGGATGTCCGCACAGCAACCTGAACAGAACCCGGATGTGAGCCAGGATGGACAGCTCTGCCAGTTCGGGGCGGACAAACACGGGGTGGGAGTTGAGCCCACTGGCGTCGCCGGCAACGAGCGCCTGACCGCCCTGGCAGGGGCTGTGGTGTTGGTGTTGTCGGTGGCCGAGGTCGCCACCGTTCCGACGCTGGGCAGCCTGATGGTGGCGCACTTCTTCGTCGGCGTGCTCCTGGCAGGTCCGGTCGTGGCCAAGACCGCAAGCACCGGCTGGCGATTCATTCGCTACTACACCAGGGATCCCGCATACCGCCGCAAGGGCCCGCCCCGGCCGTTGCTGCGCATGATAGCTCCATTGCTCGTTGCCTCCACGCTCACGCTGATCGGCACTGGTATCGCCTTGGCAATCACCGGACCTGCCCCCGACATACTGATGCGGATGCACATTGTCAGCTTCTTGGTCTGGCTCGCCACTCTCGCAGTGCATGTCGTTGCCTACGTACGCCGTGTCCCGGCACTGATAGCCCAGGACTGGCACCAGCGCATCCGCCGGCAGAAGCAAGAGAACGCGCCCGCATCCGAGCCACCGAGACGCCGGATGCGGCTGGCTGTCAACGTAGCGGTGCTCGTGCCGGCCGCGATCGCTGCGGTGGTGCTTCTCCCCAACGCCGCACCGTGGGCAGGGTGGCCTGGTCAGCCCGTAACAGGACCCGGAGTCCTTGCGGTCGCCGTGAGCATCGGGACGGCGGTCGCCGTGATCGTCAAACGCCGTTAGAACAGAGGAGAAGACAGGAAGCATGTCCGCGGGGCACGGCGGCGGAACAGGTAAGGGCTTCTGAGGTGGCTCTGCGTTCCCTGCTCATCATGGAAGACGGCGGCCCGCCTGATCGACGGACGCTAAGCTTACGCCCCCAGGTGGCGTAAAGACCGGCTCGATACCCCCTCTTTTACGCTGGCCTGTCAACCATTGGCGGTAGGTTCTCGCGAGGTCATCATTACGGATGTGTCCGCGTTCCAGACGCGAAAGGATGGATACCCATTGGCCGAGTTCGCCGGCTACGGTCGCGATGGTCAGGCCGAGCTCGGTCCGAATGCGGCGGAGGTCGGAGTTGTCTGGTGCGGGCCAGGGGTTGGTGATCTGGCGGTAGATTTCCCGGGCTGCGTAGCGTTTGAGGCAGCGCATGATTTCGCGTTTGCTCTTACCCCCGGTCGTCCGTTTGACGACGTAATCCTTGGTCCGCTGGCACGATCGCATGCGGACCAGCACCACCTGGTGCAAAGCGTTATTGGCGTTGCGGTCGCCGCCTCTACTTAGCCGGTGACGGGTTGTTTTGCCGGATGACGCCGGTACGGGGGCGACCCCGACAAGGGAGGCGAACTGGGCTTCGTTGCCCATCCGGTCCGGGTTGTCCCCGACGGTGATCAACAGCTGGCTGGCTACTTCGGTCCCGACTCCCGGGAGATCGCAAAGCATCGGAGCATAGCTATCGAGGATTTCCTTGAGTGCCGCGTCAGCAGCTTCAATTTCTGTTCCCAGTGCCTGGCAGCGTGCTGCCAACGCCTTGAGCGTCATCAGGGTCACGTACTCGGGGTCAGCCAGGTGCCCTGAAGGTCTTGTGCGCTGCAGGGCAGTAATCAGCGCGGCGGTGGCCATCGCCCGGTATTTCGCCCGGATCTTGTCCGGTGCCGAAACGAGGAGCGCCTTGATCTGGTTGATGGCCGCGGTCCGGGCCTTGATCGCTGAGGCGCGCCCGGAACGTACGATCCGCAGGCATTCAACGGGTCCGTCTTTGGCCTTCGGGATCGCCTTTGCCCGCCCCTCGAGCACCGATTTGGCGGCCTGGTAGGCATCGAGCGGGTCGGACTTTCCGTTTAGTCTGCGGGCGGACCGGTTCGGGCGGTTTACCTCCAGCACAGTGAGCCCTTCACCCCGCAGGGTTCGGGCGATCTCGGCGCCGTAGGAACCGGTTCCTTCGACCCCGACGGCAATGACGGTGCCGTAGGAGGTGATGAAGTCGATGATTTTCCGGTATCCGGATCCCACGGCCAGGAATTCCTTGTCCGCGAGGGGTTTGCCGTGCTCGTTGATCACGGCCACGTGGTGTGTGTCGGCGTGGGTATCGATACCCGCAATGACTTTTGTTGGTTCGCTTGCCAAGATGGAAATTGCCCCTCAGTCGCGTCGAATGCTGATTGATCGGTGCGGGCCAGGTGGGCAGACAAAACGGTAATGGGACTGGTCGTATCAGGCTCCTATGAGGTCATGTCCGCCTGGCTCGACACCCCTTTTAACTGACCTTGAGCCGGCGGACAGATCGTCGGAAAGACAGTGCCGCCCGGCACGTCAGTTTTTGGCTGGGTCACGCCGGCTCAAGGACTGTTCCAGTATTACCGTTTTGGCTGCTGTCCTGTCGGATTGTACGTGTCCGCTCCGGCCCGTCTAGCCCCTCCTTCGTCGGGGCCTGCGGTTCAGGAAATGTCCCTGCGGCGCTCCTTCGTCGCTGATTTCCTCCGGGAATTTCCCGCCCCTTGCCCTGCGGGTAGACAGGCCTCCGTCGGCCACAGCTCGCAAGCTTCGCCAGCAGCCAAAACAACGGGGGGAGAGGGGAAACTGGCCGGTCACCAAGGCCGCCCCACCCACCGGCAAAACAACTCTGCCCGCACCCGTTTCCAGCCGCTTGACAGACATAGAAGCGTCGGGGGAGGAAAGACAAGTAGCTGGCCGGGTCACGCCGCTCCCTCACCGACATCCTCTGCAAAGGACACCAAAACCATGAACGCAACCCAGACACCCGTACTGGAAATGCTCGACCCCTCAACCCTGACCGTGGACACCAACGTCCGCAAGGACGCCGCCCTGACCGCTGACTTCATCGCCAGCATCAAGGAACACGGTGTGATGGAACCAGTGATCGCCCACCGCAAGGACGACGGCACCGTGCACGTCCTGATGGGACAGCGCCGCACCCGCGCCGCCGTCGAAGCCGGATTGGACAGCATCCCGGTCATGATCATCGAGTCACCCGAAGAGGCCGACCGCATCCTCACGCAAGTGGTCGAGAACATCCAGCGCGCCGAGCTGACCGAAGCGGACGAGGCCGACGCCTACCACCAGCTCTCCCTCATCGGCGTGTCCGCCGCCCAGATCGCCAAGAAAACCGGACGCACCAAGACCACCGTCGAGGGAGCGCTCAAGGCCAAAGCATCCGAGGCCGGAGCCACCGCCCTGGGCAAGGGATGCACCATCGAGGAAGCGTTGATCCTCGCCGAGTTTGAGTCGGACGAGGAAGCCATCGCCGAGTTGGAATCGGTCATCATGGACAAACCCGAGCAGCTGTTCCACGTAGCCCAGCAGTTGCGTGACGAGCGCGAGCGGGCCGCCGCCCTCGCGGCGCTGATCGCGGAACTGGAAGCCCAAGGCAAGAGAATCGTGGAGGACGCGGGGAACTACGCAGACGAAGAGAACCTGTACATCTCGGCGGCAAACCGGGCAGATGGAGAACCGGCCACCGAGGAGGACGCCAACGCCTACCTGATCAGCACCGACTACCGGGGCCAGCACAATGCGAAGCCCGTCATCACCGGCTGGAAGGAACAGGGATTCACCCCGAAATACGAACGCTACGACGGCGGCACTCCGGCCCCGAAAGGCCCGATGACCGACGAGCAGAAGGCCGAACGGAAAACCCTGATCGCCAACAACAAGGCCATGGAATCGGTCCTGTTGACCGTGCGCCGCGACTGGGTCAAGACCCTGCTGTCCCGCAAGACCGCGCCGAAGGGATGGCAGTACTTCACCGTCCACGCGATCACCCACCACCCCGAAGTAGCCAGCGGCTACGACGGCAAGGTGGCCGCCGAAATGATCGGAGCCAAGTTCGAAGACAGCGACCGCTGGGCGTGGAACCCGCTCCGGGACCACGTCGCCGGAAGCAAGGCACGGCCCGAGATCTCCCTGATCGCGCTCGTCTGCGCCGGATACGAGAAGACGATCGTCAAGGACTCGTGGCGCTCGGCCAGCGAACGGCACGCCGACTACCTCGGCCAGCTCGTGGCATGGGAAGATACACCCCCCGCCGAGGTCGAACAGATCATCCTCGACAAGCACACCACCACCGAAACCGGAGAGGAAACAACGGAATAACACCGCCGTGCCGGGCGGAACCCCCACCGCCCGGCACGGCCCCCGGCCACTCACCACCCGCAGCCCGGGAACCGTGAAATGTCGGGGCGGGCCTCCGCCACCAGGGCGAACCAACCGCAGCTGGTCACCAGCGGCGGCCCGCCGTTCAACGCCACCACCAAGCGGCCCCCAAGGTGCCGCGCGCCACCTCAATGTCAGAGACAGCATTCAGGCTGGGTTCCAGACCCGGCCAACGCCCACACGAAAGGGCCATCAGGAATCCGGCCGGTGGCACTACCGAACCCGGACCCGCACCGTCGCCAGGGGACGAAACAACCCGTTCAGCTATGCTGAACCCATAGATTTCCTTTTGCAGAGGGAAAAACCCCAGGGGCCGGCACATGCCGGCCCCTGGTTACTTAACAGAACCCCCGTGGTCAACGCCCTGCCATCTGCCACAGATCCAGACCCATCCTTGCCGCCGTCAACAGCAACGCCGCAGCCGAGATCCAGACGCCGGCGATCTGCCAGGCACTGGCCCGCGGCCGCCGTCCATCCTCCATGCTTCCCCTTCCCCCCTTCGCCCAGTGGGGAAACCATCCTAGAAGCCAGGAACGACAGCAAACCGGCCCCCGTCGGAGCCCGGATGCGTTGTGCACCCGATACCCACAACCACCCGGGCCGTCCGGCTGCGGGCTGTGGACAACCAGCGCCCGGCCATCCACAGAAAAGACCCCGCGCGCCGTCGGAACCCGGGCGCGCCGCCAAGGTCTTTCGTGCCACGCAGCCGTGAAACAATCTGTGGGTGAGTACTGAGCCCTTGGCCGTCAAGCAACCGTCGAAGAAGTCCAGGTGGAGCCAGCGACGACGAGTGCTCATCGTCCTCTGCTTCAACATTGCGCTCATTGCCGGGTTGGTGATCGTCGGGATCGCGGCGAACTCCGTGAGTGTGCTCGCCGCCGCCGGGGACACCATCGCGGACTGTCTCGGCCTGATTCTGGGACTAGTCGCGATCACGTTACGTGACCGCGACCCGGACCATCCGCATTCTCATCGCCCGATTGCGATTGCCGCGCTCATCAACGGCACCTTGCTTCTCGGGGTCACCGTCTCGGTGGTATTCGAGGCAGTCTCCCGGCTGCAGGAGGGCTCCCCGCCGGTGGCTGGGCTCCCGGTCGTGATCGTCAGCCTGATCACTCTAATCGTGATGCTCGCCGGCGCGTTCGTCTTGGGCATGTCCTCGGCCGATGAGGACCTCCACATGCGCTCGGTGCTCCTCGATGCCCTGGCGGATGCCGCGATCGCTGCGGCGATCGTCATCGCCGGTGTCGTCATCCTGCTCACTCAGGGCCTCTACTGGCTCGATCCGGTCCTGGCACTCGTCGTCTCAGCGGTGATCATGATCGCCGCGATCCGGTTGATCCTCAAAGCCATCGCCGCCCTTCGCGGTAAGGACGTCGACTTCGACGACGACTAGTTGGAGCGTCTGAGACGTCCCGACATTGACCCGAGCCGCGGACATCTCGCTGTGGCTCCCGTTCGCGGCCCCAGCTTGTTCTCAACTCTCCCGGAATTCATTGGGCATCAACGGGTGACGAAATCTCGTCCGGATTCAACTCCGGCCGAACCCGCAGCAGGCGCACCGGATGGCGGAACGAGCGGCCAGACCAAGCCACGTCCGCAGAAACTTCCACGACAACCGGCTCCACCAACGTCAGACGCACCGTGCCCCGTTCCCTGCTGAACCTGTCCAACATCGTCTCGGTGATCTCTTCCGGCCACGGATGATCCCCGCGAGGTGCCCGCAAATGCATGGCAAGGGATCTGGCGGCATGCGCGGCCAGGGGAGTGGAGCGGCCGACAATCCGCAGCCGCCCACCAACCGGAAGACCAACCACCGCGGCGGTCGGTTTTGTGCGCGGGCCGATGACCGCAGCGCACACGACGTCCACAGACTGGCGGGTCTTCACCTTCAACCACTGCCTCTTGCCACCCGCGTATGGTTGGGACGCACCCTTGACCTTCCCTGTCAAGTTCAGCGTGTTGATCCCTGCCGGCGATCGACTTGTCGCGGCAAAAAGAGCCTTCTGTCCACGCACCCGCCTTGCCGGTTACTTGGCCCGGATCGGGCGGATACCGATTCCCTTGCGAGAGATGTCGAGCCGCCCTGTCTGCCGTGATCGGATGGTCCTCTGGAGGGCCCGTGCTCCGAGTAAGATCTCCAGAGCTGCGGCGGGCCGGATCCATGGTGAACGCGGGACGTCCTTCATCCTGGCGCCGGCAAAGCTGGACGTGGCCACTGCGGCGATCGGGAGCACCCACGCGGCAAGGCCCGCGATCCGCAGCCATCGGCTGGGCTCGTGCCGGGCGGCGTACCAGTTCCACAGGGCAGCGTCGGCCAGGAAGTCTGCGTAGCGCCCGAACGGGGTTTCGGTGCCTGTGGCCCGGGAGATCCGCCCGTCCAGGAAGTCCGTGGCGAGTGCCAGCATCGGCAGCGAGGGCCCGAGGCGGTCCTCCATCGCCGGGAGGTTTGCGCGTATGAGGGTCAAGACGTTGGCGGGCCCGAGGGTGCGGCGGTTCTCGAGCATGCCCAGATGGGTGACTGTCAGGAGCCAGCTTGCGGCCACCCAGCGACGATGGCGTGGGTGTGCGGCGACCGCGAGGCCCGCGTGGAGGGCGGTTGCCTCGGCGAGTGCGGGCGCGTGGTGGATGGCCTGTCGGATCGAGCGCAGCGTTGCCCTGCCCAGGAAGTGCGACCATGCGGTGATTCCCCAGCCCTCGTCGCGCAGGCCCCGGAGGAGTTCATCGGTAGCGGAGCGGCTGCGGGATTCGACGCAGAGGCGGTCCGCCGTTTGACCCGGTGCTCTTCCGGCGGCACGTGGCGGCCTGGACCGGCCGGGTGTCGCTGGCCTTGGAAGGTCGGTTTCAGGCCGGGGTGCTTCGGCCGAGGTCATCGGTCCGGCCGGGAGGCCGACGGTCCCGGTTCCCTCCGGGGACGGCCACGTCTCGACGGCCTCCCGCCGGCTGGCTGGAGCATCCAGATCCCCATGTTCTCCATTGTCCGCGGTGTCTGGGACCGGAACATCATCGGCCGTTGGGTCCGGCGGGGCCGTGGTTCCGCTACCTGTGCTGGCACCGGCCAACCCAGGCGCAGATGGCTCTGCGGCCTGGGATCGCGTGATACGGGCCGGGGCCGCGCGAGGATGTCCAGCGGGGGGTCTGTCACTGCGGCGGGCTGCCTTCCACGTTGATTTCGGTGCGCTCGTCGTAGAAGGCGATCAGGTCCTTGAGCTGGCTGGCGTCGGGCAGGGCGTTCTCGTAGCTCCAGGCCACGTTCCGTCCTCGGGCGCCGGCGCCGCGGACGGACCAGTAAGAGGCGCGGCCCTTGTAGGGGCAGATGCTCTGGCGTTCTGAGCGCTCCAGGAGCGTGAAGTCGACGTCGGTGCGCGGGATGTAGGTGCGCACGGGCAGCATGGTCTCATAAACCAACACCGGACTGGTGCTCTCGGCAAGCACCTGCCCGTCGAACTCGACCCGGATCCCCTGCGAGCTGGCCCGGGCGTCGACGCGGTGGAACGGGTCGCGGGGGTGGCCTTCGACGACCTGCTCGTCCTCCCTCCACCTTTCGAAGGAAGCGAAGTCCAGCAGCAGGTACTTGGATAGGTCCGGATCGGACGGCCTGAAGGCCGCAACGGGCAGCTCGAGTCCGTGGGCCCTGAGGGTGAGCTCTTGCCCCTGGCCGGGGTGGCGGCGGAATGCTGATCCCGAATCTTTACCGGCGCCCTCGACGGGTATCAGTTCGGCGGCGATGTCAGTCTCCGGTACCGCGTACACGGGGATGACGTGGTGTGCTTCCCAGACGAGCACCGCGCGCTGGGAGTCCACGAGGGTACGGCCGGCCGCTTCCGCGCGGATCCTCTTGGCGGTTGGTTCGTAGCGCAGCTGCTCCCGGAGCTTGCGTATCTCGTCTTCCATTCGAATCGACATGGTCTGAGTCCTTCCTTTCCGAGGCTTGTTACTTTGTCTGCGCATCCCGAGATGCGGGGACCGGCGTCGGGGCGGCGGTCCGGGCCGCCCTACACGGACCCTGTGTCTTCTAACACCGGCGTTTCGGCACTGTAGGGGCGGATCGGGAGTGTCCGGCCGGCGCGCCTCATGGCGAGGGTGAACGCGACGGCGCGAGCCAGATGGCCACGCCGATGCCGGCGAGAATGCACAGGGCGTAGAAGTGGATGGGCAGCGGTCCGATTCTGATCGCGTTGACCGTATGCGAGGGCAGGTACGCGGGTATGGCGAGCGGGCTCACGGGGTGTCCTCGCGCTTCTCGTGCCGCTGTGCGATGAGCTCGGGTTCGTTGTTCATGTCAGCTTTCGGAGGGCGTCTTCGATGGCGCGGTGGAAGGTGGGGTAGGCGTAGATCATCTCCCGCAGCCGGTTCAGGGATGTGCGTTCGTGGACGGCGAGGGTGAGCATGGAGAGCACCTCGCCGCCGTTGGGGCCGGCTGAGGTGGCGCCGACGAGGATGCCCCGGTCGGTGTCGGCGACGAGCTTGATGATTCCGTGGTTGCCGGCCTTGTGGATCCAGCCGCGGGCCGAGTCGGGTATCTGCGAGATCCCGGTGGCGACGGTCATGCCCTCTTCCCGGGCCTGCTGCTCGGTCAGCCCGACCGATCCGACTTCCGGGTCAGTGAAGGTCACCCGGGGCACGGCATGGTATTCGGCCTTGGCGGCAGTGTCGCCGAGGATGTGGCGGGCGGCGATCCCGGCCTGGTACATGGACATGTGGGTGAAGGCGCCGTGCCCGGTGATGTCGCCGATCGCGTAGACGCCCTCGGCGATGCGCAGCTGCGGGTCTGTGTCGAGGGTGCGGGCGCTGGTGTCCACGCCGATGGAGGCGAGCCCGAGCGCGGCGAGGTCGCTGCGCCGGCCGGTGGCGACCAGCAGCCGTTCGGCGGTGAGTAAGGATCCGCCGGCCTGGACGGTGAACCGGGCCCCGTCGTGGCTGACGGTTTCGGCCGCGGTTCCGGTGTGGACTACGATCCCTTCGGAGGTGAGGACTTCTTCGACGAGATGGCTGGTTTCGGGCTCCTCGAGGGGGAGGAGGCGGTCGAGGGCTTCGAGGACCTCGACGCGGGTGCCGAACCGCGCGAACGCCTGGGCCAGTTCGAGCCCGATCGGGCCGCCGCCCAGGACGATCAGCGATTCGGGTGCCTCTTTGGCGGCGACGGCGTCACGGTTCGTCCAGAACGGAGCGCCGGCAAGACCGGGGATCGGCGGGAGAGCCGGTTCCGTTCCGGTGTTGACCACGATCGCCCTGCTGGCTTCGAATTCGCGCCCGTCCACGCTGACCGTCTTGGGGCCGGCGATCCTGGCGGTCCCGCGGACGAAGCGTCCACCTGCCTTTTCGAAGCGTTCGACGGCGACCGTGTCGTCCCAGTTGTCGGTGGCCTCATCCCGGATCCTCTCAGCGACCGGGCCGAAGTCCGCCGTGACGTCGGCGGTCCCGGCCAAGAATGCGACCCGGCGTGCTTCGGCGAGAGTATCCGCGGCGCGGACCATCATCTTCGTCGGGATGCAGCCGTAGTAGGGACATTCCCCGCCGACCAGGTTCTTCTCGATCCCGACCACTGACAGCCCGGCTTGGGCCAGCTGCGCTGCGGCGGCCTCTCCTCCGGGTCCCATGCCGATGACGATGACGTCAGCTTTTTCTGCCATGTTCAGTTCCTCTCGCCTGTGCTGTGCGGACGGGCCGCTCCGGGTGCCGTCTTCGGGTTGGGGCTTCTCGTGAAGTGACCGGGGTGGTCATGGCCGGTCTCAGGTTCGGCCGAGGATCCGGGCCACGAGGCCCCTGACCGGTGTCTCGTTTGCGGGTTCGGGCTTTCCAGTCTCGAGAACCCGCACGCCTTTCCAGAAGGCGATGTGGTCTTTGATCTCGCGGGCCGTCGGGCTCGGGGCCGGGTAGTACCAGGCGGCGTCGCGGTTGGTCCTGCCGTCGACCTCGAGCGTGTAGTAGCTGGCGGTCCCCTTCCAGAAGCAGACGCTTGTGTGCCCGCTTGGGCGGAAGTACTCGGGGTTGATCGAGCCGGGTGGGAAGTACTGGTTCCCTTCGATCTCGACGGTCCGGTCCGATTCGGCGACTACAGTGCCGTTCCAGATCGCCTGATAGGTCTTGTGCGGGGCGGACATCGTGTTCCTCCTTCATCCTGTTGGGCCAAACGTAGCCTGCGGACCGGGGCTGGTCTGTGATCTGCGTTGCAGAACCGAGGGCCGAGGCGCGGCGGTGAGGCCCGCATCCGAGGTCCGGGGGCGACTCGCCACGGTGCCCTGTCTCCCATGCTGCGGGGCGTCGGCGCCGCCGGAGGGTTGGCGCCGGGGATGTCTGTCAGCCGGCTGTCGCCGGCTCGGGCAAGGGAACGCTTTCGATGATGCGGCAGATCATTGCCTCTTCCCCGCGGGCCTGTCCTTCCCTGGCGGTGCGCCGGACCCGGTCCAGAGATGTGCGTAGCCGGCGCAGCTCGGTCATGGTCCGGTCGAGGCGTTCGATGTGGGCATCGAGCAGTGCGGTGACGCGGCCGCAGGTCACGGCGCCGTCGCGCTGGAGGTCGAGCACGTCACCGATTTCGTCCAGGGTCAGGTCCAGGGATTTGGCCTGGCGGATGAACCGCAGGATCTGCACGTCTTCGTCGGTGAAGATCCTGTATCCGGCGGCGGTTCTTCCGGCCGGGGGCAGCAGACCTTTTGATTCCCAGAGCCTTACGGCTTTCGGGGTTACCCCGGCGGCTTCTGCCGCTTCTCCTACCTTCATTTTCGATTGTTTCCTCCCATGCCCACCGGGTTCCCGGCCAGGTTTCGCTACCCCTTGACTTTACCCCTCGGTCAAGGTTTTAGCATGGTTGCACGACAGGGAACAAGCCCTCGTGGCACAGGAGAGACAGACATGGGCACCAACAGTGAGAGCACATGGAACCCGGGGCCGGCGGTCATCACTTTGCAGGTGGAGGGCATGTCGTGCACCGGGTGCGAGCACCGGATCGGCAACACGCTGCGCCGGGTGGAGGGGGTGCGGGAAGCCACGGCCGATCACACCACGGGTCGGGTCCGGGTCCGCGTCGGCCCGGGAGTGGAACCGGAGACGTTGGCGGCGAAGATCGCTGCGGCCGGTTACACAGTGACGGACGCGGAAACCGGCACGGACACGGGCCCCGGAGAGGAGTTGTGATGAGCACCGCGACGAAGGACAGCCCACAGTTATGGGCTTCGGAGCCGGGCGCTGAGCCCGGTCATGAGCGGATCCGGGCCCGGATCGCGGGTCTGCACTGCTCGCTGTGCACGGGAACGATCGAGAAAGCTTTGGGCCGGATGGAGGGGGTCGGCACGGTCGCGGTGTCCCTGACCCACGAGCAGGCTCTGGTCGACTACGACCCGGCGCTGGTGGGCCCGGAACAGATCCTGGGCACCTTGCGCGACATCGGGTACGAACTCTACGACCCGCGCAAGCTGCGCCCCTTCGAGGAAGAGGAAGCAGCCCTGGTCCGGGAAGGCCTCCGGCTGCTGGCCGCGGTGGCAGCAAGCTTGACCGCGATCGGGCTGATAGCGGCCGTGACCGGTGTGCTCTCGGTCCTGGTCCCGGCCACGGTCGTGGCACTGATGGTCCCGCTCTCCTACGCGCTGCTGCGCCCCTCGGGCAGGGGCCGGGCCCTGGCCGGCGCCGCCGTCGTCGCCGCCCCGGGGGTCGCGGCCCTGGCCCTGCGGGCAACAGGGGTGCTGGCGGAGCCGGTGATCAGCTTCGCCGCCGGGGTGCTGGCGGCTTCCGCGGTGTTCGTGATCGGCCCGCACATCCTGCGGATGGCCTACCAGTCCGGGCGGCGGGGCATCCTGAACCAGCACGTGCTGCTGGAGATCGGCGCGTTCGCCGGGATCGCCGGCGGACTGGTCGGTCTGACCGGTGTGTTGCCGGATTACCCGACCGCCGCGTTTTTCGCGGTGACCGTGCTGATCATGAATTACCACATCTTCTCCGAGTGGCTCTCGCTGCTGGTCAAGACCCGGTCGAGTCAGTCGGTGCGCAAACTGCTGGATCTCCAGCCGGACCTGGCCCGCCTGCTCGCCGGTGACGGGACCGAGTCCGAGGTCCCGGTCGAAGAAGTCCACGTCGGGGACCTGGTCCGGGTCCGCCCCGGGGAACGGATCCCGCTGGACGGGCAGGTGCGGGACGGGGTCTCAGCTGTGGATGTGTCCCTGGTTACCGGTGAACCGGTCCCGGCCGACGTCGGTCCCGGAGATCAGGTGGTCGGCGGTTCTATTAATGCCACCGGGGCCCTGTTGGTTCAGGTCACCGCGACGGGGGCCGAAGGGTTCCTGGCCCAGGTCATCCGCCACGTTGAGGACGCCCGCGCCCTCAAGCCCGGGATCCTGCATCTAGTCGACAGGATCCTGCGTGTCTACACCCCGGCGATCCTGGCCATCTCCGCCCTTGCCTTGGTGGGTTGGCTGGCTGGCAGCTGGGCCCTGACCGGGGAACCGGATGTGCGCCGGGCCGTGTTCGCGGCCCTGAGCGTGCTGGTCATGGGTTACCCCTGCGCGGTGGGCATCGCCGCACCGCTGGCGATCGTCCGCGGCGCCGGGACCGCCGCGGATAACGGGATCGTGATGCGCACCGGGGAAGCGTTCCAGACCTTCCGCCAGGTCCGCACCATCGTGCTGGACAAGACCGGGACCCTCACCGAAGGCAAACCCGTCGTCACCGCCGTCGAACCGGCCACCGGCACCGCCGATGATCTGCTCGCGCTGGCCGCGGCGGGCGAACAGCACTCCGAACACCCCCTGGGCCGCGCCATTGTCAACGTTGCCCGGGACAGGGGCATCACACCGGCCCCTGCCGCGGAGTTCGAATCGGTCACCGGCTCCGGGGTCCGGGCCGTGATAGGCGGCGCCGTGGTCCTGGCCGGGTCACCGGCCTTCCTGACCGGTGAAGGCGTAGACGTGTCGGGCCTGGAGCACCGGATCGATCAATGGGAAGCGGCAGGGAACACCGTCATCGGCATTGCCCGGGAAGGGCGTGCCGTCGGGGTGATCGCCCTGGCCGACCGGCTCCGTCCCGACGCCGCCGCGGCAGTTGCTTCGATGCGCGCCGCGGGCCTGGAACCGGTCCTGGTCACCGGGGACAACGAACGAGCCGCCCGCCGCGTAGCCGAACAGACCGGAATCAGCGACGTGCGCGCCGGGGTACGGCCCGAGGGCAAAGCCGTGATCGTGCGCGAACTGCAGGCAGGAGGTACCCGGGTCGCGATGGTCGGTGACGGGATCAACGACGCACCGGCCCTGATGCAGGCCGACGTCGGCATCGCCGCGGGAGCCGGCACGGACATCGCCGTCGAATCCGCGGACATCGTCCTCCTGCGCGAAGACGTCGCCGGGGTGATGGAAGCCCGCCGGATCAGCGACTCCTCCTACCGCCGCACCCGGGCCAACGTGGCCCTGGCCTTCCTCTTCAACGGCATCGGCGTCCCGTTGGCCGCAACGGGCCTGGTCTACCCGGTCTGGGCCATGATCGCGATGGCCGCCTCCGTCACGGCAATCTTCCTGAACTCCATCGGCACCCGGCCCGCCCTGCTCTTCGACGCCATCCGCAGCGTCAAAGCCCGAAGGGGAGGCCCACGGAAGGGCCGAGAACCAAAAACCCCTTGACTTTGACCCCCGGGCAAGGTTTTAGGATGGGGTGGACGATTCCGACCGCCACGGCAAGCGTTCGTCCGGTCAGCGGGGAAAGCCAAGACTGCGGGGCGGAAGAGGTCCGGAGGGAAGGGAACATGACAAAGCAGACAAGGACGATGAACGGGACAAGCGTTCCGGGCCCGCCGGCACCGCACTCCACCTTTGAGGCCGGGAATGCCGGCGAGGGGTGTTCGATCGTTGAGGGGCTCCCGGGCTGTGATGCCGGACCTGCCGGGCGGGCGGCGTTCGTGGTCCGGGAAATCCGCCACGCCCTGGCCCGTTTACGGGCCCGGAAAACCAGCGGAACCCGCACTGAAGCAACCCAGACCGTTTCCGGGGCTGCGGCCGAATCCGAAGGCCTCGGGCGGAGCAACAAGGACCGGAAAGGAAAGCGCGGATGATGCTGCTGCAGACAGCGGGGCAAAGCCTCCTGGAGGCATTTTTCATGTTCTGGGCGACCCTGTGGGCCCTGATCCTCGGGTTCACGCTCTCGGGTGCGGTCCAGGCGTTTGTGTCCCGGCACGAGATGCAGAAAGCCATGGGCGATCACCGGGCCGGGACTGTGGTGCGCACCGGGTTCCTCGGCGCCGCCTCGTCGAGCTGTTCGTACGCGGCGACCGCGCTGGCGAAATCGCTGTTCCAACGCGGCGCGGACTTCACCACAGCAATGGTGTTCATGATCGCCTCCACCAACCTCGTGGTTGAACTGGGCATCGTGCTGTGGCTGCTGATCGGCTGGCAGTTCGCCCTGGCCGAATTCGTCGGCGGGGCGATCATGATCGCCTTATTCGTACTCATCGCCCCGCGGGTCTTCCCCGCCGCCGAACTCGAACAGGCCAGGGAACGGTTGAACGCCCGCGCTTCCGTCAAGGGGCGTTCCGGGGAATCCGACGAGGCCGGACGTCACGGAGTAAACCTGTGGCAGCGGTTGCGGTCGAAGGCAGGCTGGGCCGACGCGGCCGGGTACGCCGTCTCGGATCTGAGCATGCTCCGCCGCGAACTGCTCATCGGCTACCTGGTCGCGGGCATCCTCGCCGTCGCAGTCCCGGCCTCGGCCTACGACGTGGTCTTCTTCTCCGGCCACGGGTTCTGGACGGATCTGGAGAACGTGATCGCGGGCCCGTTCGTGGCATTCATCAGCTTCGTCTGCTCGATCGGGAACGTGCCCCTGGCCGCGGCCCTGTTCAAGGGCGGCCTGGGTTTCGGCGGCACCGTCGCGTTCGTGTTCGCGGACCTGATCGCCCTGCCGCTGGTCATCATCTACGGCAAGTTTTACGGCCGCCGGATCGCGGTCCGGATCCTGTTCTCGTTCTGGGCCGTGATGAGCGTTTCCGGGCTGGTCGTGGACCTGCTCTTCCGTGCACTGGGGATCCCCGCCCCGGCCCGGCCGGTGGAGATCGCCCACACCTCCTTCGAGTGGAACTACACCACCTGGCTGAACATCGCCGCTCTGATCGTGGCCGCTGTCGTGTACTGGCTGTACCGGAACAGGGAACGCTTCGGCGGGATGGAAAAATACGCCAAGGACCTCGTCTGCGGGATGCAGGTCGAACGCGCCCACGCCCCCGCCACCCATCTCCACGGCGGGGCCACCTATTACTTCTGCTCCGACCGCTGCCACGAAAAATTCACCAACGACCCGGAGAACTACATCAACCAGCCCGGCACCGAAACAGGAGCCGCCGGCGCGAGCAAGGGTGCAGACAAGGATACGGCGGTGGATCCGGTGTGCGGGATGGAGGTGGATACCGCCCGTCCGGCCGCCGCGCATGTCCATGACGGAACCAGGTAGTCCTTCTGCTCCCACGGCTGCTGCGACGCATTCGTGAGCGACCCGCAGGCTTTCACGAACGATTGCGCTGACGGAAGCGGTCCAGAGGTCCGTTGCACCCGATCGGGATATTCACTCAGGTCCGGGATTTCGTGCGGTACGGGTGTCCCACCGCGACCGGGAGGGTTAGGGAAAGATGTTTCTTTCCGGTCGTTCTGTGTGCTGGCGCACAGAACATGCTTCAGCGGGAGCCCTAGATTTCAGGTGTCGGCAGTATTCTCCAAGGAAAGGCAGGACCTGATGTCCACTTCATCAAGCGCAGCACACCGCCCGAACGTGCTTGCAACTCCTCTTGGGCGGCGGGCCATCGCCGGTGTGGCCGGTGGTCTGGCCGGCGGCATCGTGTTCGGGATGCTCATGACCATGATGGGAATGATGGGCATGATTGCGTCCATGGTCGGCTCCCAGTCGCCTTGGGTCGGTTGGGGGATCCACCTGGTAATCTCCATCGCCTACGGTCTGGTGCTGACCCTGTTCTTCGCCGGCCGTTTCCTCGCCTCCTACGGCCGGGCCACGGTGACGGGCTTGGTGTATGGGGTTCTTCTGTGGATCATCGGACCGTTGCTGATCATGCCGATGATGCTGGGCATGCCGTTGCTCACCTTCAATCTGACGGTTATGTTGTCGCTGATGGGCCACATGATCTACGGCGTGCTCCTGGCCGTGGTCGCGGTGCGGATCCTGAAGGTCCGGGCGTGAACGAAGACTGCGGCGAGGATGTGGCGTCGGCGCTGACCGGCGACCGCCGCCCTTGGTCCCCGCAGGAGCGTGACGTTTCTCCGCTCTCCCCGGCTTTCGGCCTATCCGATGGGTTCAGTTGCCTGAACGAGGTGGACTTGTTCGCGGACCTCACCGAGGCTGAAATCCAGGCGATGGATCTGATGGCCCCGGCCCGGATGTTCCGCCGTGGGGAACTCGTGTTCAGCCAGGCCCAGCCGGTGACCGCCCTGTTCATCCTCAAGAGCGGCCGGGTCCGGGTGTTCCGTGTCACGGAGGATGGCAAGGCCCTGACGATGGCCATCCTGGAACCCGGTGCCGTGTTCGGGGAGATGACACTGCTCGGTCAGCGGATGTATGACAACTACGCCGAGGCGATCGAGGACTCGGCGATCTGCCGGCTCGATTCGATCGATGTGGAGCATTTCCTGCTCTCGGACCCGCGGATCGCGATCAGGATTTCCCGCCTGCTCGGCGAACAGGTAGCCCGGCTCGAGGAACGCCTCACCGATCTGGCCCTGCGGCCGCTGGCGGCCCGGGTCGCCTCGACCCTCCTGAGCCTCGCCGAAACCGCACCGGCCGGACGCTTCGGGCACGGACGACAGATCCGGCTGACCCATGAACAGATCGCCGGGCTGCTCGGGGCCACCCGGGAGGCTACCAGCAGGATCCTCGCCGAAATGGCCGCCCGCGGCATCATCAGGCAGGGCCGGGGGCGGATCAGCCTCCAGAACACCGCGGCCCTCAGAACCATGGCACGGAGCACCCAATGAGCACGACACACCCGAACGCGGCCGGGCCCGCGGCCACGACGGTCACCGCAAGCTACGCAGGGACCGTCTTGGCCCGTGCGGAGAGAACCGTGTTCCTGGAAGGAAACCACTACTTCCCGCGCGAAACAGTGGACGATAGCGTCCTGGAAAAGAGCTGGGTGCGGACCCTGTGCTACTGGAAGGGCATCGCCCGCTACTACCACGTCCAGGTGGACGGGCACCGGATCAGCAACGCCGCCTGGGCCTACCCCACACCGTCCCCGCTGGCCCGGAAGATCAGGAACATGGTCGCCTTCGACCCGGCCGCCGGGATCCTCATCCGCGAAGACCCGGCATGAACGGCACCGAATCGGATGGCATCGGCATTAACGACCTAAAGTCAGCGTCGAAGGAGGCCCCGGTACGGCACATCAAGCAAACGGACCCCAAGCAGGCCGATGGGCGGAAAGGGCAGACCGGCACCAGGACTGGCCCCGGCCCCGGCCGCGAGAGTGGGTCCGGTGGCCCGGGATGGTGGTGGGCCGGTGTGGCCGGGGGTGTGACGGCGATCCTGTGCTGCGTCGGGCCCACGGTGCTGGCCCTGATCGGGGCGATCAGCGCCGCGACCGCCTTCACCCTGGCCAATGACCTTTACGACCATTGGAACTGGGCGTTCCGGCTGGCCGGACTCGCGGTCACCGGTGCTCTGGTCTGGTGGGTTCTGCACCGCCGGAAAGCCTGCACGGTCGCAGGGGTCAAAAGCGCGTGGAAACGCATCGCTGCGGCCGGCCTCACCGGCGTGGCCACTTATGTTTGCCTTTACTGGTTCACGACCTGGTTAGGACACTTCGCCTCATGAGCATCGAACGCACCACACGCAATGAAGTCTTCATCGAATACACCAAAAGCATCTGCCCGGTGTGCAAGGTGGTTCTGGACGCAGAGGTGAACATCCGCGACGCGAAGGTGTACCTGCGCAAGCGCTGCCGGGAGCATGGTGAGTTCGAGGCCCTCGTCTACAGCGACGCCGACGCCTACCTGGCCTCCGCCAAATACAACAAACCCGGCACCCTGCCCCTGACCACCCAGACCGAAATCGTGGACGGCTGCCCCACCGACTGCGGGCTCTGCCCGGCCCACAAGCAACACGCCTGTCTGGGCGTGATCGAGGTCAACACCAACTGCAACCTCGACTGCCCGATCTGCTTCGCCGATTCCGGCCACCAGCCCGACGGGTACTCCATCACCCTCGAGCAGTGTGCCAGGATGCTCGACGTGTTCGTCGAGGCCGAGGGCGAACCGGAAGTGGTGATGTTCTCCGGCGGGGAACCGACGATCCACAAGAACATCCTTGACTTCATCGATCTGGCCCAGCAACGCCCCATCAACACGGTGAACCTGAACACCAACGGCATCCGCCTGGCCACCGACCGCAAATTCGTCCAGGCCCTGGGAGAACGCAACCGGACCCCGGGCAAGAGCGTGAACATCTACCTCCAATTCGACGGGTTCAACGAACGCACCCACCTGCAGATCCGCGGCAAGGACCTGCGTGAACGCAAACGCCGCGCCCTGGACAACTGCGCCGACGCCGGCCTGTCCGTCACCCTGGTCGCGGCCATCGAACGGGGCCTGAACGAACACGAGGTCGGCGACATCGTCCGGTACGGCATCGAGCACCCCGCCGTCCGCTCCGTTGCGTTCCAGCCCGTCACCCACTCCGGCCGGCACATCGAATTCGACCCGCTGACCCGGCTGACCAACCCCGACGTCATCGGATTCCTCACCGGCCAGTGCCCGGACTGGTTCGTCAAGGACGATTTCTTCCCCGTCCCGTGCTGTTTCCCCACCTGCCGCTCCATCACCTACCTGCTCGTCGACAAGACAGAAGACAGGACCACGGTGGTGCCCATCCCGCGGCTGATCGACCTGGACGACTACCTGGACTACGTCACCAACCGGGTCATGCCCGACCCGCGGGTCCGGGCCGCACTCGAAACCCTGTGGAGCGCCTCGGCCGGGATGGGGTCGGAGACCACCGCACGGTCCCTGGCCGCCGCGACCGCGGAACTGGAGTGCGCCAGCTGCGGGATCGACCTTCCGGCCGCGGTCAAGGACCTCAACGACAAGGCGTTCATGATCGTCATCCAGGACTTCCAGGACCCCTACACCCTGAACGTGAAACAACTCATGAAGTGCTGCGTGGAGGAAATCACCCCCGACGGCCGGCTCATCCCGTTCTGCGCCTACAACTCCGTCGGCTACCGCGAACAGGTCCGCTCCGCGATGTCCGGCGTCCAGGTCGCCGACGTCGCCCCCAACGCCGCCGGCATCCAGAACCTCCTCGCCCCCACCGTCTACGGGTCCAAAACCGCCGCAGGCAGCCCCTCCGGGGCCGCCTTGAGCAGCGGGGAAACCTCGGGTACCGGGCAGACGAATCTGGGTATGCCGGCGGTGCGACGATGACCACCGATATTCCCGTAAATGCCCGGGAAGTCAATGCCGAGGTGGTCAAGGCCTGCTGCGCGGCCGGTTACGGGGCAGACGCGGTCACCCTGCTTCTGGGGGAAAGTTATCATCCGGGCGGCGCCGGGCTCACCCGCCGCCTCGCCCGGGCCCTGGACCTGGCCGCATCCTCTGTCGTTCTTGATGTGGCCTCCGGGCGGGGCGCCAGCGCGCTGCTCCTGGCCACCGAACACGGGTGCACCGTCCACGGTGTGGACCTCGGCGCCCGGCAAATCAACCAGGCCACCGGCGCGGCCGCCGAAGCCGGCCTGGGCGGGTCCGTGTCGTTCACCCTCGCCGACGCCGAAAACCTCCCCTTCCCGGACCGCACGTTCGATGCGCTGATCTGCGAATGCGCGTTCTGCACCTTCCCCGACAAGGAACAGGCCGCCCGCGAATTCGCACGTGTCCTGGCACCCGGGGGCCGGGCCGGCATCACGGACGTCACCGTCACGGGCGTCCTTCCGCCGGAGCTGCGCACGCTCACCTCATGGATCGCCTGCATCGCCGATGCCCGCAGCACCGCGGACTACGGTGCGCTGCTCACCGGCGCCGGGCTGGTGGTGGAGCGGATCGAAGACCACAACCATGCCCTGGCCGGCATGCTGGACCGGATCGAGGCCCGCCTCAACGCGCTGGCCATGACCGCCCCAACCCTCCTGGAGGCAGCGAACGCCGACCCCGCCGCCATCCGCCCCTACCTTGCGGCCGTGCGCCGGGCAGTGGACGCCGGAGCCATCGGCTACACCCTGATCACCGCCAGCAAACCCCTGTGCGGCACGTCCACGGAAGTCCCCGGCAACCCGACCACACTGGCAGCGGACAGGATCCGGTCTTGAGCAGAACCGGCCCCGAACCATCCTGCCGCCCGGGACCAACGCACCGTGAACCAGCCACAGCATCGATGAACCAACAGAAGGAGACACCATGGCCCGCATTCCCGTCCACACCGTCGCCAGCGCCCCCGAGGAATCCAAAGAGATCGCCGGGAAACTGGAAAAACGCATGGGCAAACTGCTGAACATCCACGCCGAAATGGCCCACTCACCCGTGGTGATCGCCGCCTACCACGGCATTTCCCAGGCCATCGCCGCCCACGGGACCTTCGACGCCCGCACGAAGGAAGCCATCGCACTGGCCGTGGGCAACCAGAACGGCTGCGACTACTGCCAGGCCGCCCACACTGTCTCCGGCCGTAAAGCCGGGCTGACGGAGGAACAGATCCTCGCGATCCGTGCCGGCGAAATAGACTTCGATGCGAAACTCGAGACCATCACCGAGGTGGCACGCCAGGCCGCCGCCCGAACCGGCGACGTCTCCGACGCCCTCTGGCAGGCAGCATTGGAAGCCGGCTGGACCGAGTCGGAACTGGCCGAAGCCTTCGCCCATATCGCGGCGAACCTGTTCACCAACTACTTCAACCACTACGCCCGCACCGACCTGGACCTCCCGTCCGCGGAACCACTGACCGCCTGAGAAACCGGAATCGCCAACCCTGGACCGGCCGGCAGCGCGCCGCCGGGCGGCATGGACCCTTGGATCAAGACCGGCCGCCCCTGCGGCCGGGGAAGGAGCACCACCATGAATACCCCGCACCCCCGACCGGCGGTCGCCCGCCTGGCAGTCCTGGCCGCCGGGACCCTGTTGACCCTGGCCCTGGCATCCTGCGGCACGGGCGGCAGCCCGCTGTCCAACGCCTCCACCGGGACCGCGGCCCAGGGCGGCCCGCTCGTGGTCGGCTCCGCGAACTTCCCCGAGAGCGAGACCCTGGCCAATATCTATGCCGGTGCACTGAACGCGGCAGGCATCAACGCGACGACCAAACCCGGTATCGGATCCCGCGAAGTGTATGTCAGGGCCCTTCAGGACGGCTCCATCGACCTGGTCCCGGACTACAGCGGCAACCTGCTGCGTTACGCGGACAAGAACGCCGCCGCCGTCAGCGCGGCAGACGTGATGAAAGCCCTTCCCGGAAAACTTCCCGCAGGGCTCGCGGTTCTGGACGCGGCCAGTGCCGAGGACAAGGATTCCATCGTCGTCACCGAAGCGACCGCGGCGAAATACGGGCTCAAAACCCTCACCGACCTGGGCCGTGTCTGCGACAGGATCGCCCTGGGCATGCCACCGGAGGCACAGGACCGTCCGCAGGGCCTGCCCGGCCTGAAAACCAAGTACGGGTGCGTGCCCAAACAGTTCGTCCCCTTCAGCGACGGCGGGGGTCCGCTCACCGTCAAAGCGCTGCTCGATGACACGATCCAGGCCGCCGACGTGTTCACCACGTCGCCGCTGATCAGCCAGAACCATCTGCTCACCCTGGAGGATCCTTTGAACAACTTCGCCGCCCAGCAGGTGGTTCCCCTGGTCCGGGCGGACCGGGTCGACGCCAAAGCAGCCGAGGTGCTCAACAAGGTCTCCCGCGCACTGACCACCGGAGACCTGCTCAGGCTCAACGAACAGGTCTCCGGCAACGCCAAACAAAACCCGGCCGACGCAGCCGCAGCCTGGCTCAAGGACAAAGGCCTGACCCGCTGATCAGACCGGGAACATGCCCGGACAACAACATCAGGCCATTCAGGAAAGGAAAAAATCATGACAACCACCAAAGAGGTCACCGACGCCTCATTCGACGCCGACGTCCTGCAGTCAGCCAAACCCGTCGTCGTGGATTTCTGGGCCGATTGGTGTGGACCCTGCACCAAGCTCTCCCCGGTCCTGGAACAGCTCGCCGAAGAATACGCCGACAAAATCGACGTTGTGAAAGTCAACGTCGATGAAAACCCCGAAACCGCCGGCGCCTTCGGGATCACCTCCATTCCGTCCGTGTTCCTGTTCAAAGACGGCGAACGAAAAATCTCCATCATCGGCGCCAGACCCAAGCAGTACTTCGAAAAGGAATTCGCCGACTACCTGCGCTGACCGGCACCCGCCCCCCGGTAACCGGTTCAGCCGCCTACCATCCGGGCCGGGAATCCGACAGAGTCGGTTCCTTGAACCCCCGGCCCCATGCTTTGAAGGAGAACCTTGTGAGCACGAACCCCTTGGTCATTGTCTTTGACGTGAATGAAACCCTTTCGGACATGTCGCCGATGACGGAGCGCTTCACGGAGGTCGGCGCCCCCGCGGCCCTGGCCAAGCTCTGGTTCGCCACTCTCCTCAGAGACGGATTCGCCCTCACCGTGGCCGGAGACAACGGCACGTTCGCCGAGATCGGGGCCGAGGCGCTGCGCGGCCTGCTCGCCGGCACCGGCCTCAACCGCGAGCCGGGCCAGGCCGTGGAGCACATCATGGCAGGCATGGCCGCGCTGGGCCTGCACCCCGAGATCCCCGACGGTGTCCGGGCACTGCGACAGGCCGGGTACCGTCTGATCACCCTGACGAACGGCTCCACCACGGTCGCTGAGAAGCTCTTCGAACCTGCCGGCATCCGCGGGGAGTTCGAAGCCCTGCTCTCGGTCGAACACGCCCCGGCCTGGAAACCGGCCCCGGCCTCGTACGGCTACGCCGCGCAGGCCAGCGACACCGCCCCTTCGCAGATGCTGCTGGTCGCCGTACACCCCTGGGACATCCACGGAGCAGCCAAAGCAGGCCTGCAAACGGCCTGGATCAACCGTGCCGGCGCACGCTACCCCGACTACTTCACCCCACCGGACCACACGGTCACAACCCTGACCGAACTTCCCGACGTCCTGGCCGGCAGAAGCACCTGAGCGCAAGGGTCGCAGCCGGTACCGGGGAGACCGGATGCGGTCAAAGACCGATAAACACAGGCTCGTAAAAAAGTGAAGGGTCCGACGCCAGCGTGAATATTTCACCAAAAATCAGCCGAGGGCCATGGCGGCCTGGCCTGTTAGAAGCCGCGAAGCCCTCGCACATTTGGTGTATTGCGAAGGGCGGTACCCGTTGCGAGGGTGCGTACGCGGCAGCCGTTGCACGGCAAGCCCTTTTATTCCTTGGTCCGTGAAGGATCTCAAACGGTGTCGTGCGAACGATCATTACCGAATGCAGCAGAAAGTGGCATGTCGCGGGGTTTCCGCGGGGGCCCGTACTACGACGGAACGATCGGTATGTTGTGTACGTGGTTCAGGTGTGCGGCCATGCTCATGGAGGGGAACGCACCCCTTATGTCGACGTCCAGGAGAGATGATGACCAACAGAGGTTTAACGTCAGGATTCAAGCGGCACCTGCGCCGTGGCCCGGTAGCACTCGCCGGTATTGTGACCATGGCCGCGCTGGCCGGCTGCAGCGCAGCCACCACCCAACAGGGTTCGCCGTCGGCTCCGCCCACAACGGCCGCGTCCTCCGCCCCGGCGCAGGCAACCTATCAGCTGCACATGGACTTTTTCTCCCACGAATCCAAGCTTGGCTCCGTGATCGATCCCCAGGTGTTCCAGAGTTCCCCGGGGCCCCGGCCGGCTCCGGGCCGCAGGGCATCACCCATGCTGCCGGAACGGTACCGGCTGCCAAGGCCGCGGACCCCGGGACAGCGCTGGTGGCAGCGGACGGCTCGGCGCTCAATATCACCCTGGGGCAATGGGAGAAAGCCGCCGGAACGGTGTCCTTCAGCTGCACCGCCGGCGGTGAAAACGCCGTGAGTCATTTGACGGGCCTGGTCCCCAACGGCTCCTACAGCACCTTCGTGGTCCACCTGGATGTCCAGGGCCCGGGCCGCTTCACCCCCTGGGGCGACAGCCAGGGCACCACCAATAACTTCACCGCCGACGCCAACGGTGCCGCGACGGCAACGAACACAGTCTCCGGTTGTCTGGGCAACCGCGAAGCGGCAGTCATCATCTGGCACAGCGACGGAAAGCCCCACGGACCCACTCCCGGAACACTCGGTCTGACGTGGCACAACAGCCTCATCACCCCGCTGCCGTAAACCAGGGACACGCCCGGCGTCCCGGACCGTATGGGCTGCCCGGAGCGCGGCCGGGGCGCACCGGTACTCGATGCCGGTGCCGGCGCCGGTGATGACCGACTCCCGCGACGCGCCTGCGTATCCGTGCCCCGTGCCCGCTTTCAATGCCTTCCATGTTCCGCTGTTTTCCTGACAGGATGCCATGTCCACCGTGCCCCCTACCGAGTCTTTCATTCCGTCCCCGACCGTTAGCGCGTTCCATCTGGGACCGCTGACGATCCACTTCTACGCACTGTGCATCATGGCCGGCATCGGCCTGGCCCTCTGGCTTGGGTCACGGCGCTGGCAGGCGCGCGGAGGCCGGCCCGGCCAGGTACTGGACATCTGCATCTGGGCCATTCCCGCCGGGATCATCGGCGGCCGGATCTACCATGTGATCACCGACCCGGAACTGTACTTCCTGCCGGGAAAAAACCCGTGGAACGCCTTCGCGGTCTGGGACGGCGGGCTGGGGATCTGGGGTGCCATCGCCCTGGGCTGTCTGGGCGCGTGGATCGGCTGCCGGAGGGCCGGGGTCTCCTTCGTCGGGTTCCTGGACGCTGTGGCACCGGGTGTTGTTTTCGCCCAGGGGCTGGGCCGGTGGGGCAACTGGTTCAACAACGAACTTTACGGTGACCCGACGGCCCTGCCGTGGAAACTGCAGATCCACCCCATGGACCCGCAGACCGGGGCTGCCCTCACGGACGCCTCCGGGGCGCCCGTGGTCCTGGGATACTTCCAGCCGACGTACCTGTACGAGTCCTTGTGGTGCCTGGTCGTGGGGCTGCTGATCCTGTTGCTGGACAAGAGGTTCCGCCTCGGCGCCGGGAGTGTTTTCGCCCTCTACGTCGCCTCCTACACGGCCGGGCGGTTCGTGTTCGAACTGATGCGCTCGGACTACGCAAACCTGATCCTGGGACTGCGCGTGAACACCTGGGTCGCCGCGCTGATCTTCCTCGCCGGTGCGATCGCGTTCCTGATCCTGTTCCGCCGGCCACCCTCCACCGCGCCCCTGGAGGCACCGAGGCTGCGGGAAACACAGAATTCATAGCAGGGCCAACCTGCGGCCCCGTACACCCTGGAGGAGATGGGAGGGCATTGCGCAGAGGAAGCCGGTTTGGCTGGAATCCTTGGTTACCGACACCGCCCAGGCAGTTGGATATTCGGCGAATTCACATCCACACCGCAGCGGCCAGCGGAAACAGCGAAAGAAACCAGGCGAACCGGTGGCTGCGGCGACCCCAGCCGTCGTGGCGACACGGTGCGCTCTGTTCCTGCTCCTTGCCGGCTCGCGTCCTTTGGCCCGTGCCTGTTCAGGTGGCGCAGCAGGAAAGGCGTGAGACGTCGGTGGTGTAGGACTGGGCGGCGATCTTGATGCCTTCGGCCATCGTCAGGTACGGGGCCCAGGAGTTGGCAACGTCCTCCACGCTCATTCCGGCTTTGAGGATGTACACGCCCGCGGCGGCGAGCTCTCCGGCGTCTTTGGCCACGGCGGTCAGGCCAAGGATTTTCCCGGTGTCGTTATCGGCAACGATCTTGATGAATCCCCGGGTGTCCCTGTTCACCAGTGCCCGGGGCACGTATTCCAGGGGCAGGATCCGGCACTGGCAGCTGATGCCTTGGCCGTTGGCTTCCTTGTCGGTGAGCCCGACCGCGGCCAGGGCCGGGCTGGTGAACGTGACGCGGGGCAGGTGGCGGTAGTCGACCTCGCGGCCGGCGTCGTTGAACGCGTTCTCCACGACCAGGGCCCCGTGGGAGGAGGCGACGTAGACGAATTCGCGGTGGCCGGTGACATCCCCGGCGGCCCAGATCCTCGGGTTCGAGCTGGCCAGGGTGGGCTGGACCAGGACCTCGCCCCGGTCTCCGGTCTTGACCCCGACCGTGTCCAGGTCCAGGGCGTCGGTGACGGCGCGGCGGCCTGTGGCGACCAGCAGCTGGTGCGCCCGCAGCTCTTCCTGCCCGCCGGCGACGTCGGCGGTCGCGATGATCATGCCGGTGGACTCATCCTTGCGCACCGAGGACAACACGGCTCGGCGGATGACACGGATGCCCTCGTCGGCGAACACGCTCATGAGCGCCAGGGACGCTTCCGGTTCTTCCGCGGAGGCGAGCCGGGAGCGGACCAGCATGGTCACCTTCGAACCGAGCCGGGCGAAGAGCTGGGCCTGTTCCAGGGCCACATAGCCGCCGCCGACCACCAGCAAGGATTCGGGTACCTCCTGCAGTTCCATCGCGCTCGTGGAGGTCAAGTATCTGGTCTCTTCCAGCCCCGGTACCGGGGGTGCCCAGGGAGCGGAGCCGGTAGCGATCAGATAGTGGGCAGCTGTGACGGACTCCACGGGCCGGTCGGGGTAGCTGATCTGAAGGACCGGGTCGGCGGGGGTTCCGGCGAACGAGGCGGTTCCCTGGCGCAGGTCCCACCCGTAGTCGGCGATCAGGTCCACGTACTTTTCCGAGCGCATCCCCTCGACCAGCATCCGTTTGCCCTCCATCAGCGCCGGCATGTCCACCGGTCCGGCGGAGGTGCTGATGCCCGGGAAGCGTCCCGTGGCGTCCAGGCCCACGTGGCGGGCTTCGGCCGCGGCCAGCAGGGCCTTGGACGGCACGCACCCGGTATTCACGCAGGTGCCGCCCACCGTTGAGCGCTCAACCATGAGCACCCGTTTGCCCAGGTTGCTGGCCCGGATCGCGGCCGCAAACGCGCCCCCGCCGGAACCGATCACCGCCAGATCGTAATCAAAAACCGATGCTGCGCTCATAAGACCTCCAAAGTCGTTGCCGGCCACGCAGCTGCACTGTGTAGTTTGGTGTACCGGTCCTTCCCCCAGTCTGCACGTTGCCCCGCGCAGGAAGGTCAAGAGGCCACCCGGAAACGGCAGACAAGCCGCCGACGGTGCCCGGCGAACCGGGGCCGCCTCCCCGGTTTTGCCCCATGAAAACCTTCTCCTATACTGGAAGGCCCGGAGGATGGGAAGACGAGGTACATGGTGCGAATCGGTGAAGTAGCCCAGGCCGCGGGCATGACGAGCAAGACCCTGCGGTTCTATGAAGAGAACGGGCTGCTGCCGGCTGCGGAGCGCACCGCCAACGGATACCGCGACTACACGGGCGAAACCATCAGCCGGCTCGACTTCATCCGCCGCGGGCGCGCCGCGGGGCTGGCGCTGGCGCAGATCCGGGAAATCCTGCGCCTGCACGACGCAGGTCGCTCCCCCTGCACCCATGTCCGGGACCTCCTGGCCGGACAACTGACCGAGCTCGACGCGCAGATCGCCGAACTTGCCGCGCTGCGCGCCACCGTCGCGGAGTACCACGCCGTCGCGGCCGCGGCGGACCCGGATGCCTGCGACGCCGGCCGGATCTGCAGCTACCTCTGAAGCCACTCCCGCTAGGAGGCGGGGCGAAGTGTGCCGGCGCGGACCTGGATGTGTCCTGCCCGGGTCGAGGCGCTGACGATGCCGGTGCAGCGTTCCTCGACCAGAGTCCAGGGGTGCGCTGTGATGTCCGCCCCGCCCAGACGGCAGGCGAAGCGTGCCAGGGGGGTCAGCCAGCGCGCAGGGCCGACGGGGTCCTGCATGTCCACGACGCTGACCCGCGCGCCGTCTTCCAGCAAGGAGACCATGGTGTTCCACGCGGCCTGCCGGTCCGGCATGAGGGATAGGGAATAGGTGGCCAGCGCCGCCTGCGCGGTTCCTGCCGCGTCTGAACCGGCGATGTCCCTACCGACGGCGCCCGGGTCCAGGGTGAGCAGGTCGGCCCGGATGAGGATGATGTTGGCCCAACCATGGGCTGCGGCACGGTGCCGGGCCCGCTCGAGCATCGCCGCGCTGCGGTCAATGCCGATGATCGTTCCGGTCGGGCCGATCCGGTCCCGGAGCAGGCTGAAATTCAGCCCGGTGCCGCAGCCGATGTCCAGGACCCGCTGTCCGGGCCGGAGCCCGAGGGCGTTGATGCCCAGCCGCCGCCCTGCCCGGTACACCGGGTACTCGGCGGAGAGCACATCATAGAAACGGGCAAAGACCGCGTACCTGTCGGCGGCTTTAGCGGCCATTTCATCGGCCATGCTCGTTCCTCTCCTGACCTTGACGCCGGCCGCGCCCGGCCCGGGGGGAACGGAGCGGTACGCTGGCGCCTGAGGATAAGGTTTCCACGCTGTCCTGACAGATCCCTGCATTCCCTACCCTGTGTGAAGGAGCGCCCTGATGGTAAATAGTGACGGCCTCGTCGATTTCCTGGTGATCGGCGGTGGAACGGCAGGCATCGTCGGAGCCATGACGGCGTCTGGTTTCGGCGCGAGCACCATCCTGGTGGAACGGGACCGGACCGGCGGGGACTGCCTGTGGACAGGATGCGTGCCGTCAAAGACGATCCTCTCCGCGGCGGCACTGGCCAAAACCCGCCGCAGCCCCGCCCGGAACCCCACGGATCGTGACACGGATGATGATGCGGATTTTACCGGAGTGCGGGAGCGGATCGCCCGTGCGATCAGAACCATCGAACCCGCGGACTCTCCTGCCGCCCTGGAAACGGCAGGGGTTGAGGTTATCGCCGGCAGTGCCGCCTTCACTGGGCCGGGAACGGCGGAGATTGGCGGCAGGACCATCCGGTTCCGGCAGGCGCTGATCGCCGTCGGCGCGGCACCGGCCCGGCCCGCGGTCCCCGGCCTGCCGGAGGCTTCGGTGCTCACCTCCGAAACCATCTGGGACCTTGAAACGCTCCCGGACAGGCTCACCGTCATCGGCGGCGGCCCGGTCGCCTGCGAACTCAGCCAGGCCTTCGCCCGCCTCGGATCCGAGGTGAGGATGATCATCCGCTCGCGACTGCTGCCCAAGGAAGACGCGGACGCGGTAGCCATCGTGCGGCGAAGCCTCGAAGCGGACGGCGTGCACATCAGGGAACAAGCTGCGGTGACACATGCTGAGGACACCACCGCCGGG
This sequence comes from Arthrobacter sp. MMS18-M83, assembly GCF_026683955.1. Lineage (NCBI taxonomy): Bacteria > Bacillati > Actinomycetota > Actinomycetes > Micrococcales > Micrococcaceae > Arthrobacter > Arthrobacter sp. MMS18-M83. Next base: position 963,668 of record NZ_CP113343.1, on the reverse strand, counting down.
TACCGTCTGTTTCTGGACGACGGGACGTCCATCGAGGCCGGGACCGTCCTGTTCGCCGCCGGCCGGATACCGCGCACCGAAGGCCTGGGTCTGGACCGGATCGGTGTGGATCTGGATGAGCGCGGCCAAGTGCTCACCGATGAGAGGATGCGCACCAGCAACCCCCTGGTCTGGGCCGCGGGGGACGTGACCGCCAACCCCCGGTTCACCCACGTCGCCGGGGTCCATGCCAGCACCGCGGCCACCAACGCGGTCCTGGGTCTGAACCGGCGCGTCAGCCCCGTCGTGCCCAGGGTGACCTACACCTCGCCCGAACTGGCCGCCGTCGGATCCTCCCAGACGGATCACCCTCGGCACAGGACACGGACGGTGACGCACCGGCACGTGGACCGCGCCGTCACTGACGAGCGCACCGACGGGTTCACCAGCCTCACCCTGGGCAGGGGCGGAAAAATCCTGGGCGGCACGATCGTTGGCCCCCGGGCCGGGGAATCCCTGGCCGAACTGGCACTGGCCGTCCAAAAAGGCCTGACAACGGCCGATATTGCCCGCACCACCCACGCCTACCCCACCTACTCGGACGGGATCTGGAACGCAGCCATCGCAGACGTCCGCGAACGCGCCACGGCCGGGCCTGCCCGCCTGGCCGTAAAGACATTGGCCTTCTTGCGCCGCCGCAGGGTAGGGCTGCACCCGGGCGGCAACCCGTAAGAGCTACGCTCCCACGAAAGGACTGCAGACGATATCAGATTGTGGGATTGCCCCGGTTTCCAGGCGAAGGCGCAGTTCATGAGGAGGGCGCCTCCTTTCTAGTCCTTGCATCAACCTCTGCCGATGGCATGGACCGTGCTTCCGGACTCTGCCAGTCGCCGTCGGATTTCTTCATTTTGGAGTTGTGCGAGGTGGAGTGCCCCTATCAGGGTTTCGTTGTCTGCTTTCAGCTGCTGGATCACTCTTCTGTCGTCCTCCCGCAACCGTTTCAACCTGGCCGTCTCGCGCCGGAGGCGCAGTTCGCCGTCAGGTGTCCCGCCGCGAGCCCGTACCTTCTCGTAGAAGAGGTTCTTCAGGTCGACGTGCCGCTGGGTGAGCGCGTTTCGCGGGACGCCTGCTTCTGCGGCGAGGGCCATGATGGTCAGGGCCCCGTTGGATCTTTCCGGGTTCCCGGCCAGGATTCGCTCCATGGCCGCCTGGATGCGGGCGCGTTCGTCGTGCGCGGGGCTCATTGTCGCTCCTCGATAACGATGCGGGAACGGTCGTGTTGGTCGGCTTCCTGACGCAGCCGCCGTGCCCGGGCTTCCAGCCGGTGTCCGAGGGGCTCGGGGGACTTCGGAGCCTGGTTCTCCAGGGATTCGGCCTCTTGTCGCATCAGGTGTGCGTGGTCATCGGTTCGTGCGATGTTCGCGCAGGAGGGGACGCAGCGGTCCAGGCGCGGTGTTTCGCGTTCGGTGAGGCGGTTGCAGAGGGCGCGGTCCGGTTTGTAGACGCACATGAGCATCGCGGACGGGTTCTCGTAGACGGTCAGCGATGGGTTCTCCAGGAGCTCCCGGGCCTGCCTCGCGTTGACGATGGTGCCTGCGAATTCGGGGGCATGCCGGGCGGCGTTGATGGCTCTGCGTGCCGCCGGGCCTGAGATGCCTGCGCCGTTGCCCAGGTCTTCGTTGAGCGAGGCGAGGGTGTCGGCGGTGGCGAGAGCCGCTTCCAGGTCGAGCAGGTCGTGCATTCCGTTCCGGCTGCGGGACGCGTAGCCGCCACTGATGGCGGTGCGCAGGTGGCCGTACTGGACAGCGAGGGCGACGAGTCCGCCGGGGCGGCGGCCGATGTGCCAGGCCAGCGTCCGGCGGAACCGCGAGACCCCGATCGAGCCGTACTTGTCCCCGGGGATTGTCGTGGGGGCGGTCCAGGCTCTTGGCGAGGTTCGACGCCCATGTAATGAATTTTTCGATGCGCATGTTTATGGTGCCGGGGGGCAGGTCTCCGAATAGATACCCGTCGGGGTTGATCCTTTCGAGGGTGCGGATGGCCCGTACCACCGGTTCGATGGCAACCCAGGGAACGTCGCGGAGGGTTCCCTGCGGGACGTGGTTCCCGTCGTCGTTGATGGCCGTCTTGTAAACGCGGCCGTAGATCAGGTAGCGCCCCGATTCCGGCTCCGGGCAGCAGCCCCTTTCGAGTCCCTGGAGCTCGCGGGGCCGCATTCCCGTCAAGTACGACACCACAATGTAGGCCGCGGTCGTCAGATGGGTCTTGAGAGTCCCCGCCTCGGAGTAGTCAATGAATTCCTTCCAGGCGCGGCCATCGACCGTGCCCGAGATCTCGGTGAAGACGGGAGCGGGACCACCGGCGGACAAGAGCTGTTCCCGCCAGCGCCCTGCGAATACCTGATGGTGGACCTGATGAACCGCCGCCCCCGTTACGTAGGAGATGTACGTCGCGGCGAGTCCGCTCTTGTTCCCGGCTGCCATGCTCGGTGGCGATGTGCCGGCTGCAATGAGGGCTCCCAAGTAGTCCTCGAGCGCAGCCTGGCCTTCTGGAGTGGCCGAGTTCTGCTTGCTTCTGGCGAGTATTTCTTCTTTACGTTGGACGGCGGTGAGGATGTCTTCGGCGAAGTCGTCGACCACGCGCAGGGCCCAGATCAGCAGTGGTCCCATGGTTTCCGGGGTGATCGGTTCTGTTGAGTTCTCGCCCGCGGAGGAGCCGGCCGGAAGGAAATCATCGGCGCCCTCTGTCAGCCATGGCGGTTCGCAGAAGCCGACCGGGAAGGGGTTCGAGGAGTCCAGTGCCCAGAGCCGGGTCAGGGCTGCGAGGACTTTCTGGGCGGGGTTACGCGTCATTGCCCGGTCTGTTGCAAGGTGGAGGGCGTAGGCCTGCAGATCTGCCGGAGTGCAGGCACGGAGGGATGGGCCTCCCCTCTCTTCCAGCCATTGGCAGAATGCCCTCCATATCGCCACGGTGGGATACACGTGCCGGGGTGACACGGTGGTCCGCCACCGGGGGTGTCTGCCGATCAGGAAGCTGGCGGGCAGCGAAGTGTTGATCAGCAGCCATGTCAGGTGCCGCAGTTCCTCCCTGAATGCCGCGGGCACAGTCTTCCAGTGGATCGTCGCGCGTGACACGCCGGGGCCGTGCGCCAGGGCGTCCAGGCTCCAAGACGGGTCCCCGAACAGGGGGACCGGGCCCGAGAAGCCCTCCTCGACCAGGCCGGGCAGGATGGCGTAGGCATTCGGTCCCGGGCGCGACGCCGTCTCTTCGGTTGCGAGGGTCATAGGTCGTACTGTCCTTCCAGAAGACTGCCGATGGTTGTTCTGTCTGTGGAGCTCACGCCGGCGAGAGCGGTCGCCCAGACCTGGTCACCGAGCCTGCGCTTGAGGTCCTCCAGACGCATGAACGGGTTTACCCAGTCCGCTGCCCAGATCTCGTCATCCAGGACCGAACGCAGGCTGGCCAGCGCGAGGTACAGGTATGCCAGGCGCGGGTGGTGCTTCGGGTGTATCCGCGCGTTCGGGCACGCCGTGCACATCAGGAACGAGGCCCGACATCCCGTTCCCTGGGCGCTGAACGGACTGTTCTTGTAGCCGCAGCAGGCGGCGGTGGGGGTCTCCAGGGAACCCGGGCTGGTCGTGTCGGCAAGCTGGGCGCGCAGGACGGTGTGCCGGGCATGTGCGAGGGCGCTCTCGGCGCCCTCGGCGATGATCGGGACGGATGCCTGCTGCACCTGGGGTTCGGGAAGGACATAGACCGCGTCGTGGGTGTCCTGGCTGTTCTGGCCGGGTTCCCTTCGGTGCAGCACATTGACTGTTTTCCGCAGTCTTTGCAGGGGAGCGCCGGTCAGGCCGGTTTCCCGGAGCCAGGAGTCGGCCGCGTTCTTCGTCAGGCCGATCCCGAACGGCGCCACGGGGGACACGTTCCTGGGTCCCGGCTGGGCGTTCCGCCAGATGAGCAGGAAGTCCAGGGTGCTGTCGGCGGCGGCGACAAAGGCACGCGCATGGGAAGTCGCCTCGAGAGCCTTCGAGATCAGCCGCCCTGGCGTGTCGGCACCGGTGTCCGGGACATTCCGGGTCTCGAAGTGACGGCCGGCTCCCCGCCTCCGCTTCTCCAACTCCAACCGATAGATCGGGAAGCCCCCGGATCCGCCGTCCTGCAAGGCCCGAGGGGCGCGCATTTCCGACACCACGGTCGCGTTAAGCCCGAACTCCACCACGAGTAGCACGGCCAGCGCGTATGCTTCGGACCGCGTCAGGAAGAGACGCATCCACGTGTACTGCGGGGCCTCCCCGCCGAGGACTGCGACATAACGGTGAATAGTACGTTTGGTCCCGCTTTCACGAAGCATGTAGGGGACATATCCGGTGCTGGCAAGCGAGTCCAGGGCCTCTCCGAGGAGCCAATCGCGGCTTTGATGCTCGAAGGATCCCTCACGCCATCGTTTTAGATGTTCTGTGTTGGTCCGGATTCTCAGGTGGGCGGAACGGAACATCCTCCGGGCCGCTGCGCGCACCTCCTCGAATTCATCCGGGGCCAATGCCCGTACCGTGGACGTGACCAGGGGAAGCCGTCGGGCCATCGCGGACCTCGTAGGCTCGCTCAGCTCGCCGTGTCTCCTGAAAAAGCCGCCCAGTGAGGTCACCTGTGAGTAGCCGTGGATGCCTTCCGGCCGCCGCATCCGCCACCTGTTCCACAATGCCGGGGTGATGTCGGCGAGGAGCTGGGGCGGACTGTCCTGTTCGGCGCAAAAGCGCCCAAATGCGGTAAGACGGAACCACATGGCTTTGCTGGACGGGAGCGAGTCCCAGCCGCCGCCCGGAGCGCACTTCTCGGCGAACCACCGCGCGAAGGCGCGCTGGAGCTCCACGCTGACCGGGAGTTCCTCGAAGTTGAACGTGCCCACGCGCCCTTTCCTGTCGCGGTGCTCGACCTTCAGCCCATCATGGGGCCGCGGAACCGGCCGGTGGTGCGGCTCCGGCGGCAGGACCGCCCGCTGTCCTCGGCCGCTCACAGGACCGCCTCGTCTTCAACCAGGTCCTGGATCGTGCCTGTCTCGGCTGCGAGCCGTGTCAGAATCCAGGAGACATCATCGGCTGCCCCGCCCTCCGGGTCCCCCGAACCAGGCACAGGCGAGGAGATCAGCGAGTGCAGCTGGAGATCGGAGACCGGGGCCAGATAGATCCTGCGGGTGGTTTCGACGTCCGCGTGCCCGAGAAGGTCCTGGACCATCCGCCACGGATCCCCGTAGAGGAGGCGGAAATCGCGGCGCTCCTTCGGTGTCAGGCCAAGCCGGACATCCGTCGCGTGGTGGAGAGCGACCAGCATAAAGAGCGCGAACGAATGCCGACACATATGCGGCGTGCAGAACGGAGCATCACCCTTTTCTCCCGAGAGGGCCATCGCGCACCGTTCCGTGGCCGTCCGGAACACGCCCTCCCAGGACGCTGGCCGAAACGGCAGACCGGATTCGTTCAGCCACAGCCAAAGCGGTTCCGGACCCTCGGGCCCCTCAGTGAAAAGAATTGCCCGCTCCTCGACACTTGCCCGGGCCAGGGCCGTCTCGCCAAGCATTCCGTCACGATCGCGCCAGTGAAGGACCTTCATTCGGCGCCCGGAGACCGACGTCACCAGACGCATTCGTGGCAACACGTCATACCGGCCCTGCCGCTGCGCACGGCGGATCACCCGGGCCCTGCCCGCATCGGAGTACGCCTCGATCTCGCCCACCACCGGTGCCGCCACATAGAACGTGCGGGCCCGCTTCGACTTCGTCACCACCGGAGCCAGCCGGCCCGAATAGTACCTGCGGTCTCCCACCTCGGACTGTGGGACCTCGAGACTGAGAAGCGAAGCGGCCTCGGTCAGCCGCAGACCCGATGAGAACAACAGATCGGCGAAAGCCGAATTCCGGTCCTCCATCCGCCCGCCCCATGCCGCGCCCGGCACACCGTCGGCGGAGAATCCGCGCAAGCCGACATCCACCCAACGCCGGAACATCCTTGGCGTCAGCCAGCGCACATCGCTGGACCTCGCATTCTTCGCCCGGGCGGCCGGCACCTCCAGCGCTTGCCCGTGCCGGCCGACCGCCTCCCGCGTTTCAACCGGGCTCGCGGACACGTAACCCTGCTTGACCGCCCACGAGTACAGGCGGCCCAAAGCCGCAAGGCCCCGATTCCAACGGGCACCGCCGACCCGCCGCGGGTTGCTCAGCGACCTCGTGCGCCAGTCCTCGAAATCCCACAGATCGTCGGGGGTGGCCCCGTCCCAGTCCTTGTCTCGACGCCACAGGAAGTCGAAGAAAACGCAGTAGTCCGTCGCATAATTCCGCTTCGTCTCCTGCTCCAGCCTGGCGAAGGAGGAACGGACCAGAAACCGGGCCAACCTTCCGTCGATCTGGCAGTCCGGCGAAAGCAGGATCGGCGTCCCCGGACGGACACCGGCCCGCTCCTCGTCCTCCGCCAGGCCATCCCAACCACCCACGACCGACAATCGTTTCGACTCGACTGAGCGCCCCGCCGGAACCCAGAAAACACGCCATCCTTGCACCAAACACACCCCTCTTGAACAGCATCAACACGCTCATTCAACAGGGAATTGACCACGAGCCCTTCAATGCCGGCGGCCGTCATCTCTTCGAACCAGGTCACCGCCACGTCCCGGTCCCTGGTCACGGGGGAGAGGTTCAACGGGGCAGACCAGTCCCGTGCCAGCTCCTCGAGCAGCGCGCGGCGCTCCGACAACGGCGCCATCCTTGTGTCATGCCCCGCAACGGCAAGCACATCGAACGCCACGAACGAGGCCGGGAGCTCCCGCACCAGCCCAGGCAGTGCCGCCTTTGACGTGACAAGGCGCCGCTGCAGCGCATCGAAATCCAGCCGACCCCCGGACCAGATGACCACCTCACCATCGACCACACACCCCGGAGGGATCTGCGCGGCGGCCGCCGCCACAAGGTCCGGGAAGTACCTTCCCAAATCTTTGCTCGTCTCCGGCAGGTTGAAGCCGCGGACGTATGAGACGAAAGCGGGGGAGAAGCGGACCGTGGTGGAGCTCGAGGTCGACGAGGTTGCCCTATCTCTCCGCTACACGGCAGTCAACCGCACCCAGCGCTCCGCCGCCCAGGGCGGCGCGGTTGCCGGCGGGTTCAGCAACCAGGGCGCGGCCCAATCGTTCCCGCAAGACGATCCCTGGGCAACCCCGCAAACCACTGCTGGAGCCGGTGGCTGGGGCAACGGCCCCGACTCCGAACCTCCGTTCTAAACCCTCCAAACGTCGGGGCCGGCGCATATGCTGGCCCTGACAGCCGCCATCGAGCCGGCGACGACAGGAACCAGGCCAAAACCGCCCTCACCCGCGCCGCACAATAACTGCCAGAAGGACAAGACCATGACGCATGCAGATGACCTCCGCGCCTGGGCAAAAGGCGTGTACGCGATCGAAGCCGGCACCGAGCTGCTCCTCCGTGCCTTCAATGGTCGTTTCGCCGCCCCGGGCAACCCCTGGATCGGCGCCAGCAAGACACCAGAAGGACCCCATCAGATTCGTGCCTGGATCGACTTCGATTCGATTCCCGAGCACGTAGGTGCGCTCTCCGGCGGTGAACGGCGATTCCTGCTGCTCGCCGCTTCCCTTGGCGGGGGAGAGCCGGTGATCCTCTCCGACGTCCTGCCCGGCCTGGACCGAGACAACCTGGAGCTCGTGCTTGCCGCCGTGTCCCACGCCGGCGGAAGCCACGAGCACTCAGGCATGACCTTCGATGAGGCGGGCACACCGAAAGCCTTCACACATCTCACGACGTTGTACCCGTGGCCGAAGGGGAACGAGGCGTAAGTCTCCGTGAGCAAAGCCAAACCCGAAAGCTTTTCCCCATACTTCACCGCCGAAGACGCCGGCCAGGTCCGGGCAGCGTTCACGGCCGCCGGCCAAGACGAAGGGTACGCGTCCATTTCGGAACTCATCGAAGCCGCAACCCTCAAAGAAGTCCGCCGGATGCAGCGCCGCCACAACAACGGCAAACCCTGGGAACCGCAACCGCCGGGGAGCGCCCGCACCGGCCGGCGCACCAAAGACGAACTATCCCGCCACAAGGCCTAAGCGGGTTCCCCGACCCCACGCCCTGCTCCCGTGCTCGCGGACCCCGCCGGGCGCAACAGAAACGGACCAGAGCATCAGCAACTCCTGGTCAAGCCTGTGTGTTTATTTGAAGAGTGACCCATCCAGGCGGCGTGTGTCACCGAATCCCTTATGAAACAGCGAGCAACTCACGACGCTTTTTGCGAGTTCCAGGGTGTCGGAGGACGGCAACGGCTATCGCGACGGCGGGCTGATTGGAGGTGGAATGGACCGGATAGGCATCAATCCTCTTTCGGCTGTTCGCTTGCTTTTGGTCAGCGGACTGTTCGTGGTGATGTGGCTGATTTTCGGCGCCGGCACAGCCCAGGCCGCTGAATCATCCCCTGCCACCGGCTCCTTGAGCCAGCCGCAACCTGCAGCAGCCGGCGGCCTCCTGCCTTCCCTTGCCGGACCGGTCACATCGCTCGTCACCCCGGCCCACCCCCCGGCACCGCCCGTCCCCGCCGCGCAGGCCCCTGCACTCCTGGCCCCGATCTTGCAGAACCCGGTAGCCACAACGCCGGTGACGGACGCCGTTACCCCGGTCCTGGCACCCGTGGCAGAACTGACCAAGCAGGCAACGCAGGTGATTCCTCCCCTTCCCAGTGCACTTACGGCACCGATTGCCCCGGTCACGCAACTGGTCACGGATGCCATTCAGCCGGTCTCCGGCCCGGCGAACAGCCTGACGGGCAGCGCATTGAGCCTGCTGCCTCCCCTTGAACAACCGCTTGTTCAAGTTCCGCTTACCGGCGTGACTGCCCCGCCGGTGACCTCGCTTCCCGCTTCGGCCGGGGCTGTCGAAACCCCTGTCAGCGGGACCGCTGAGGGTGCTTTGACGCCCCGGCAGCCCGCCGCCGGCGGTCCAGCTGCGGTCCCGACGGGCTCTCTTCCGGCGTCGTTCCCTCTCACTTCCACACGCGGCCACTCGGCCCCGTTGCTTTCCATGACAGGTCAGGGCAGCCCCCTTCAGCGCCCGTCCCCGGCTCGGGGCGGGGACGATCCCTTCGTTTTGCCCGCGCCAGTGTCCAACACGGGCAGCCAGGGCCAATCCGGGGCCGGCAATACAGCCCCGGCCGGCCAGATGGCTGTTGCCGATCTCGGCTACCGCTTCGTTCTGCCCGTGACCCGGGACGGGGTCGGCTCCGTTTTCAGCTTCGTCCTACCGGGGACACCTGCGCAGGAGACCGGTTTCTCACCCGATTGATGACGCCCAAGCGTCCGCGCCCTGCTTTCCGCGGCACGCCTGCAGGCAGACCGGCACCATGCCGGTTCACCATTCATTTCACGTGAGGAAAAACACCATGAAATCATTCGTCCGTAAAACCCTTTGCACCGCTTTCGCCGGCGGAGTCCTTGTGCTCGGCGCCGGAGCCGGAATGGCGTCGGCCGACACCGGCACACACCAGAACCTGAGCACCCGTGCCGGGTCCAGCGTCAGCTCCCACTCCATGACGAACAACCGGGACAGCTTTGCCTCTGCCCTGGGCGTAAACCTTAGCGCCGGCGCTGACCTGTCCAGCATGGTGCAGAACAACACCAACAGCACCAACGGCTGGAACGGCAGCCGCGGGAACTTCGGGAGCGTTTCAAACCTGGGTCTGAACCTCGGTGCGGGCGCTGGACTGTCAAGCACTGTGCAGAACAGCACGAACGGCACCAGCACTGACCGCGGGTCCGTCGCTTCGGCCTCGAACCTCGGTTTGAACCTGGGAGCCAACGCCGGCATCGCCAGCACCGTGCAGAACAGCACGAACGGCACCAGCACTGACCGCGGGTCCGTCGCTTCGGCCTCGAACCTCGGTTTGAACCTGGGAGCCAACGCCGGCATCGCCAGCACCGTGCAGAACAGCACGAACGGCACCAGCACTGACCGCGGGTCCGTCGCTTCGGCCTCGAACCTCGGTTTGAACCTGGGAGCCAACGCCGGCATCGCCAGCACCGTGCAGAACAGCACGAACGGCACCAGCACTGACCGCGGGTCCGTCGCTTCGGCCTCGAACCTCGGTTTGAACCTGGGAGCCAACGCCGGCATCGCCAGCACCGTGCAGAACAGCACGAACGGCACCAGCACTGACCGCGGGTCCGTCGCTTCGGCCTCGAACCTCGGTTTGAACCTGGGAGCCAACGCCGGCATCGCCAGCACCGTGCAGAACAGCACGAACGGCACCAGCACTGACCGCGGGTCCGTCGCTTCGGCCTCGAACCTCGGTTTGAACCTGGGAGCCAACGCCGGCATCGCCAGCACCGTGCAGAACAGCACGAACGGCACCAGCACCGGCATCATCGGCGGCTAACCCCGCCTCGAGGGGCCGGGCGCCGGAATCGGCGTCCGGCCCCTTCCCATGCCTCCTGACGGCGCAGCAAAATGTCCGACAGCCAGGTGGAACGCAATGAGCCACCACCTACGGTTTGTGAGACTCGGCAGCGGGCGTCAGAGACTTTGGGGGCTGGTCCGTGACGCGGCAGCGCACGCGCCCGCGATGCAGGTCAGGCTGAAGTTCATCGACGGCAACTGGCTGCGGGGACGTCGGCCGGTGCTACCGGGCGTGAGATCAGGTAGCCCTGGGCGGTGTCGCAGGCCATTCCGCGAAGTGCGGTGAGTTGCGCGGTCCGCTCCACGCCCTCGGCTGTTGTTTTGACTCCTGCGGCTTGCAGGACATGGATGAGTCCGTTGACGATGGCCGCTGCCCGTGCGTCCGTGTCGATCTCGTCGATGAAGGACTTGGCGATCTTGACGGTCGTCAGGGGAAGGGCCCGGAGCAGCGCGAGGGTGGAGTACGCGGTCCCGTAATCATCCAGGGCTACCCCGACACCGGCGTCGATCAGTTGCTGCAGTTGCGCCGCGGCCCCGGGCATATCTTCTATGGCGGTCCCTTCGGTGATTTCGATTTCCAGGAGGTCGGCCGGGACACCGTGCTTGGCCAGTGCGTCCAGGACGTCGCCGACCAGCGTGCCCGATGCCAATTGCAGGGGTGAAACATTCACCGCGATCCTCAGCGGAGTTCCGGCATCGGACCACAGCCTTGCCTGCGCGCAGGCCCGGTCGATGACCCAGGCACCGATCCTGAGGATCTCCCCGGTATGTTCGGCGACGGGAATGAACTCGGTCGGCGGGACCTGGCCCAGTTCAGGGTCCGTCCAGCGCACCAGGGCCTCGACGCCATGGTCCTCGCCCGTGGCCAGGTCCCTGAGGGGCTGGTACTGCAGGCTCAGCGTGCCGTCCCGAAGAGCATCGGGAAGCCGTCTGCGGATGAGCGCTTCGCGGGTTATCCCGGCCGCATCGACCGTGGGGCAGATCCGTCCGACGCGGCGTTTGCCGGCCTGTTTGGCGTTGAGCATCGCATCGTCGGCGTGCCGCAGGACTGCCTCGAGCCGGCTCAAGGCATCATCGTCGGGGACATCACTGCCCATGGCCAGGCCGAGCGTGGCGGTGACGTCCAGGTGCTGGCCGTCCACGACGAAGTGCTCGTCCATGCATTCGAGCACGCGGTCGGCGACGGCTCCGGCCTCGTCTTCATCCACACCGACCAACAGCACGGCGAACTCATCGCCGCCAAGCCGGACCACGGTGTCTCCGTCCCGGACGCATCCGGAGAGGCGGGCGGCGAATTCGGCGAGGACGATGTCCCCGGCCCGGTGCCCGTAGGTGTCGTTGACGCCCTTGAAATCGTCCAGATCGATGAAGAGGATCCCTACCCGGGACCTGGGCGTGTCCCGGGTCAGGGCCGGCACTTCGAGCTCGAGCATGCGCCTGTTCGGCAGGCCCGTGAGCGGATCATGCAGGGAAGCATGCCGGAAAACAGCCGACAGGCCTTCGAAGACTTCCGAGACGGGCACGATCCGGGGTGCGCCCTCGCCGACGACGAGCAGATCCTGGTAACGGGTCGCTTCGGGCCTTTCCAGGATGACCGCGACCGCCTCGGACATCCCGAGCGCGTCCGGGACCGAGAAATGGGACGCGCCCAGCATGTCCGCGGCCGTGGCGCGGGCATGGAGGGCGCGGCCGAACCCAAGACGGCCTGACATCTTGTATTCGAGCTGATCCCGGCTCAGCAACGCCGGACCGGCCGGGCCATCTATCACTACACCACGGAGGCTGCTGTCGGCCCGGAAGAGTTCGTCGACGTCAAGGGCCTGGGTGGAACCTGGCAGAACAATCGCCTCAAACCCGAGCTGCCCGAGCACTAGGACATTTTGCTGGCTGTACGGCGTCGCAGTGCTTTCAGTGTCCCTCACTGACTGTTGTTATCACGCCAGGGCCGCGCACGGACACCGGGTTCACTGCCGGCGGATGAACAATAGGTTGCATTCCGGCAACATGAAACCTATGGAACCGACTCCGCAGGAGTCGGTTCCTGTGCCGGGAACCGACCGGTCGATAATCCGCACGCTCCACGGGCACACTGAGAGCTGGAGAATGGTTCCATGGAGAT